>QFXC01000013.1:600000-794554 GCA_003349885.1 endosymbiont of Galathealinum brachiosum | reverse complement strand
GTAGTGTGGGGTCTCCCCATGTGAGAGTAGGACACTGCCAGGATTTAACACCTAAAATACCCGGGCCCGCAATGGCCCGGGTATTTTTTTGTCTGTAGAAAATGCAGAGACAGCCGTATTTTAATCCCAGAAAAAGAGCAGACAAGATAAAGAACGAAATAAAGATCGAGCTAGATAAAGCAAAGCTACATCGCACGCGGGGATGGAACGCGCTGTTTGCGCTCCTCCCCTTAGTGATGCCACAGAAGTTATTGGTGTCGTGACGACTCCGTTAGGACATCATAGTTATCAACGGATAACTAACAACCGTGTTTAACAGAGTCGGAGAAAAAACTAACGAGTTTTGATGGCATCAAAAAGGGGTTAGAGTTGTCCCACCCTACTGAAGGAAAGCGCAGTAATATCTAATTATTTTTCTGTTTTTGACAGTGATTGTTATTTAAAATTAACAAATACAAAACATACTTAAATATCAGATGATAAATCTGATAATATTCCTCTCATGATTTTATACCCCACAATAGATCCAGTTGCCCTTGATTTAGGCTTCGCACAAATACACTGGTATGGCTTAACATATCTGCTCGCATTTTTATCAGCCTGGGCAGTTGGTAACTATCGTGCAAAGCAACCTAACTCTGGTTGGACAAAAGATCAGGTATCTGATGTGTTGTTTTATGGCGCGTTAGGTGTGATTCTTGGTGGCAGGATAGGATATATATTTTTTTATAATTTTGATAAATTTATAGAAAATCCAGTAATTATATTTCGTATATGGGAAGGCGGAATGTCATTCCATGGAGGTATGTTAGGTGTGTTTTTAGGCCTGTATTTATTCGGCCGTAAAACAGGAAGAACATTTTTTCAGGTAAGTGACTTTATTGCCGTTATGGTTCCGCTTGGACTAGGTTTTGGCAGGATTGGTAATTTCATAAATAAAGAATTATGGGGTCGCCCTGTGGATAGCGCTTTGCCATGGGCAATAGATTATGGAGATAAAATAGCTCGACATCCATCATCGCTTTATCAGGCGCTTACAGAAGGTGTTATTCTATTTTTGATTTTATTTATTTACTCTCGCAAACCAAGACCAATAATGGCGGTAAGTGGTGTATTTATGATCAGTTATGGAATGTTACGTTTTATAACGGAATTCTTCCGTACACCTGACGCTCACCTTGGATTTGTTATGTTCGACTGGATGAGTAAGGGACAGCAACTCTCTATACCTATGGTGATTTTTGGTTTAACTATTCTTATAATGTCATACAAAAAACAAAGTAACTTATCATCATGAAACAGTATTTAGATTTGTGTCAACGTATTATCGATGAAGGACACTGGATTGAGAATAAACGAACGGGTAAAAAATGTCTGACTGTTGTTAATGCTGATTTAACATATGATGTTGGAGCGAATGAATTTCCACTGGTTACGACACGTAAAAGTTATTGGAGATCTGCTATTGCTGAATTCCTTGGTTATATACGTGGATATGATAATGCAGCAGACTTTCGTGCTCTTGGTACCAAAACATGGGATGCAAATGCCAATGATAATAAAGTCTGGCTCGAGAATTCACATCGTAAAGGTGAAGATGATATGGGGCGCGTCTATGGTGTGCAAGGACGTAACTGGAAAAAGCCTGATGGCGGTAAAATTGATCAACTGAAAAAAATTGTAGATAACCTTTCTAAAGGTATTGATGATCGAGGTGAAATTTTAAGTTTTTATAATCCCGGTGAATTTCATATGGGCTGTCTACGCCCCTGTATGCATACGCATACTTTTTCGTTGCTAGGAGATACCTTGTATTTAACATCATATCAGCGGTCATGTGATATTCCTCTGGGGCAAAATTTTAATCAGGTTCAGGTTTTCTTCTTTTTAAAAATTATGGCACAAATTACGGGTAATAAACCGGGACTGGCATATCATAAGATTGTTAATGCGCATATATATGAAGATCAGCTTGAATTAATGAGAGATGTTCAACTTAAACGTGAACCCTTTCCATCACCACGACTCGAAATTAATCCTGATATTAAATCACTTGAAGATCTGGAAACATGGGTGACACTGGATGATTTTGAAGTTACCGACTATCAGCATCATGAACCAATTTCATATCCATTTTCGGTTTAATATGATTATTTCTCTTATTGCAGCACTCGATAAAAATAGATTAATAGGGGCCGATAACGGAATGCCCTGGCATCTACCTGCTGATTTTAAGCACTTTAAAGAAATTACAATGGGTAAGCCCGTAATTATGGGGCGTAAAACATTTGAATCAATTGGTCGTCCATTGCCAGGACGACAGAATATAGTTATTAGTCGTAATGGCTTTTCTGCTGATGGGATTACCTCTGTTAATAGTATTGATGCTGCACTTCAGTTAGTCAGTGACATAGAAGAAGTAATGATTATTGGTGGTGCGAATATATATCAACAGATGATCGAAAAGTCAGATCGGTTGTATTTAACGCATGTTGATGCAGAATGTGAAGGTGATGCGTGGTTTCCAGAGTTTGACGTGCTTGAATGGAATATTATTAACGAATTTTTTATTCGAAAAGATGAAAGAAATAATTTCGACTTTAATATTGTTACTTATGAGCGAAAAAATAAATAACTATATAATTGACTGAGATTTAGGGCAGTTTATAGATGTTCTTTTTTTTAATTTACTATTTATTTTAAGTGCGGTTAGTTTTCCACCCCATAAACATCCTGTGTCTAATGGGTAAAAGTGTTTTTCTTTAGGATCGGTAAGTGTCGACCAATGACCAAACACAATATTTAAGTCCTCTTCTTCTCTTTCAAATGCAAACCATGGATGAATGTGATCATCCTTGTTACCAGGAGCACCTTTTTCTTTTAGGCAAAGTTTTAAATCATCATTAATATAACGCATTCTTGTAAAACAATTTGTGATAAAACGAAGTCTATCCCACCCAGTTAAGTTGTTAGACCATTTTTTTGGTTTGTCTCCATACATATGGTGAAAAAATTCATGTGATTTAGGGCCCTGTAAGATATTCTCCATTTCTTTTGAATAACTTAAAATTTGTTTAAGAGACCAGTCGGGGTAAACGCCAGCATGAACAAGACAGATATGATTCTTTTTCTGATAATGTACAAGCGGACGATGCAATAACCAGTCAAGTAAACTATCTGAGTCGCTTGCTTCAAGTATTGGTTGTATGGTGTCCTTTTTACTCTGTTTTTTTCGGCCATTAGCAACCGCTAGTAAATGTAGGTCATGGTTGCCCAGAACAGTTATAGCATTATCTTCTAGTGATTTAATGTAGCGAATTGTTTTTAATGAATCAGGACCACGGTTAACAATATCTCCGGCAAACCAGAGTTTATCTTTATCTGGATTGAACTCAAGTTTTACTAATAATTCTTTGAGCTGTCTGTAGCATCCCTGTATGTCTCCAATTGCGTAAGTAGCCATTTGTTTTTATATTTCCAGATTCGGTTATTTAATGTTTTTTTCGAGATCAATTAAGCGAAACCAGCCACTCATAAGGGCAGGCTTGTCTTGTAATAATTCAAGCTCGGGGCAATGATCAAGTAATTTTTCAAATACAACATCAGTGCGTGTTGCTATATGCTGCATAAATAAATTAAGTAAACGCCTGGTTAATGCTAACTGACCTGGTTTAATAAATTTGTCCATTATATAAATTTTTCCACCTGGCTTAACTACCCTGCTTGCTTCCTGTAGAGCTAAAGCAGGATTAGGAACGACAGCAAGAATTAAATTCATTAAAACAATATCGAAGTGATCGTCATTAAAAGGAAGTTGCATTACATCGGTTGTATGTAACTTCATATTTAAATTGTGTTGTGAAAGTCGTGCATCACATTTATTAAGCATGGCCGGAGTGAGGTCGGTTGCGGTGTAATTATGATGTTCGGGAAGAAAAGGAATATCAAGCCCGGTGCCGATTCCATTGATTAATATATTTTGAGGTGTTGATCGATTAAGTCTTTGCAGGCTTGTTAAGCGCATTTTCTGAGTTGCAGAACCAACTATTGAATCGTATACAGGTGCTAACAGGGTATAACTAAATTTAAGCCCCATTTTTACTCTCGCTATAATTTATTAATTTAAATTAATGTAAAGTTGTAGGAGATAGTAGGTAAAATTCGGGTATATCGGCATCAAAATGAAATCCGTCATCTGCAATCATCTGGTAACTTCCGGCCATAGATCCATTGGGTGTTTTCATCATGGTGCCGCTGGTATACTGAAACCCTTCTCCAGGTTTCAGGTAAGGTTGTTCACCGACAACACCATCGCCTTTAACCTCCTGTACTTCACCCTGCCCATCTGTAATGACCCAGTGCCGAGTAAGCAGGCGTGCAGGTTTATCTCCTTCATTGATGATAGTGACTGTGTATGAGAAGACAAAATGCTCGTGTTCTGGTTTTGATTGTTCTTCAATATAGTTAGGGGTCACTTCCACACTAATTTTATAAGAGTCATTATTCATAAGGTATCACCAGTCTGTTTGGTTACAGTTTACCAAAATACAGGAAAAAATTCAGTGGTTAAATCTATGCCACTGCATTGTAAATATCAGCAAACTGCTGCAAAGTAAGCGATTGGGCGCGTAGTGAGGGGTCAATACCAATAGATTCTAGTTGTTGTGCGCTACATATGCCTTTCAGTACATTACGTAAGGTTTTTCGGCGTTGTGAAAAGGCTTGAGTTACCAGTTTGCCAAATGCTTTGTCGTCATCGACTTTGACAGGTTTATCTTTGTGAGGCACCAGACGTACGATGGCTGATTCGACCTTGGGTATAGGGTCGAATGACTCAGGTGGAACGAGGAAAAGGGCATCGACCTGAAAATAATATTGTGCCATAACCGATAACCGACTGTAATTACTGGTATCTGGTTTAGCAGCAAGGCGCAGTACAACTTCTTTTTGTAGCATGAAGTACATATCCTGAATTAATTTACTGTGTTCAACGAGGTGAAAAATTATAGGTGTAGAAATGTTATAAGGCAGGTTGCCTATAATACGTAAAGGCTCATCATAACCCAGCTTTGAAAAATCAAAATTTAAAACATCAACATTGTGTATACGAAGTTGATTGTTCTGTACGGCGTCGAGGCCACAGTTAAGCTGAAGTTTGGGCACGATATCCCTGTCCAGTTCTATTACATCCATTTCTCCGACTAAGTTTAAAACAGGACAGGTTATCGCCCCGAGGCCAGGCCCTATTTCAATGAGGCGTTGCCCGGATTTTGGATTAATGCTCTGGATGATGCGTTGGATTATGCCTGGATCAGATAAAAAATTCTGGCCGAAACGTTTTTTTGCACGATGTTGTATAGCCATAATTAAGTCGCCGTTGTAATGGTCTGATTATTTGCCAGATGAACAGCTGTTTCTAAAGCTGCAATATAACTTCCGTTATCAATATGGGTGGTGGCAGCAAGATCTAGCGCCGTGCCGTGATCGACTGATGTGCGGATGATAGACAAACCTAAGGTTATATTAATAGCATGGCCAAACCCAACGTGCTTTAAAACGGGTAAACCCTGGTCATGGTACATAGCCAGTACAGCATCAGCATCTTTTAAGTACTTTGGAGTAAACAGTGTATCAGCAGGTAATGGACCGGTTAGATTCATTCCCTGTTGTCGCATGTTCTCTAAAACAGGAGATATAGTTTCTATTTCTTCCATTCCCATATGACCATTTTCACCTGCATGTGGGTTCAGCCCACAAACTAGAATGTGTGGTTTATTAATGCCATATTTTTTTTGAAGGTCATTATGTAAGATTGAAATGGTCTGTTTTAAGTTTTCTTTATTAATGGCATTACTTACCTGGCTAATGGGTAAATGTGTTGTGACTAATGCTACGCGTAATTTTTCGGCTTCAGCGGCTAACATCATAACCGGTGTTCCAGAGCTTAATTCTGCGAGGTATTCAGTGTGTCCAGAAAACTTAATGCCTGCTTCATTAATCACGCCCTTATGTATCGGACCGGTCATTAACGCATGAGTATTATTGTTTTGCTGTGACTCTACTGCCAGGCGTATGCATTCCAGTACATACTGAGCATTTGATTTGTCGAGTACTCCAGGTGTTGCAGAGCTGGCAAGCTCAACCGGGACTACGTACATCGTGTTGTCTCGTGGTTCTTTTATATGAGCAGCTGATTGAATAACTTCGATATTAATATTGATGCCAAGAGCCTGCGCTCTTTGATGCAGCATCTCTGGATCAGCAAAATAAACTCTGTTGCAGTCGTAATTATCCTGTGCGGTTAATATAGCCAGATCAGGGCCTATTCCTGCAGGTTCACCGGGAGTGATAGCAATAACAGGTAACATTTTTAACTGTCTGTCTCGATGCGGTATTCTACATATGCTTCATCGCGTGCACGTCGCAGCCACAGCTGAAGTTCTTCATCGGCCTTACGGTTTTGAATGGCAAGCTCTGCTTTTTGTCGAATAAGCTGTTCAGTCTCATCCTGTTGTCTGCGCTCTAAAACCTGAAGAATATGCCAGCCAAACTGGCTTTTAAATGGTTCTGATAACTGGCCTTCATTAAGTGAATTCATCACCTCATTAAAGCGGGGAACAAATGTACCCTCTGATGCCCAGCCGAGGTCGCCGCCATTACTCTTTGATCCTGGATCCTGAGAATATTCGGCTGCCAGTTTTGCGAAATCCTCACCTTTATCCAGCTTTAGTTTAACTTCGTTAAGTTGTTTTCGAGCATCTTCATTACTGGTTATCTCATCTGCTTTAATCAAGATGTGTCTGGCGTGAGTTTGTTTAACAATATGCTGTTTTGTTTTTTTGTTGATCAGTTTAAGTATGTGAAATCCGCCAGCACTGCGCAGCGGGACAGTTATTTCGTCTACCTTCAATCGTCGAGCAGCATCAAGAAATAATGAAGGAAGTTGTGCCGCACTACGTAAACCCAGGTCACCACCTTTTAATGCGTGGCGACCGTCTGAAAAGCGTAATGCGACATCATTAAAAGCTTGCCCCTGGTTTAACTGGTCAATGACTTTATCGGCTTTTTCTAATGCTTTAGTTACGTCTTCAGGTGATGCTGCTTCAGGTGTAGCAATAAGGATATGGGCCAGATGGTATTTATCATTAGCTGAATCACCGGACTGTTTTTGTTGTTCCAGAAAAATATCAATTTCCTGTTGTGATACTTTTACGCGGCTATAAATCATACGTTTTTGAAGTTGGCGTATGATCATGTCTTTACGAGTTTGTTCGCGAAAATTTTTGTAACTGATGCCTTTTTGTTCAAGAAGTAAATGCATTTCATCGAGTGTAGTGCGGTTCTTTTTTGCAATAGACTCAAGTGCTTTATTTAGTTGAAGATCGTCGATACGAATGCCCTGGGCTTTAGCTAGTTGTAATTGAATACTGTCTAATATAATTCGTTCAATAACCTGCTTTTTAAGGAGCTTTTCAGGTGGAAGAGATTTACCCTGTAATTCTAACTGGCGTTTGAAATCATCAAATCGAATACTTATTTCCTGATTGCTAATAATGTTTTCGTTTACAACAATTGCAACCGAGTCTATTTCTTCAATAGCAAGTAGTTGAGAAGAAAAAAGTGTAATTCCAGAGAGTAATAATAAAGAGAAAAAATTCATTCTGTTGTGCTGCATGTTAATAGTCCGGTTGATATCCAAGGATAGCATGTTTGAGTGTGCTGGTTGCGTCTTTGTCTGAAATGCTACCGAAACCTTTAAGCACAAATTGAAGCATAATAGACGTGTCGTAAGGATCATCTAAATCATCTGTAATATAACGTTGAGAAACCAGACGTAATGCCCAGCAACAGGATTCATATTGCAGTCCTATTAATGTTTCATTATCACGTTCTTCTGTCAGGGAATAATTCCAACGGGTTAATAACGAGTAATTCTGTGCAAATGGCCATGCAAATGAAATGTCGGTTTGTTCCAGATTCTCTGTTTCAATTTCTTCACGATGAAAACGGTACCCTATATTGAATACAGCTTCATCAGAGGCTGCATAACTGAACTGAATGCTGCGTTTGTCTGATGTGTTTGTTTCTGTATTCCATTGATAAGTTGCTCTGGCTCGCCACAGATCAAGGTTGCCACCAATTTCAGTAATGATGTCAGAACTATCAGATGTATTAACGGGGTCATTTGTGTTTAAGGTGACCTGTTGATCATCAAAGTAATAAATACGACCAATACTCATATTAAAAAGTTCACGGCCAGTTTCTTTATTTATGATACGTGAACTTAATGCCAGTGTTAAATGGTTGGCATCACCAACACGGTCGATGCCATTAAATCTATTTTCACGAAATAGAGACGCAAAACTGAAGTCCTGCTCTGAGGTATCAAATAAAGGATTTAAAGACTGGTCTTCAAACGGAATGTTTAAATAAAACAGGCGTGGTTCCAGTGTTTGCAAAAAGGGGCTTTCACTTATGTCACGTTCAAAAAATAATCCACTATCCAGACTGAATACACTCAGGCCAAGGTTATCAAGGTTGGCATCATTGCCTGAGTTATCAGTGGTATCATACTGTGTAAATATATAACCGGCACTGGGTTTAACAAACCATGCGTTGCCTTCAATTGGCAGACTTAGTTTTGGATAAATATGAAATCGTGAGCCCTGAGCTTTTAAGGTATTTTCATGTTCAAATTCAGTCCATTCAGTATCAAGGGAGCCCAGAAGATAACTGTTATCCATTTCAGCAAGTTCACCCTTGCCGTTTAGTGTGATCTGAGGAAGGCGTTTGTATGGTCTGTTATCAAGTGTAATATTTTCATCAATTGTTTGATATGACTGAACCATTAAACCTGCATTCCATGCGCCATTCTTATAATCTAATTTAGCATTTCTTTCCAGATGGCTTGTATTAACGACATTAATACTAGAGCCTAGATCCTGTAAATAATCCGAGTCTGAGGCATCATTAACTAACAGGTTCAGGTTTAAGTTTTCTGTCAGGTTGCTTTTATTTTCAAAGTGTACAAGATAGCGTCTGTCATTGAACTCTTTATCCCGGTCTAAATATTCGAAATCGAGATTACCCCTGCTGCTTTGAGTTAAGTAGCGGTACTCAGTTGCGAGCATGGCTCCTCGTTTACGTAAGTGAGTGGGGGTAATAATTGCATCCTGGTTAGGTGCGATATTCCAGTACCAGGGAGTGCTGAATTCGAAACCGCTTTTGTTGGTTAAACCAATGCCGGGCATTAAAAAACCACTGCGTCTTTCGTCACCCAGTGGAAACTGAATCCATGGGATATAAAACACAGGTACGTCACTTAACCAGAAAACAGTGTGTTTTGCAGTGCCGGTTGCAGTGCTCTGATCGAGTTCAAGCCAGCCAGTATCCATATGCCAGTCGAGTTTATTGGTGGGACAGGTTGAAAATTGTGTGTCCTGTAGAATTGTGCTTTTATCATCTGAGATACTAAATAAAGGCGTGTTTCCCGTTAGGCCCATTTCAGGTAAATAGTAAGTGCTGTCCTTAAATTCACTTTCACTGGTCTCAAGGTTCATCCAGCCGCTGCTTGCGCTCAGTGCCATATTCTGAGTATCGACATGGATGTTACCGTTCAGTTCCAGTTTTTGAGCATCTTTATTGTGTGTAACGGTATCAGCTTGTAAACGTAGTTGATGTCGTTCTATCACGACATTACCAGAAAAGGTGCTAACTGATTTACCGGCATTTTTTACCTGTTCAGCACTTACGTCTGTTGATTCTATAGAATCAGCCGGAAATATCGGGGGTGGACTATACTTGATAGCAGAGTAGTCACCTGCAGGGCAGGAGTCGAGTGATCCGGTATAGTTACCTTGATCAGATCCCCATAACAGTGTTGGCGAGGTGGCCAATAGGGTGCTATATAAACAGAGATGCTTGAAATTCATTATTCTTAGATGATTACAGGTGTGGATTGTTATTAATGCGCGTATTGTATCTTGATTGGACCTAATTAGTAGAAGGAATATCCATTGGCAGAAGAAGTTATTGATATGGAAGAGGAAGTATCAGCCGAAAGTGTGCCAGAAAAAGCGCCAGATCCTTCTGAACAGAGAAGTCATGAGCGATTTAGAGTTAGTTTAAAGGTTTTCATACGGCTTTCTGATGGATCCATCGTTCATGGGCAGGCTGTTGATCTTTCAATGGGCGGGATTTATATAGAATATGGCGCACCAGCAGATGAGGGTAAGGTTTTTGAACTGGCATTTGATCTGCCTTTTACTGATGAATTCAAAAGAGTGCTGGTTAAAGCCAGGATTGTACGTTCTATCGTGATAGGGAGCCGGAGTTTATATGGGCTGGCTTTTGTGTATACCGAGTTTGCTAAAGATACGGATAAGGTCTTAGAAAAATACCTTAAACTACGTAAGACGCAGACTGCATAGGGGAAGATTCCCCTACGTTGATAACAGGCTAATCAGAGGTTAGTAAAAACTCAAGTAATGCTTTTTGAGCGTGCAGACGATTTTCTGCCTCATCCCACACTACACTTTGTTTTCCATCGATAACGCTGGCGCTGACTTCTTCGCCCCGATGAGCTGGCAGGCAGTGCATAAACAGGGCATCTTTATTCGCAACGCCCATTAGTTCATCATTTACCTGAAAATTAGCAAATGCAGCTTCACGTACTTTTTGTTCTTCTTCCTGACCCATGCTGGCCCAGACATCAGTCACGATCATATCTACATTTTCACAGGCTTCTTTGGGGTTTCTGATGATGTTAACTCTGTCACCGGCTGCTTTAACAAGCTCAGGGTCAGGATCATAACCTTCAGGACAGGCGATATTTAAATTAAAATCTAGCTGACGTGCTGCATTGATATAGGAATGGCACATGTTATTGCCATCACCAACATAAGTTGCCGTTTTTCCCTGCATATCTCCTCGATGCTCTGACCATGCCTGCATATCAGCCAGTAACTGGCAGGGATGAAGCCAGTCAGTTAAACCATTTATAACAGGTACAGATGAGTATTTAGCGAGCGTTGTTATCTTCTCATGCTCAAAGGTTCGCACCATTATAATGTCGACCATGCTTGATAATACGCGCGCAGTGTCTTCAATGGGTTCGCCACGACCTAGTTGAGTATCTCTTGGTGATAAAAACATGGCGTGACCGCCCAGCTGTACCATTCCTGCTTCAAATGAAACCCGGGTGCGGGTAGATGACTTTTCAAAAATCATTGCCAGCACTTTGTTTTTTAATGGTTCATAAACCTCACCAGCATGTTGCATCTTTTTAAGTTCGCTTGCGCGCTTAATTAGTTGCTTGAGTTCAGTAGGGTTGAGGTCGAGTAGGCTTAAAAAATGACGCGTCGCCATTGGGCGTCTCCGCTTATTAAATTAGTTTAAAAAGTCTTTAATTAACGAGCTGACCAGATTAACAATGGTATCAGCCTGTTCATCAGACAAAATGAGTGGTGGAAGCAGGCGTACAACACTGCCGGCAGTGACATTGATTAAGCAATGTTTAGCCAGTGCTTGAGCAACCAGTTCAGGGCAGTCTCGATCCAGTTCAATGCCTATCATCAGGCCTTTTCCGCGAATCGAATTAACAGATGTAAGCCCTTTAAGCTGTTCTTCAAAACCATTAAGCATTCTTCTGCCAAGCTCATCTGCTCGTTTGCATAAGTCGTCTTTAGTAATAGTTTCTATAACTGCATTGGCCGCTGCGCAAGCCAGAGGGTTACCACCAAAAGTTGAGCCATGGTTGCCCGGTTGAAATAACTCAGCAGCTTTGCCGTGAGCCAGGCAGGCACCAATCGGTACGCCATTACCCAGACCTTTGGCGAGTGTCATAACATCAGGTTTGATATTGTTATGCTGAAAGGCAAACCATGCGCCTGTTCTGCCCATGCCTGTTTGAATTTCATCAAGCATTAATAACCAGTTGTTCTCATCGCAGATGGCGCGTAATTCAGTTAAATAATTCTCATCAGGTAGTGTTATACCACCTTCACCCTGAATGGGTTCTACCAGTACAGCTACTGTGTTACTGCTGTTTTGAGCAATTGATTTAATCGCTTCAACATCATTGTATGGGGCGCGGATAAAACCACTTACCAGAGGCTCAAAGCCTGCATGAACCTTACGATTACCTGTGGCACTTAAGGTTGCCAGTGTGCGGCCATGAAAACTACCGTCGGTAACGATAATAGAGGGGTTCTCAATATCCTGCTGGTTACCATAAAGTCTTGCCAGTTTTATCGCTGCTTCATTTGCTTCGGCACCAGAGTTGGAGAAAAATATCCGCTCCATACCTGAAACATGACACAGGTTATCGGCTAATTGCTGCTGGTTCTGGATGCAGTACAGATTTGATGTATGCAACAGTTTTTCTGCCTGACTCTGAATTGCGCTGGTTACAGTCGGGTGAGCATGACCCAGGCCACATACGGCTATTCCCGCCAGTGCATCCAGATACTCTGTACCTTTGTCATCATACAGGTAGACGCCCTCACCTCTGTCAAAACAGACATCAAGAGGAGCATAGGTTTTCATTAGATGATCAGATCCACTCATTTGTTATCCAGCTAAATTCCAGCTTTAGTTTTTAATGTGCCCAAAATGCAAAAACGGCAGTAAATGCTGCCGCGAAACGCGTAATTATACTAGTCTTTGCAGCTTTTTCAAATTATAGATGAGTAAGAGATAATCTGATGTGAGTGTCTGGCTTATTATTGTGAGTAATATCGATGCAGTTGCATGTTTGAGAGTGCTTTATAGTCTGTTAGTTTTGCCGGTGAAATACTGGATAAAGGAATCCTTTCTAGTTTTTTTAACCCATCAGGGGTCTGGCTCATATCAAGTAGGGCCTGATAAAAATGCTGACTAATATTTTTTTTAATCCGTGGGTGTACGGCAAATGGATGGGCCGATACCTCCTGCGTTTTATATATGACTTTTAGTTTGCTCTGTAACATGGAAGGTTGATTGGCCAGCGACTTCTGAACACCACCACCTGCGGAGATATTCCCTTGCACAACATTAAAGTAAACGCTGTCATGAGAGCGTAAATAACGGCTATTAACTGTTATATTATGTTTATCCTTAAGTTCAGCTCGCACTAGTAGTGACGCACCCAGCGCATTAAATGACGGGAACGCAACATCTTTGCCATCGAGTTGCGAAATATCACGAATATCCCCATTTTTCTTTGCCACAATGATGCCCTGAAGTTTGCGGCTTTTATCAAATGCGACGGGTAAATAACCTGCTGATTTATTTGCGAGTAAAACTTCATAAGGGTTCATATAAGCAAAATCAAATTCACCTGATAACAGGCGACCCTCAAATTCAGGGATGCTATTTGGGACGATTAATTTAATTTTAAATCCTGTCCTTTTCTCAAGGTTTTTTATCACGGGTTGCCATATTGCATGCATACGGTGCATTTTGAACTGCGGGATGACGCCTAAAGTGAAGACCGGTAAATCTTCAGCAGAAGAAATTGATGTATAGGCTATTTGTAATGATGTAAGCAAAAGCAGGCAGGTGAGGCAGGCGTTAAAAAATGAGGACTGTTTTTTACTGGTCATGTGTTTTTACCGTTTGTATGACTGTAAAGAATAGACCAGTATTTAAGTATTTACCTCGTCAGGTCGTTTTATTCGAGACGAAAAAAAAGGCAGTCCAGAAACTGGACTGCCTTTTTTCATAATTAAGGTTAAGCAAAAATAACCTTAATTATTTCTTATAGCCCGTGAGCAGAACCTACCATGCATAATAGCATCGGTAGAGATAGTACAGTGTTGGTACGAGACGCTAGTAGGGCAATTTTCTTAGCACCTGCAATTACATCTGCTTCATGAGTAAGACCGTCAAGGCCTAGAATTTTCTTCTGGTTAGGCCAGATCAGTACCCATACGTTAAATAACATAATTGTACCTAACCATGCGCCTAGACCAATAACTTGCATACCTTCCTGGAATGTGAAGGCACCTACAACGCCGCCTAATGCAGAAAATTTAGGCTGTGCTAATAATGCCATACCAGCTAACCACGTTACGGCTGCTGCCATACGGAACCAAAGTAATGCAGTAGGCGCGATGTATTTGTTGATCGCTGCTGGCTGTGGACCATCTGGGTTAGCTAATGCTGCACCAACACCGGGTACTTGAACAAAGTTAAAGTAGTACAGTAAGCCGATCCAGGTAATACCAGCAGCAATATGTAACCAGACTGTTGCTATGCCTTTAAATGTTTCTAGAGTTCCCATGCCAAATGCTACTGCCATAGCAAGAATAAAACCAACGGCAATTGTGCCTTTGATAGATAATAAAGGATTCATAATAATTTCCTGTTAATTTTCAGTTAAAATACTTGAGTGTTTTAGTTGGGCATTAAGATAAGTGAGAAGCGTCTGTTTTTCAAGGTATTATTTGACTTATATCATTGTTTTTAGGGTTTTCAATGGATGTTATAGCGTTAAGTGTGTTCTCCAGCCGGATTGAGGCCGTATGTGACGAAATGGGTGCGGTACTTCAGCGGGTCGCATTTTCACCCAATATCAAAGATCGTCTGGATTATTCATGCGCCGTATTTGATGCGCAGGGAGAGTTATGCGCACAGGCTGCACATATTCCAGTGCATCTTGGCAGTATGGCGTATGCCGCCCGGGATATAGTGCGTGCGATCAACTGGGAGCCAGGGGATATGGTGGTGTTAAATGATCCTTACCTCGGTGGTACGCATCTACCTGATATAACATTGATTGCACCGGTATTTTTTGAGGAAAGTCTATTGGGCTTTGTCGCAAATCGAGCTCATCATGCAGATATTGGAGCTGATAGCCCCGGTTCCATGCCGGTATCTTCTGAGTTAAGTCAGGAAGGGTTGATAATACCTCCAACTCATTTACTAAAAAATGACAGGGTTGATGCCGATGTTATGGATGAACTATTGTCTGTATTAAAAAATCCTCAACAGTCTCATGGTGATTTTTCGGCACAAATCAGTGCAAATAGAAGAGGCCTGCTGCGTTTGCAGGAGTTAATCTCAGGTCTTGGAATAAAACTGTATGAACAGGCTTTAATTGCCTTAAATGACTATGCAGCCAGTATTGCCAGAGATGCAACAAAAGAAATTACCCCGGGTGTTTATAACTTTACGGATGTTATGGACGATGATGGGCAGGGCAATATAGATATAAAAATCAAAGCAACCATTACGGTTAATGAATCATCAATTATGGTGGATTTTGCGGGTACTGCGAATCAGGTCAAAGGTAATATTAATTGCCCGTTATCCGTTGCAGCGGCCGCGGTTTATTATGTTTTTCGTTGTTTGATGCCTGATTATACCCCGGCATGTGCGGGTAGTTTTCGGCATATCAGTTTATCAGCTCCTGAGGGGTGTTTGCTCAATGCCAGTCGCCCGGCCGCGGTTGCCGCAGGTAACGTTGAAACCAGTACTCGAATCGTTGATGTGATTATTGGTGCGTTAGTAAAAACGATACCCGAAAAACTGCCTGCTGCCAGCCATGGCAGTATGAATAATCTGGCAATGGGCGCGGTTGCGACCAGCAATAATAAAGCATGGGATTATTATGAAACGATAGGCGGCGGTATGGGGGCCAATGCTTTGTTTAATGGATTAAGTGGTGTGCAGACTCATATGACTAATACGCTCAATACGCCGATTGAAGTGCTTGAAATGAATTATCCACTCAGGGTAAATGAGTATGCATTAAGAAAAGGAGCTGCAGGTGAAGGTGAGTTCTCAGGTGGAGAAGGACTTATCCGGTCATTTACATTATTACAGGATACTCATGTCACTCTGTTAACAGAAAGGAGAAAAAATGCGCCGTGGGGAATTAATGCGAGTGACGGTGCAGTGGGAGAAAACCTGATAAATGGAGAGCGTTGTTCTGCAAAGTTTTCACGCCTGTTAAAAGCAGGTGACCGTTTAACAATTAAAACACCCGGTGGTGGTGGGTATACAAAAGATTAAACTTCATTTTAGTTGTTAGTCAAAACTTGTATCACTTGGGGATGGATCGCATTTTTTGCGCTCCGTCCCCTTACTGATGCCATCAAGAGTTTTACGGAGCTGGGTATTTGCACTGTCAGTTTTTAGTGGTATGGGTTAAGGGGACAGAGCGCAAAAAGCAGCGTTCTTTCCCCGAGGGAAGTGTTCCACGGCAGTGTGAATTTTTATCTGTAATTTAAACTGAAAAGTTTATTTCAACGCCTGTTGTATTGATTTCATACTTTTGACCCAGGGTTTCAATGAACGTAATTTTGGCGGTAAAGCGGCAATTGCAACACGTGCTTCATCTCGATTAATATAGTTACCATGTACCAGCACATAATAGGGTTTGGATGTTAACCAGGTTTTATACCAGGCAGTGTCTGCACTTAAATTATTTTGTCGGGCAAATTTTAAAAGTGTTTCTGGCTCTCTGGCACCTAATATCTGTAATGCCCAGTTATTGCTGTTTTGTTGATTTAGCCAGTTAGCATCCTGCAAGCCCATTTTATTAAGTTGTAACAATGCAGGGTTTAGTGGTTTAACTGCTTCCTGTATTGGCTCGGGGATTATTTCAACGGTTTTTTCTTCAACTACCTCTGGCTCGAGTACTGGCTCATCTACTGTTTCCTGAAGGCTTTCCTGCTTGATGTTTATGTTATCAGCTTCAGTCGTTTCCATTATTACGGAATCATCTGTGCTGGTTTCGACGTGAACAGTTTGAGGCTCTCCTGTCTGTGTCGCGTCTAATGAAATTTCATCTGTCTCATCGCTTTCAAGTACATTAATTACTTCTGCTATATCTGTTTCATTATTTATTACAGGTTCAATTATTTCTTGAGTGTTTGCGTTTACTTTGACACTGTCAGGTTCAAAAATTGCGGTGTCAGCAGGTAAAGCATTATTGGTCCTGTCATTTAATAAATAAGTATAAATAATATAACTACCGATAATTATCACAGATAATATTAATATGATAATGAGCGTTTTAATCCAGCCCGCAGTAGGTGGTTTTATTTTGTTAGCCACAATTTTATCAATCACTGGCGCTGTCTGATTCATAATATCCAGAGGCGTTCCATTGGCTTTTTTAAACAACTGTTGAATGTCACTACTTTCCAGTAAAGGTTCTCCGGAGTAACCTGCACATCGTAATTTATGTGTAATGTAACTATCCAGTTGTTTGGGTGAAAGTTCGGGCATAGTTTGAACATACATTTGATCAGTTTGTATGTCTGTTATTTTTTGCAGTGTGTCGATCATGCCTGAATTGGCAAACAACAGTATTTTCAGGTTGATCTCATTTTCCCGTTTTAACTGATTTTGGTAGCGGAATAATTCCTGTAATGTGGTGTCGCTTAATACGTGTGTGTTATCCATTATAATCAGAGGTGTCTGATCAAACATTTGCAGGCTTTTTAAATTATCTTCCAGATGGTTTGCATCCCCCAGATCCTGAAGATGAATAGACATCTTCTGTTGAATTTGAACCAGTGTATCTGTGGCCTCGGCCTGCATAGATAAAATTTTTGTATTGGCAATATCTGATTGAATGAACTGTCTGAATAAGGATGTTTTGCCAGAGCCCACACTTCCTTCAACCAGTAAAAGTAAATCGCTAAATTGAATCTGGTGACTCAGGCTATCGGTGATTTTAGTGAGAGACTGATTATTAAAAAAACTTTCTTCAGTCAGTATTTCTCTGGCAAAAGGTTGTTTTTTTAATGTTAAATAATCCAGGCTTTGTTGGCTCAGTTCACCAGTAATTTTATTGTTATTTTTTTTAGCCATAAAGGTACTTTTAAGGTATCAGGTTAGCAAAAGATAATTGTCTGGGGTTGAAGATGCGCTCATATTCAACAATAGCATAACGATCTGTCATGCCTGCGATATAATCAGATACACCCCGGGCAATTCCATTATCACCAATTTTATCTTTTAAATTATTGCAATGTTGTAAAGCATCCGGCGGTAATATGCGCAAATCATTTATAAAAGCTTCAAATAATGAATTTAAAACTCTTTCTGCTTTTGTTGTCATTCTTTGAACACGATAATGACGGTATAAATTTGTCATCAGGAAACGTTTTAGCTCAAGAGTCTGTTTTTGCATATCTTCACTAAAGCCTACGACCTGTTTCTTCTGGTTCCTTGCATCATCGGGGTGATTTAAATTCAGTTCGTGAATTTTATTGCGGCTGGTATCAATCAGGTCAACAACCATGCGACTAATCATGCGTCGAATGACTTCGTGTATTAGACAATTATGTGTAATGTCAGGATACTTCTGCATGACAATTTCATATTGCTCTCTGAACAGTTGAGTTTCCTGTAATTGCTCAATGGTAATTAGGCCGTATCTAACGCCATCATCTATGTCGTGATTGTTATACGCTATTTCATCTGCTTTATCACACGCCTGCGCTTCAAGGCTGGGTTGATGTTTATCGATAAATCGCTGGCCCAGTTCACCAAGGTTACGGGCATCTTTTGTCGAACAGTGTTTGAGTATGCCTTCGCGGGATTCAAAACTTAGATTAAGACCGGGGAATTCTGCATATTTTTCTTCCAGCTCATCGACGACACGTAACGACTGTAAGTTGTGTTCGAAACCACCGTAGTTTTTCATGCAGCGGTTTAATGCGTCCTGACCTGCATGGCCAAAGGGTGCATGCCCCAGATCGTGTGCGATAGCGATAGTTTCAGCAAGGTCTTCATGTAAATGTAATTCACGGGCAATAGATCTGCCAATTTGAGAAACTTCAAGAGAATGGGTCAGGCGAGTACGAAACAGATCACCTTCATGGTTTACAAAAACCTGTGTTTTATATTCAAGACGACGGAAAGCGGCTGAATGTATGATTCGATCCCTGTCCCTCTGATATTGTGTCCGGTGAACAGGGTCAGGCTCCTGATGTAGTCGCCCCCGTGAAGTTGCTTCACTGCATGCATATGGCGCCAGATTGCGTAAATCATATCCTTCATGCATGTTTCATATTCTCTTATCCCGGCTAATAAATACTGACTTAATAACTTTCTGAAATGGTTTCTCTTAATATAGCATCAGTATAGTCTTTAGAAATAACGGCTTTACCTAATGATTTGTAAAGTACCAGATTCAATACACCATCAGATACTTTTTTATCCAGAGACATAAGGTCAACAAATTTGTCGCTGCTCATTTGTTCAGGTGCTTTAACCGGCAGGTTGGCTCGTTCAATTATATTGATAACTCGATCTACATCGCTTTCTGTTATCCACCCCAGTTTATTAGATAAACGGGCAGCCATAACCATACCACTGGCAACTGCTTCACCATGTAACCACGCGCCATATCCCATACCTGTTTCTATGGCATGTCCAAATGTGTGTCCCAAATTGAGTAATGCTCGTTGACCGCTTTCTCTTTCATCGGCTGCCACGACTTCTGCTTTGTTGCGACAGGAGCGTTCAATAGCGTAAGCAAGTGCTTCAGGGTCTCGATCAAGTAACTTGTCGATATTGCTTTCTAGCCATTCAAGAAATGCAGTATCTCGAATCAGGCCGTATTTAATTACTTCAGCAATACCAGAACATAACTGTCGCTGCTCGAGTGTATCCAGAGTGCTGGTATCGGCAATTACGGCTTTAGGCTGATAAAAAGCCCCGATCATATTTTTACCCAACGGGTGATTGACCGCTGTTTTACCACCAACAGATGAATCTACCTGTGATAACAGTGTGGTGGGAATTTGTATCAGGTGAACCCCACGTTGGTATGTAGCGGCTGCAAATCCGGTAATATCACCAATCACTCCGCCACCTAAAGCAATCAGGGTGGTGTTTCTGTCAAGTTTGTTTTCTAACAGGGAGTCATAGATAGTATTTAAAACATTTAAATTTTTGTGCTCTTCACCATCAGGTAAAACCAGTGTTTTATGGCGAAAATTGCTCAGAGCATTTTCTACCTTGTCCATGTATAAAGGGGCAACAGTTTCATCGCTGACGATAAGCGCACTATTACCGGGAATATGTTGAGTGAGTAATTCACCTTGATCAAGCAGGTTTTCTCCAATACAAATTGGATAACTGCGTTCACCCAGATTAACTTTTAACGAAATCATTTTAACCCTGACGTACTATTGAATTTTCTTAATTTGTCTAGCATAACGTTTATTACTGCCCGAATCGACTGTTGCCCAGTATTTATAATGATATCGGCGGTTTCCCGATACAAAGGCTCACGAATTTTCATAATCTCTCTAAGGGTAGCAGCGGGGTCTGCAGTTTGCAGAAGAGGGCGGTTTTTATCGTGTCCGACTCGCTCGAGTAAATGCTTGATATCACTGTGAAGATAAATCACAGTGCCTCTGTTTTTTAAGTACTGACGGTTTTCCTTAGCCAGTACTGCGCCACCACCAGTGGCTAATACTAAATGCGTTTTTTGTGTCAGTTCATCAATAATGGCGGTTTCGCGTTTACGAAAACCGTCTTCACCTTCCTTCTCAAAAATCAAAGGAATATCAACACCGGTATGTGCTTCTATAGCATGGTCGCTATCTTCAAAATCCATGTTCAGGCGCTTGGCTATCTGCCGCCCCATTGTGGTTTTGCCTGCGCCCATAGGGCCAATTAGAAAGATGTTTTGTTTGTTGGTCATAGAAAATGGAGTTTATCATTTATAAAAGTGCGCGTATCCCTTTTGGGTTAAATTCAGTAAAAGTGTAAGGCTATAGGGGAAGTGTCATATTAAGAGTTTGAATGCAGCTTCTAACAGTCAGGGAGGCGCTTTTTATCTATATGCGATAATTTCAAATCCCTGTTAAACAGGGAATGTTTTTTAATGTGACTATTTAGCTGAAACCGGAAAGAGTGTTCTTTTAGCGGTCAAATTATAAACTTAAAATGCTAAATCCATTTCCTGAGTGTCAAATAAAAAGGTAGAGGATGTAGTGGCGCACAATGTTGAATGGGCACACCCTGTTCCACTATACGCACTATCGGCTGCATCAAATGCAGTATCGATAATAAGAGCATCCACGCCTGCATTGTAAGTTGGTGTGAGTCCATCATGACTTAGATCTAAAAACGGATCTGATAAGTCATGTGTGAAAATGTCACCGTCATCAAAAATGCCGCTTCCATTCAAATCAGTAAAACCTTCTTCACCTGTCATCCAGGCAGTGACTGTATTTATGTTATCTGCAGGTCTAGCGTTAGGTTCAATTGCACTAACCCAATTTACCGAGCATGTACCATTAACTAACTCACAACTACTGCTATCTAATAAACCTACTTCAGTACGAAAGAAAACAGTCCCTCCGGTTACCTTGGCTTGAAAACGGTCACCGGCGTTCACAGTAATGACTACAGGTATGCTCGTAAATGTTATGTCGTTCGCAACATCATAGACATCAGGGCTCAGGTCATCGAATGAAAGCGCAAAGTTTTTTGCCGAAACAATATTGTTGGATGAACTACCACCTTCAATAAAGGGTGATTCGTTTTCAGCGCAACTTATCATCGCTAACGTCATTAATGCTGTTGCTAAAATTTTTAATTTATTATTCATGCTCAATATCCCGAATATATTTTAATTACAGACTTAGTGAATCTTTTAAAATCTTCGGCGTTACAAATATAAGTAATTCTTGTTTATCCGTGCTTTCTAAAGTATGCCTGAATAAACTGCCTATTAATGGTAGATCGCCTAATACGGGTACTTTGTCTAATTCATTGCGGGTTTCAGTTTCGTAAATACCACCAAGAACAATCGTGTCGCCATTCTCTACCAGTACCTGAGTGGTTACCTGGCGCGTATCAATACTTGGTATATTGGCAAACACTTCACCAACCGCATCTTTATTAACCGATAGATCCATTATGATTCGATCATCAGGTGTAATTTGAGGCGTCACTCTAATACTAAGAACCGCTTTCTTGAATTCAACCTGAGTTGCGCCGCTTGATGTAGCTGATAAGTAGGGTATTTCTACACCCTGCTCAATGAAAGCTTCATGGCGGTCAGAAGTAACCACTCGAGGGCTAGATATTATTTCACCATCATCTTCAGCCTGTAAGGCCGAAAGCTCAAGATCTAACAGGTTGCCGCCACTTAAAATTGTAAATGCGATACTGCCAGCCGCACCAACAACGGGCATGTTTACGTTTAACCTGTCTGCACTTATACCTGAAGGTGAAGTCACAGGGAAAACACTACCTGTATTGCCCAGATTATCGATACCACTATCTACAATTGTATTAGTACCACCAATTGTGCCTGATGTGGCTTTAAGTCCATCTGAGCCATTAGCTCTTACCGAGGTAGCACCAAAACGAACACCAAGTTCTTTCTTGAAGTTATCGGTTGCGATAACAATTCGTGATTCTATTAATACCTGACGAACAGGGATATCAAGTTTCGCCAGTGTGCGTCTGATTTCAGAAATAACAGCGTCAGTGTCTTTCACTATTAGTGTGTTTGTACGTTCATCCATTATCACGCTGCCACGAGGAGAGAGCAGTGTCAGACTGCCTTCTTCACCGTCACCTTCAAATAACTGTGCTAGATCAGTCACTTTAGCAAAGTTAATTTCGAAAAATGCGCTACGGATAGGTGCAAGTTCTGTGATTTGTGACTGAGCTTCGAGGTCAATTTTTTCCTGAGCGGCAATTTCTTCACTCGGTGCAATCAGCATTACATTGCCAGATTCACGTTTTGATAAGCCTTTGGCTTTCAGGATAATATCGAGAGCCTGATCCCATGGAACATTTTTCAGACGTAATGTTAGATTGCCATCAACCGAGTCGCTCACTACAACATTCAAGCCGGTAAAATCAGCAATAAGTTGTAGTACTGCGCGGACGGGTATGTCCTGGAAGTTTAATGACAGGCGTTCACCTGTGTAACCGAATTTAGCTTTTTTCTGTTCTTCTAGGTCATTTTTTGAAACTGGAATAAACTCAATAGTAAATAACTTATCTGTCTGGTAGGCCAGATGTGTAAAATCTTTATGACTTGGTTCAATAAGAATGCGCGAATTACCGTCGATCTGGAAACTATCAATGGTTTTAACAGGCGTTGCAAAATCCAGTACATCAAGACGTTGATGAAGGTCTTTCGGAAGTGATGTATTTGAAAAGCTCACGACAACCTTGCCGAACTCTTCAGAGATATCCATTGGAATGCTGGCTTCAGATAGAGACAGCAGTACTCTACCTTCTCCTTTGTCTCCACGTCGGAAATCAATTTTTGTAACGCTTCTACTGCTGCCGCCGCTAGTATCCGTCATTGCAGCAAGCCCGCTTTTAGCTTTCGCAGATTCTATAGCGTTAGTTGATTCACTTTCAAGAGTGACAGATACAACATTTCTGTTAACTGAAACATCGTAAGGAACAGTATCTGATAAGTTTAAAATGACGCGGGTTTTATTTTTAACGGTTACAGTTGTTAAAGATTGAGCAACACCAATACCTATTTGTTGTTTTCTTTTAGGCAGGTTGCTTTTTGTATTCTTAAAGTCAAAAGCGATACGTGCAGGGTTATCAATATTAAAACTTAGTGGTTTTTCACTCACTTCAGTTAGTCTAATATTAATTTGTAACCGGTTACCTGGAAGTGATGAGTACGTTATCTCTTCAATATTATTAATAGCAGCTATTGCTGTTTGTACATTTAAACCCGATAGCATCATAAGCATGAAACTAAGCATGATTTTTATACGCATTGAACTTTTAATGCTTGTTATTAGGCTATTCATGATTGCTCCATACTTTTTTATTTTGATCCAATGGCAAGAGAGGCTGTACGTTCTATATAGCCGCCAAGTCCATCCGGAATTATTTCAATAATGTCTATTTGTTTTTCTGTAACAGAAATTATCTGACCTTCATTCTGGCCGGCATAATTACCTGTTTGTACTCTGTGTACTACATTGTTTGGATCTTTTACCAGGCCCCAGGTGTTTTCATTTTGCACCAGAATACCAACCATTCTTAACGTGTCTAACGGGTAAGTCTCTAAAGGTTCTTTTGGCCGACTTGCTGCTGGACGTAAACCACTGGAGTTTGATATGTTTTCGTTACCTATTTCAGCCTCAAAAGCGGCTTCAAATGGATCTCTTAATTCAGCGGCTTCATATGTGAAGTTTTTATAAGGTTCAAACGTAGGAAGTGGTTTTACACTACCCAGATGTTTGGTTTTAGTCTCGTTAATATAAGCAGTTAGATCGTCATTGTTTTTTGAACATGCGCTTAAAATAACGGTTAATATCAAGAGTGAACTTTTAAGTTTTAAGGACATTATTAAACATCCTCTTGTTCGTCTAGATATTGATAAGTAACTGCGGTAACTTCCATTTGCAGTTGAACACCTGAGGTATCTTTGGGTTTGCTAATGCTAATATCTCGCATGGTTACAATGCGAGGTAAGGCGGCGACACCGCTAACAAACTTTCCAAACTGGTGGTATCGGCCGGTGACCCTTAATTTGATTGGGAATTCAGCATAAAACTCTTTAGGTGATAAACCTTCAGGTTTAAAAAACTCAATTTCAAGTCCACTGGCGATCCCTGTTTGAGAAATGTCGGTAAGCAGAGATTCGATTTCAGTTTTATTCGGTAATTGACGAAGCAGTGCACCAAAAGACTGTTTCATATCTTCTAGCTGTTGAGCGTAAGCTTCAAGATTAGCTGCTTTACTTTGTTTCTGGTCAAATGTAACTCGTAGTGTTTGCTCTTCTTTTTCAAACGTTTCTAGTGCTTCCAGTTGTTTTTTTGTGTCTAAAAATACACCAGCACCACCGGCGATTAAACATAATAGAATGATAAGAAAAGCTTTTACTGGTGTTGGTGCACTACCAATTTTTTTAATGTCATTAACATCAATGTCATTGATGTCAAATTCTTGTAGTTTTGATAGATCCATTATTATAATTCCCCGGCCTGTTCTTCATCAGTTTTAGGTGCTGATTGTTGAGCGACTAGAATAAACTTGCTGCCACGGCCGTCTTTACGGGTGCTTTCAATTACCTGCAGTCTGGGTTTTGTCATCCATTCTGAGGCGTCAATGTTACGCATATAGGCTGAAACTCGGCCATTCGATTCTGCAACGCCATCTATAGTGATGCTGTTAGCGGTTTGCTTGATTTCAGTAATGTGTAAACCTTCAGGAATAGTTTTAACTATTTCATCAAACAGGTGAACAATTTGAGGACGTTTTTGTTGTAAAGACTGGATGATTTCCATACGAGACAATAGTTTTTCTTTAGTATCTTCCAGGCCTTTTATTTTCAATAATTGAACGTCAAGTTGTTTGATTTCATTCTGTAAAATATTATTTCGACTTTTCTGATGATCAATCATGCGCGAAATATTCATGTGAACGAGTACGATAATTGAGGCCGTTAGCATCAAAGCCAGACCGGTCATAGTCAAAAACTGATTGGTCTGCTCTTTACGTAATTCTTCGCGCCATGGAAGTAGATTAATTTGTGCCATTAGTCAAAACTCCTCATGGCTAGTCCACAGGCAATCATTAATGCCGGAGCATCATTGCTGAGTGCCTGAGAATTAACTTTATTTGAAAGATCCATTTCGGCAAAAGGATTGGCGATAATGGTTTCAATTTCAAGTTGTGATGCAATTAATTCGTCAATGCCGGGAATTGAAGCACAACCACCTGCCAGGGCAATCATATCTACAGATTCGTGTTGCCCTGCAGTATAGAAAAACTGTAGAAATCGGCTCACCTGTTGAGCCATATTTTCTTTAAATGGTTCTAATACTTCAGGAATATAGTTGTCGGGCAAACCACCTACTTTTTTCAGTCGACCTGCTTCTTCATATGCAAGGCCATAGCGGCGCATAATTTCTTCAGTAAGTTGCTTCCCGCCAAATGCCTGTTCACGAGTATAAATTAATTCACCATTTTCAATGACATTGAGGCTGGTCATGGTGGCGCCCACATCGAGTACAGCAACGACAAAACTATCAGAGCCATCAGAGTCATCTTCATCATCTGATACTTTTGTCTGGGTAGATAATAAACTGGTGGCTTTTTCTATGGTGTAGGCTTCAACATCAATTAGTTTTGCAGTGAGGCCTGCAATTTCTGCAACGGCTGTACGCATTTCCACGTTTTCGCTTCTCGAAGCAGCAAGTAGTACATCAACTGTATCCGGGTTGGCTTCGGTTTCACCTAAAACCTGAAAGTCCAGATTAATTTCTTCTAATGGGTAGGGGATGTATTGATCAGCTTCAAGCTCAATCTGGGCTTCCATTTCAGCATCGGACAAGCTGGCTGGCATAGTGATAACTTTTGTTATTACTGATGAGCCGGGCACAGCTAATGCCGTCAATTTGCATTTGGAACCGGACTTTTTTAAAGCTTTAACCAGGGACTCCCCGACAGCTTCAACATCCTGTATGTTTTTTTCAGCAACCGCATTAGCTGGTAATGGTTCAACTGCGAGACTTTCTACTCGATAGCCAGAATCAGTTTGAGACAACTCAACTACCTTTATAGAAGTTGAACTAATGTCAATGCCCAGTAATGATGGTTTTTTGCGTTTCAGTTGAAACACGCTCAATCCCCTTAATCCACTTTGAGTATAAGTAGTTATAGCTCTTTTGTGTGTATTTGCATTAAATATTAGCTGCAAGTATCGAATAATACTAGTCTATTTTCAAAATACTGTCGCTTGATTTGCATTCTGAGACTATAATTCATGCACAAAAAGATGCTTCTTTATCTACTTTATAGTCTAAAAAGAAAAACAACTTATTGACTGCAATAGACTCAGATAATAGTTAGGTATCTGAAAAGTATGTTAATTTCACTGGATAAAGCTGTTTTTTTAGTGAATTATTCATTCTCGTTATGCAGGGTTTAATACAGGATTCGTAATCGTAAAATGATTACAAAAGGGTTAAATGAAATAATATGCAAAAATTTTTAAAATTTCTTCGAATTAGTTCAAAAATTTTGTTCGCAGTCATTGTTTTGGGCTTTACCAGCCTTCTTGGTCTGTATCTTTATCTCGAACCCAAGCTTCCCTCCATTGAAGGTTTAAGTGATATTCAGTTGCAGGTTCCATTGCGAGTGTACAGCTCAGAAGGTGGTCTGATTGCCGAGTATGGGGAAAAACGTCGTGCTCCTAAAGCGATAAATGATATACCAGCTGGTCTGAGGCATGCATTTCTGGCAGCGGAAGATGATCGCTTTTATGAACACCCCGGTGTGGATTATCAGGGGATATTGAGAGCAGTAATGGTGTTAGCGACAACAGGTAAACGTGGACAGGGTGGTAGTACGATTACCATGCAGCTTGCGCGAAATTTTTATCTAAGTCGGGAAAAGACCTTTGCTCGTAAGTTGAATGAAATTTTTCTGGCATTAAAAATTGAACAACAGTTATCGAAAGATCAGATACTGGAACTTTATTTAAATAAAATTTATCTGGGTAATCGTGCGTACGGTGTGGCGGCAGCTGCCCGTGTTTACTACGGTAAGTCATTAGAAGAGCTCAATCTGTCTCAGCAGGCAATGATTGCAGGGTTGCCCAAGGCGCCTTCTCGATACAACCCTATTGTTAATCCTGAGCGTGCATTAATCAGACGAAATTATGTACTAAAACGTATGTTGGCTCTGGATTATGTTACGGATGCAGAGATGCGTTTTGCTAAAGCCAAGCCTGCAACAGCCGGTCTACATGATTCACCGGTTGATGTTTCTGCTTCTTATGTGGCGGAGATGGTACGCTCGGAAATTACCCAGCAGTTTGGTGAAGATGCCTATATTAAGGGTTTGAATGTATTTACGACAATAGATGGGCGCTTGCAGAGAGCTGCAAATATGAGTTTGCGACATGCGCTTCGTGCTTATGATGTACGCCATGGATACCGGGGTGCTAAGCAGAATATAGAGTTAAGCCCGGATGGAATAGAGCTGGACAGTGAAGAATCTGAAATCTTATGGCGTGAAGCAGTAGAAGATCTAGGGACTGTGGGAGGTTTACATCCTGCTCTGGTGCTTGAAGTAACAGAATTAGGTGCTCGAGTTTACCTTAGGGGCGGTCGTCTCATTAATCTGGACTGGGAAGGTTTAAAGTGGGCCAAACCTTTTCTTGATAGAAACAGGCAGGGAGAAGAGCCGAAAAAGGCAGGTGATATCTTAAAAGCCGGAGATATAATTCGGATATATAATGAAGATGGAAAATGGGTGCTGGGACAAATTCCAGAGGTGCAGGGGGCATTAACATCAGTACGTTCAAATGACGGTGCGATACAGGCTTTGGTAGGGGGTTATGATTTCCATCATAGTAAATTTAATCGCGCAACACAGGCTAAACGTCAGGCCGGATCCAGTTTTAAACCGTTTATATATAGTGCTGCGCTAAGTCGTGATTATACGGCGGCAACGTTAATAAATGATGCCCCTGTAGTTTTTCATGACCCGGTTCTTGAAGGGACCTGGAGGCCTGAAAATTATAGTGGCAAATTCTTTGGGCCAACTCGATTGCGCGTAGCATTATTTAAATCACGTAATCTTGTGTCTATTCGTATCCTTCGTTCAATTGGCGTAGCTTACGCCACTAATTTTGCGAAAAAGTACGGATTTAACTCTAATTTACTGCCACATGATTTATCTCTGGCATTGGGTAGTGGCGAGGTCAGTCCTCTACAGTTGTCTGCAGGGTATTCTGTTTTTTCTAATGGTGGCTATAAAGTAAAACCTTATTTTATTCAGCGAATAGAAGACATTGATGGCAATGTATTGTTTGAGGCTGATCCGGATGTAGCCTGTGTGAGTTGTGAGCTTAAAGCCAGAGGTATTGTTTTGCCTCTTGAACAACAGGGTATTACACCACAGGATGATGATGCGGCTGAAATGCTAAGACAGGAGCAGTTGCTTAGCGAGGCGTTACAACAGCAGCAAAATGTAGATACCAGTGAGCCTCAGGTTGATGCACAGAGCGATGTTTCTAAGGAAACCAATCTGGGGTATAAGCTACCTAAACAGGCTGAAAGGGCTGTGGATGAGCGTATTATTTATATTATGAATACGATACTGCAGGATGTTATTAAGCGAGGCACAGGCCGAAGGGCCAGAGCATTAGGTCGTTCAGATTTGCACGGAAAGACAGGTACAACGAATGACCAGAAAGACGCCTGGTTTAACGGGTTTAATCATAATCTCGTGAGTACGGCATGGGTTGGGTTTGATCAGCAGCAATTGTCATTGGGTAATTATGAAACGGGCTCTAAGGCTGCGCTGCCAATGTGGATAGAGTTTATGCGAACGGCTTTAAAGGGCATGCCTGAAACAAGCATGCAGCGACCGGAAGGTCTGGTTAATGTTAAAATTAATGCGGAAACAGGTGAGCTGGCAAATGCAAAGGATACAAATGTTGTATTTGAGGTGTTTCGTGCTGAACTGGCTCCAACTGAGGTAGCAGACGATTCAATGCCTGCAAATACAGAGAATAAAGGTGATATTCCTGAGCAGTTATTCTAATTTCTCAGGCGGTCTCCTCTCGAGCAAAATAATTTTTTAAATTAAAGAGAAAAATATGTGCGGCATTTGTGGAGAGTTCAGGTTTGATGGTTTGGCGCCAGATTTAGCGCGAACTAATAAAATGATGACTCGATTAGAGCGTCGAGGTCCTGATCATGGTGGCTCCTATTCTGATGGGCCTATCGCTCTGGGACACCGTAGGCTTGCAATTATCGACCTGTCTGAACATGCTAATCAGCCGTTAGTTGATCAACAGTTAGGTTTGTCATTAGTGTTTAATGGCACGATTTATAATTTCCCTGCGTTACGTTCCGAATTACAGGATAAGGGGTATCATTTTTTTTCAAGTGGTGATTCAGAAGTTATTCTCAAAGCTTATGCTGAATGGGGTGAAGCCTGTGTTGAGCGGCTTCATGGTATGTTCGCTTTTGCTATCTGGGATATGCGAAAACAACGATTATTTCTGGGGCGTGATCGCTTAGGCATTAAACCCCTGTATTATAGTTTTGATGGTAAGCGTCTTTTGTTTGCTTCAAATGCACAGGCATTATTAGCAACAGGCGAAATTGATACTTCAATAGACTCAGTTGGTTTGCATCATCAGCTTACTCTGCATGCAGTTATTCCTGCTCCCCATACTATTTTAAATGGTATTAAAAAAATGCGTCCGGCGCATTGTATGTGTTTTAGTATCGATGGGGGGCTCAGTGAGCGTGAATACTGGACTTTAAGTGCCTGTCGTCCAGCAGAGAAAATGGATGAGCAAGAGTGGACTGATGCTATACATGAATCACTAAAGTCGGCGGTTGAAAAGCGTAAAACCATTGCTGATGTACCCGTAGGTGTTTTGCTTTCGGGTGGTCTTGATTCTTGTCTGTTAGTCGGCTTATTAGCCGAAGCCGGTGTTGGGAATATTAAAACGTTTACCGTGGGTTTTGAAGATCAGCCTGAAGAAAAAGGTAATGAATTTGAGTTCTCTGACCTGATTGTCGATCGATATAATACCGAGCATCATAAATTTTTTATTCGAAATGACAGGGTGCTGGATTATCTGCCAGATGCAGTTGATGTAATGGCAGAACCCATGGTGGGCCAGGATGCGGTGGCTTTTTATATGTTGTCTGAGCAGGTGGCCAAGGAAGTTAAAGTGGTGCAAAGTGGTCAGGGAGCAGATGAGGTTTTTGCCGGCTATTTCTGGTATCCACAAATGCATGAAGCGCAGGGTGAGGATGAGTTGACGCGTTTCTCATCGCGTTATTTTGATCGTGATCATGAAGAGTATTTGCAAACGGTCAGTAAACAGTTTCAGGGCGAGGATCACACGGGTAATCTGGTAAAAAATCTGCTTGCTAAAGGTAATGCAGATGAGTATCTGGATAAAGTTTTAAAACTGGATGTAACCACTCTTATAGTCGATGACCCGGTGAAGCGGGTTGATAACATGACGATGGCATGGGGGCTGGAAGCAAGAGTACCTTTTCTTGATCATGAGCTGGTAGAGCTCGCGGCCAGTATGCCTCCTGAAATGAAATTACAGAGCCAGGGCAAGCATGTATTGAAAAAAATCGCTCGTGGAATTGTGCCTGACCCGATTATCGATCGCCCTAAAGCTTATTTTCCCGTGCCTGCACTTAAATATGTTCGTGGAGAGTTTCTAGGTTTTATGCGCGAAATTTTACACAGTGATGCAGCCCGGCAGAGAGGCTTATTTCAAGCCGATTATGTTGAAAAATTATTGGCCAATCCTGAGGGTTATCATACGCGTCTACAGGGCAGTAAACTGTGGCATCTGGCATTACTGGAGATGTGGTTACAACGTAATATCTGAAGTTAGTCAGGAGCAGGTATTTTACAGACTTATAAACTGGTGAGAGTGTGCGCTGTTCAGTTATTTCTCCAACGGGGAAAGGTCGCTGCTTTTTGCGCCCTGTCCCCTGTTATGAAACCATCAAGACCACTACGAAGTCTACTCGCTACACTGTCATCTCTTGGTGGCTTCATAACAGGGGACAGAGCGGGAAAGATGCTCAGTCCCCGATGGATACACACCAAAACAGCACACACTCTCACCAGTTGGTAACTCTTAAAACGCTCGCCTCGGTGTAATAGCTGTCATACCCAATTCCCCTTCAACAAGCATGTGTATAACCTACTTGAATCCCGTAAAATAGCCCCAATGTAGTACCAACAAATTTTTAACATATTTTAGAGGTGATGTATGGACGTAATGGATCGGATTGATGAAGCAGTTAAGGGACATTCAGTATTTATATTTATGAAGGGTACGCCCCAGTTTCCATCATGTGGTTTTTCCAGTCGTACGGTAGATGCCTTAAAGCAGTGCGAAAAAGAATTTGGTTACTGTAACGTACTGGCTGATCAGGAGATTTTTCAGAATTTACCTCGTTATGCTGACTGGCCGACTTTCCCACAGGTTTATATAAATGGTGAGTTAATTGGTGGTTGTGATATTACCCTTGATATGTTTGAGAAGGGTGATCTTAAAACGATGATACATGAAGCGGTTGGTTAATATCTGACGCTATATCCTGAACATAAAAAAACACGCTTTTAGCGTGTTTTTTTATGTCTGTAATCGGATGATATTTTTAGAATATTATCTGGTTACGCCCATTGGCTTTTGCTTTATAGAGTTTTTCATCTGCACATTTGATGAGCCCCTGTACAGAAGGCTGTTCACCTTCTCCTTTGTAGAAACATACACCAATTGAAGCGGTTACCGTTAAGTCGCCTACAGATGTTTTAAACGGGCGCTGGTTAATACTGGCAAGCATACGTTCAAGTGTAGAATGGCGGAAATTTTCAGCGCGAGTGTAATGCATAATAATGCCAAACTCTTCGCCACCCATACGAGCAACCAGATCAGTTGGGCGTACAGTGCGTCTTATACGGCGTGTAAAACCAATCAAAACTTCATCGCCCACATCATGTCCATGGGTATCATTGATTTTCTTAAAGTGATCTATATCGAGCATTACAAAACATACACCGCCATGACGAGCGGATGCATCGAGCAAATGGTATTCCATTTGTCGAGTGAGTAATCTGCGGTTACCGACACCGGTTAACGGGTCAGTTAACGCCATTTCTTCCAGGTGTTTTACGGTGTCTTCAAGTTGCTGTGAGGTTTCTAGCAGATCATTTTGAAGAGAAGCAATTCGTGCAGATGCATTAACTCTGGCAGCTAACTCATGTGGATTGGGCGGTTTGCAAATGTAATCATCTACGCCACGGTCAAAGGCTTCAACCAGTGGTTCGATTCCTTCTTGTGCCGTAAACAGAATGATAGCGGTATAAACGCCTAATTCTTCGTCTTTCTGGCGAATAATATCTGTGAGCTCAAGGCCGTCCATTTCAGGCATAACCCAGTCAGCAAGCACTACATCGGCATGCAAATCAGCCATCATGTTAAGTGCTTCCTGTGCTCGTGATGCCACACGAATATTACTGAATCCAGCTTTTTTAAGTGCGGCCTGAATCACCACACGGCTAAATTGCATGTCATCTACGATGATAATTGATACGTCTTTGTTCGACATTTGTGCTTTGTTTCTAGCCCTTTTTTTATAATGGCTGTCTAAATAGGATAGACGAGCATACGCTGGTGCCATGATAGTTGCCTTCTCAAATTATAGCTATTTTTTTTAACTGTGGTCTAAATAAAATTAAACCTGCCTTTTTAATAAAGGTCTACAGCTTTCCCTTTTGCCCGGTTAATTGAGCTTAATTCACCCTGAAAACTATTTTTGAACTGGTTATACCGTAACCAGCGTGGGGCGATCGAGGCGTATACTACCACTAATCGTCGACTTGTGCAGTCCATACCAGGCCAGTTGATCTGCGCCAGCGATTTATAATTGTGCAGAATAATTCAGCTGTTTTTAGTGTGTCATAACTTGCCGAGTGAGCCTGATCGTTATCCCATTCAATCCCGGCAGCTTTAACGGCTCTCGAAAGTACCGTTTGGCCATAAGCCAGACCGGCAAAGGAAACCGTATCGAAAGTACTGAAGGGATGAAATGGATTACGGTTTATATTACAGCGTTCAGCTGCAGCGTTGATAAAACTTAAATCCATCACGGTATTGTGACCAACCATAATGGCGCGCTTACACTGATTTTTCTTCAGGCTCTTACGAATAAAGGAAAAAATTTCACCCAGTGCCTGAGCCTCAGCAATTGCCATACGAAAAGGATGGTAAGGGTCAATGCCGGTTATTTCCAGTGATTTAGGCTCCATATTTGATCCTTCAAAAGGAACAATGTGACGACAAATTTGCTCGTCAATTTCTATGATGCCATTGTCATCAAGCTTTAGTGTGGCGGCTGCAACTTCCAGTAAAGCATCTTTTTTTGCATTAAACCCCCCTGTCTCAACATCGATAACTACAGGCATAAAACCTCTGAAGCGTCGTGACATAGGTGTTGGTTTATTTGTGTCTGTACTCATATGGGTGATGATTCTTTTAGTAAGTTATTATATATTTTACGTATGAAAAATATTAAATTATGGTTAATTCTGACGTTGCTGCTTTTTACTGCTTTGCAGAATAGTTACGCTGAGTCAAAAGTTAGGCAGGGTATTCTACACCCCTATGGCCTGTTATGGAAAATTGAAAAGCAGGGAATGGAGGATAGCTACCTTTATGGCACGATGCACGTAGGCGATCCCAGAGTTGTTAATTTAGCTCCAGAGGTTGAGCGAGCCTTTATGCAGGCGGATCATTTTGTAATGGAAGTGCTAATGAACTTTAAAGCAATGGGTTATATGGCAAGTGCCAGTTTTTTTAGTGATGGGCGAACATTAAAGGATGTAATGGGGCACCTGGAATATAAACGTCTCACCAGTTTGGTAAATAAGCGTATATTTCTTTCTGAAGATGTTCTCAAGCACATGAAACCATGGGCAGTGTTAATGTTGCTAATGATGCCTGCTGACCAGCAGGCACAGAGCGGTGCTGCCCTTGATATGGTTCTTTATCGACGAGCGAGCCAGAGAAAAGTGAAATTAACCGGGCTTGAAACTGCGCAGGAGCAAGTTGCTGTATTTGAATCTATGAGTATGGATGATCAGTTGTGGATGTTAAATCGTTCAATTGAAGAAATTGATAATACGGATGCGCAGTTACCAGAGATGCTAAATGCTTATGTAGGTAGAGACCTGGCGCAACTGGTGAGAATTCAACAGGCATTTATGTATGATGATTCAGAGGTTGATGATCGGTTTATGCATCAGCTGTTAGACGTTCGTAATGTGAAAATGGCAAAACGAATTTCACCTGTTTTAACACAGGGGAATGCCTTTATCGCAATTGGTGCGCTGCATTTACCGGGAGAAGAAGGTGTTTTGCACTTGCTTGAGCAGCAGGGGTACGAGGTTACTCCGATTTATTAGTGTGGAATTACAACAGGGGACAGAGATATAAAGAATCTCTGTCCCCGGGTGATATAAGCCTTAACCTTGTCTGTTTATGGCTTTATTTAAGTTGAGGAAGGCTTTTTTTAAAAGTCTGCCCCTCCCTGTTGTAATACCACCAAAAATTGAACGAAGTAGTTTATTTCTTTAATTACATAATTTTACGTCAGTTAAACCAGCTGCCAGCTCTCGGTTTCACCCGCGTGTAAAGGCACAATCTCACCATCTAGAAAAGGGTAACTGTCCGGGACAACCCAGTCTTTTTTCTCCAGAGTTATCGTTTCGGTGTTTCTCTCGATGCCGTAAAAATCTGCACCATAAAAACTGGCAAAACCTTCCAGTTTGTCTAATGCATTATTAGCATCAAATGCCCGGGCGTATAATTCAATAGCCAGAGGGGCAGAAAAAATTCCTGCGCAACCGCAGGCGCTTTCTTTTCTGTTTTGTGCATGTGGAGCACTATCGGTACCCAGAAAAAATTTTGTATTTCCTGAAGAGGCTGCTTTATTCAATGCAACGCGATGCTCTTCTCTTTTTAAAACGGGTAGACAATAGTAATGTGGGCGGATTCCGCCTTTGAAAATAGCATTACGGTTATAAAGTAAATGTTGTGGTGTAATGGTAGCTGCTGTGAATTTATCTTCAGCTAATACGTAATCTACTGCGTCTTTTGTGGTGATATGCTCAAAGACAATTTTAAGTTCAGGGAATGCTTTACGGGTTGGTGTTAATACTTTATCAATGAATTGTTTCTCCCGATCAAATACATCTACATCCGGGTCAGTTACTTCACCGTGAACAAGCAAGGGCATATTGTGTTTTTGTAATGCTTCAAGTGTTTTATAACATTTTGTAATATCTGTTACACCCGCATCTGAGTTTGTTGTTGCGCCAGCGGGGTATAATTTTACGGCAACAACATGCCCGCTTTGCCTGGCTTTTTCAATTTCATCGGCTGGTGTGTTATCTGTCAGGTACAATGTCATTAAAGGACGGAAGTCTGATCCTTCAGGGGTAACTGCAAGAATGCGATCACGGTATGCCAATGCCTGACTGGTTGAGATATTAGGCGGCGTTAAATTGGGCATAATAATCGCGCGGGAAAACTGATGAGCCGTAAAAGGCACTGTGTATTTAAGTGCGTCATCATCACGTACATGTAAATGCCAGTCATCAGGACGTATTATAGTGATTTGCATAATTATCAGAGCCTCGTCTTCTTGAGTTATAATTATCATTGATTAAACAGATATTGCCAAATTAAATATGAATAGTTTTTTAAAGCTTCTATTAGGGGTTCTTATTTTTAATAAGGGGCCACAGGATTTTCCTCACTCAATTACATTGATGCGTATATGCCTTTTGGGTTACTTTGTAACGGGTTTACCCAGTGTGATGACACATGCTGGTCTTGAAAAGGCTATATTAGCAATGGCATTAGATGTGGCGTTGCTTATGCTATTCGTCTATTTTTGTCTGCAGGCATTTAGTAAATCTGCCAGGTATATTCAAACGATAACCAGTCTGGCTTTTGTGGGTGTTTTTTTTCAGATCTTAATGTATCCACTGGTATCTGAAATTGGAGTAGATGTGAAACAGGGGGACCCGACTCTCAGTTTGATTTTACTTGTTGCTATATGGATGTTTTCTATTTACGTCTATATATTTAAAGAATCTTTTTCAATACGCTTACCAGCAGCGATTGGTTTAGTCATCTGTTATGGGTTCATGAGTCAAATTATAAGTAGTCTTCTGTTTCCAGAGCTAATTCAATAATTTTTAACGGAGTTTATATTGCATATACATATATTAGGTATTTGTGGAACATTTATGGGTGGTGTCGCAGTACTTGCAAGGCAGGCGGGTCATAAAGTGACCGGATCGGATGCGAATGTTTACCCACCAATGAGTACGCAGCTAGAGGCGCAGGGAATAGAGCTGATGCAGGGGTTTAAGGTTGAGCACCTGACTGAACAGGATCAGGTTGTGGTGGGCAATGTTATGTCTCGTGGTAACGAGGCTATTGAGCATGTGCTGAATGAAAATATGAGTTATACCTCTGGGCCACAATGGTTAGCTGAAAATGTTTTAAAAGATAAATGGGTGCTGGCAGTAGCAGGTACTCATGGCAAAACAACAACCAGCTCAATACTGGCCTGGATACTGGAATATGCAGGGCTGCAGCCGGGTTTTTTGATTGGCGGCGTACCGGCTAATTTTGGTATTTCTGCGAGACTGGGTGAAGGGCCTTTTTTTGTTGTAGAGGCCGATGAGTACGATACTGCATTTTTTGATAAGCGTTCCAAGTTTGTTCACTATCATCCTCGAACAGCAATTTTAAATAATCTTGAGTTTGATCATGCGGATATTTTTGAAAATTTAGATGCGATAAAAAAACAGTTTCATCATTTAGTGAGAACGGTGCCGGGTGACGGCCTTATTGTGCACAATGATGATGAAGAAAATATACAGGATGTATTACAAAAAGGCTGTTGGAGTGAGCGGGCCGGGTTTGCCGGTAAAAAAGAAAGTTTATGGATGATTGATAACGTTTCTTCAGATGGACGTTGTTTTGATGTGTTATATAAACAGAAAAAATTAGGTACGGTAAAAGGCAATTTACTCGGGCCGCATAATCGTATGAATGCGCTGGCAGCAATTATTGCAGCACAACATGTGGGTGTGCCGGTTGAGCAATCGATTGATGCTTTGAAAGAATTTAAAGGTATTAAACGGCGCATGGAAGTGGCGGGTGAGGTTAATGATAAAACAGTTTATGATGATTTCGCGCATCACCCTACTGCTATTACTGAAACCTTGAAGGGATTAAGAGATGCTGTCGGTTCGGCAAAAATATGGGCGGTATTAGAGCCTCGCTCAAACACAATGCGCATGGGAGTACATAAAAAGCAGCTCGCACCTTCGCTGGATTTAGCAGATGAAGTGATATTGTTTCAACCTGCTGATGTAGACTGGGATATGCAATCTGTGGTGGATGAGGTGAGTGGCTCGGCGAAATTGATGCGTTCAATTGATGATGTCGTTGATCTGTTAGCTGAGCAAACTCAGCCGGGTGATCATATACTGGTTATGAGTAATGGTGCGTTTGGTGGAATACATCATAAGATTTTAGAAAAGCTTTGATGCGGAGTCTCAGAGGTTATTATTTCCAGAGGAATTACTAGACAATGAATTCAAATAACAAAACTATCATTCTAGCTATCACTGGTGCTTCCGGTGTGCAGTATGGTATTCGTCTACTGGAACAGCTATTAACTCACAAGCATAAGGTGTATTTGCTGGTTACTCGTGCTGCACATGTGGTGATTAGTATGGAAACGGAGTTGTCCTGGCCAGCTAATAATCATGAATTACACGATCAGTTATGCAAGCGTTATGGCGTAGATGATAAGCAGCTAAAAGTGTGTGGTGAGTCTGAATGGGCTTCTCCTATAGCGAGTGGCTCTTCGTCTGTGGATGCGATGGTTGTTTGTCCCTGTTCTATGGGGACGCTTTCATCTATAGCGGTGGGAGCGAGTGCAAATCTTTTAGAGCGGGCGGCAGATGTTGTTTTGAAAGAGCGCAAGAATTTAATACTGGTGCCGCGGGAAACTCCTTTTTCTGATATTCATCTGGAGAATATGCTCAAGCTTTCTCGCATGGGGGCGGTAATGTTATCGGCTAATCCGGGGTTTTATAACAAACCACAAACGGTTGAAGATATCGTGGACTTTATGGTTGCCCGGGTACTGGATCATCTTGGGGTTAAGCAGGATTTGCTACCCAGATGGGGTGAGTAATATAGGGCGAGCAATACTTCAACTTATAGAGATAAGCTGAAGTATTACATTTTCATTTTTACGGATAGCAAATAAAAAGGCTGGTTTAAAAACCAGCCTTTTTATTTATGTGTCAGTGTGGCTAACGTCTTCCGCCTGTAGGCCTTTTTGACTATCAATCAAATTGAATTCAACTTTTTGGCCATCTTTAAGTGTTCTGAACCCATCACCTCGAATTGCTCTGAAGTGAACGAATACATCATCACCAGTATCACGCTCTATAAAACCATATCCTTTAGAATTGTTGAACCATTTAACGGTTCCTATCTCACGATCAGACATTTACTTATACCTTTTTAATTATCATTTTATTTGGTACACCCATCCATAAGCATATCAAAGACACAACGTCATGAGGCGATGGCAACATCCTCTGCCTGTAGCCCCTTATCACCTTCGGTGATATTAAACTCAACGCGTTGCCCTTCAAACAGAGTTCTATGACCCTGGCCACGAATTGAGCGGAAGTGAACAAAGACATCATCGCCCGCATCACGGGTAATAAAGCCAAAGCCCTTGCTCGTATTAAACCACTTTACAGTGCCCGATTCACGGGAATTATCAGAAATTGAGACATTTTGCGCAGTTTTAACTGATTTTGCTTTAGCTTTATTAGATGTGACTAATGCAGTTGCTAAAGTTGATGCAAAAATTAAAGCTGCGAGTGTGATTAGACCGTTTGTTGTAGAAAAGTTCTCAAGTGTTAAAACTTGTGTAGAAATGCCGGTTGCAATGGCGGTTGTTAATAAGCTGATAGTAATTGTGCGGAATAAAGCTGAGTTCATGTAAGTGTTTCCTAATGCAAATGTAATAAATATAAATGACAGCGTCGGGTAAAAGTAAATCCCCATAAAAGTGCTGTGTATTCTTCTATGTTCAAAAAATATATCGAAATTGTGTTTTTACTAACTGAAAATGAAATCTTATTATAGTTAAAAATTAAAACCCTACCAGTGTAAACAGGCGTTATTTTGAAAGTTTAGCCATCAATGCTTCTATTGAAGTTTCCGGTGGTAGTTGCAAATGAAATTTCTGTTTTTTTAAGTTAGCCAGAACTTTTTCAGGATCTTCTTTTGCGAGTTTGGTGTCTTTCTTAATTTCCAGAGTCATCGCCAGAGATAGTTCACCCAGAGAGTTTTTTATTCTTTCGTCGATGCAGTCAAAATCATTTTCCTCGGCAAGGTAAATGTACATATCCTGTTTGGCGCCGCAGCGATATATGTAGCAGAAAGTTGGTAATGGCATCACAAACTTCCCAGTACTTTATCGGCGGCGTCGATGGTTGCCTGAATATCCTCATCACTGTGCTTGAGGCTGACAAAACCGGCTTCATATGCTGAAGGAGCCAGGTAAATACCGTGTTCTAACATGCCATGGAAGAATTTCTGGAATCTTTCAACATTGCATTGTGTAGCCTGAGCGAAGTTGCTTACTTTTTCTTCGTCAGTAAAGAACAGGCCAAACATGCCGCCTACTATATTCTGTGTCATGGGAATATTATGACTTGCCGCTTTTTGCATGATACCTGTTACCAGCGTGTTTACTTTGGCATTTAAGTCTTCAAAGAAATTATCGGCAGAAATGAGATCCAGTGTTTTAAGGCCTGCAGCCATAGCAATAGGGTTGCCGGATAAAGTGCCTGCCTGATAAACAGGCCCGGTTGGTGCAATGTACTCCATGATGTCTTTTCGACCACCAAATGCGCCGACAGGCATCCCCCCCCCAATAACTTTACCGAGTGTAGTCAGGTCAGGTTTAATTTTGTATACCGATTGAGCGCCGCCTAAAGCTGTACGAAAGCCAGTCATTACTTCGTCAAAAATCAAGACAGAACCATGTTCATCACATACTTCACGCAAACCTTCAAGGAAGCCCTCAACTGGTGGAATGCAGTTCATATTGCCTGCAACCGGCTCTACAATAATGCAGGCAATTTTGTCGCCGGCATTTTTAAAAGTGTCTCTTACCTGGTCAAGGTCGTTATAAGTGAGCGTTATAGTGTGCTCGGCCAGACAGGCTGGAACGCCTGGTGAGCTGGGTACGCCAAGTGTTAATGCACCTGAACCGGCTTTAACCAGAAGAGAGTCTGAATGGCCGTGATAGCAGCCTTCAAATTTTACAATACTGTCACGCCCCGTAAAACCACGAGCCAGACGAATGGCGCTCATAGTCGCTTCAGTGCCTGAGCTCACCATGCGCACAGATTCAATGGAAGGGATCAGCTGGCAAATTCGTTCGGCCATTTCCGTTTCAATGGCTGTTGGTGCGCCAAAGCTCAGGCCTTTTTCAGCACTTGTTTTTACCGCTTTAATTACTTCAGGGTGAGCATGACCAAGAATCATTGGCCCCCAGGAACCGACATAATCAATATATCGCTTGTCATCTGTGTCCCATATATACGCACCGTTAGCTCTGCCAATAAATATCGGATCTCCACCAACGCCTTTAAATGCCCTGACAGGTGAGTTTACACCGCCTGGAATAACGGATTGAGCCTGATTAAAGAGGTCAGCCTGAGATTTGTTCTGGGACATATTGGGTTTCCTGAGTGCGGTGTTTACAAGGTCGGGTATTTTACATTAAGGCCACAGTTAATAATAGGCACTGTGTTTTTGGGTATTTGATCGAAAGTGTTAACCTGTTTTTCTGCTGTCAAAGGCATTTTTGAATTGTGTGCATTGGTGAGATATGTAGGCATTATCGGTATGAGAAAATATATCGCTAATAATAGCTAACATATCAGTGCCAGCATCAAGCAGAGGTTTGTGGTTCTCAGTGGTTATGCCGCCAATACAGCAAACTGGTGTGCTGTACTGGTTTTTGATTGTGGTAATTAATTCACGGTTTGCCTGAGGCGCTTCTGGTTTTATAGATGATCCAAAAAAACTCCCAAAAGCAATATAATCCGCACCGTTCTCAATGGCATCTGTCGCCAGGCTCATTTGATTGTAACAACTAACACCAATGATTTTGTCTTTACCTAGCTGATTTTTTGTTTCATAAATAGACTGGTCATTTTTTCCAATGTGCACGCCGTCTGCATCAACCTGCATTGCAAGGTTGATATCGTCATTAATAATAAAAGTCACACTATGTTGATCGCAAAGTAATTTAAGTTGACTGGCCTGATATTGTCTTTTTTTCTGGTTGGTGCTTTTGTCGCGATATTGTAAAACTGAAACACCAGATGTTAATGCTGCTTCTGCCATGCTTAAAAAAAGATTTTCAGGCATCAGGGTTTCATTGGTGATTGCATAAAGGCCGGATAGTTTTTTTGTCATACATATCGATTGGGTATAAGTTGACCACTGCCTAATGCGTTTGCATAAGTGAGTGCTTTATGGGTGAAGTCCAGTGCATTCTGACATGCATTGATGGGTTCCATTTTTTGTGCAATCAGTGCAGCAAGACTGGCTGCAAGAGTGCAACCAGAGCCGTGATATTCATTTTCTAGTCGTTTATATTTGTATGTTTTCTGACTTCTGGATTTTAAGTAAAGCTTATGAATAACATCGGTGTTTTTTGCATGTGTGCCAGTGAGTAAAACGTATTTAGCGCCCATTTTGTTTAAAAGCTGAGCAGCAGATTCGGGGTTTGACTTTGTATTAGTTAGCAATAAAGATTCTGGAATATTAGGCGTTAGAATATATGTGCGCGGGATAATGAGTGTATTAATGGCATCAATTAGATTTTTTTTCGCAAGTGATGTGCCACCGCCCGCAGTTAAAACAGGATCTAAAATAACAGGGATATCACTGTACTGTCTAAAGAGTGTGTATATGGCTTCAGCAATTTCACCCGAAGCTAACATACCTATTTTTATGGCACTTACGGGCATATCTTTTAAAATCGCACGAGCCTGTTTAAGTAATAATGTCGCATTAACTGGTTCATAACTAATGACGTTATGAGTGTCCTGAACCGTATTTGCCGTGATAATTGGCGCAGCATGACAACCATGTTTTGCTATGGATTCTATATCTGCCTGTATACCTGCACCGCCAGTTGGATCTAAACCGGAAAAGCAAAGTACGACAGGTGGTTTTGAAGTTTTCATTTAACCCTAATTGATAAACAGTAAAATATACTGGAGATGATTTTTAAATTCAGGCGCTATTCTAATTTTATATGGGGGTGGCTGTCAAAAATGCAATCGGAGTATTTTAACAGACCTTGCGTACAGATTTTGCCAGCTCAATTACTCTGGCGCGTATGAATTGATTACCTGGATTATCCGGTGATAGTTTGAGGTAGGCGCTGTAATCAGCTAACGCAGGTGTGTGGCATTCCTGTTGATCGTAAATTGCGGCACGTGCTTTGAGTGCGTCAGCCTGATCGTCATCCATTTCCACCATAATATCAGCTAATGGTAGTGCTTTTGTCCAGTTCTCTTCCTGTAAATAGAGGTTACGCAGGTTGCGCATTACGCGAAGAACAATTTCTTTGTTAGTACTGCTTGCGAGTACACCCTGAGCCCGTGACTTATTAAGTTTTGAACCATAATATTCACGTAAGCGCTCTTCTATATCCTCTTCATTAAGTGAAATGCCGCCAAAATACGGGTCAAGCACAATTGCTCCATCACTTATTTCAAGCTTTACTAAAAAATGACCAGGAAAAGACACTCCACTTAAAGGCAGGCCAAGAGCGTTACCTAGTTCGATGTAAAGAATAGATAAACTAATAGGAATGCCGAGTTTTCTTTCAATAACATCATTTAAGAAGCTATTTCTGGGGTCATAATAAGACGTGCTATTGCCTTCATAGCCCTTTTCAATAAAAAGCACATGATTTAACTGTTTTAAAATTTCAGCAGCATTAGCAGTGGCGGGTAGTCTGTTATTTATTTCTTCGGCAATATTGTGTATTTTTGATAGATAATCATCAATGTCTAACTCAGGATATTCTAATCTTGCAATCATGAGAGCCGCTTTAGCCAGACTTATATCATTGTCAGGTTGATTTAGCAGGACTTTAAATGCATCTGTATTTGAATTAACTGAGTTCATGCTATCGAATCAAGCCTTATATCTCATGCGAGTGCCATGCTCAAGCGAAAGTAAAATCTCATTTGCGTCGAGGGCAGAAGGAAAAAATACGCCTGAAATTTGAGCACCATGTATGCTTGCGCCTTCAAGGCGAGTACCGGAAAAATCAACACCCCGTAAATTACTCATTCTGAAGTAGCAATTACTCAGATCCAGACCTTTTGCATCCAGACCTTTTAAGTCTACGTTGCGAAAATCAGCATATTTCAGATCGCAGCTTTCACCACTCGCTTTGCGTGAGTTGAATTCATCAATTTTACCCTCTCTCAATAAGCGGTAAAGTTCATCATCTTTAATTTGTGGTGCGGTATCTGACATAAATATTTTCCTGTCATATTCCTGTTTATTTATCATTTAAAGTATAGCAGTGCTGCTCTTTATTCACCGTAATAGAGAAGAATAAGTATTAATGTTTTCAGGGTTATCAGTATACCTGACCCTGGATTGTTGCTACAAGTTCCCTACCAGATGCATGGTTTCTATGTTCGCACAGGTAAATTCCCTGCCATATCCCCATATTAAGTTTACCGTTAGAAATGGGTATAGTCAGGCTGGAGCCCAGAATGCAGCTTTTAATGTGGGCAGGCATATCATCCTCTCCTTCGTCAGTATGCTGATAGTAGGCTGCACCTTCAGGTACAAACTTATTAAAATGACTTTCAAGATCAGACCTGACAGATGGATCTGCGTTCTCATTAATTGATAATGAAGCAGAGGTGTGTTTGATAAACAAATGCAGTATGCCCGTCTGGATAGTATTTATCTCCGTCAGAGCATTGATGACTTCACGGGTAATCAAATGAAAGCCTCTGTGTCTGGCAGGCAGTTTGATTTCGTGTTGTGTCCACATGTGAATGATTTCCGGGATTTAAGCTGCGTGGATTTTTTTAAGTAAATCGAGGTTTATATAACTGGCTCCAAAGTTGTCACCAGATATCGTTGTAAAAGCATTATCCGGTTCACCCATTTGATCTAAAACAAGGGACGCACCAGTAAAGTCATCAGATTTTGTATAACCATTAATTGTAATAATAGTTTTAAGGTTCGCTCCAAGTGAAGATTTTACGCCATTTAGAGAGTCCTCAAATGCCAGGCAGTCCTCAGGTTTTAATTTAAGTTGTTCAAGTGCCCAGACATAAATGTCAGCTGCAGGTTTTTTGGCCGGTACAATGTCTCCAGCTGCAATTACTTCAAACCAGTCTGTAGAGCCTTCGCCAAGCGCATGTTCAAGCAAGGCTGTAACATTCGCTGGAGTAGTCGTAGTGGAGATTGCTATTCGCAGGCCCTGTTTTCTAGCTTCATGTATAAGTCGTTTAACGCCTGGTCTCAGGGGAATAGCACCAGTAGATAATAACTTTGTGTAAAAATCAGTTTTTGATTGATGCAATTCCTTAATCATTTGTGGTGTTTTATCATCCGTTGGAAATGATGTGTTGAACTTTTCAAGATAGTAGGCCATTCGTTCCTTGCCGCCCGTGACAGCCAGTAGTTTGCCATAAAGTTCAACTGACCAGTTCCAGTCAAGACCAGCGTGCTCAAATGCTTGATTAAAAGCGACGCGATGACCGTCTCGCTCAGTATCAGCCAGTGTTCCATCTACATCAAATATTAAAGCCTGAAGTGAAGACATAATCTATACCTTGAATAAAATTGTAGTGAATTGTAGTGGAAGCGGGAATTAATTAATAGCCTATACTTAATATGGTTGATAACCCTGTTTGCACAGAAAAAACACAAGAAAAAAGAGTAATGGTCACATTTTCCGAATCTATTAGGCGTATATACACGCCAGTATCAATCAAGCAAAAACTAATGGTAATTATTATGGCCGTAAGTCTGATCGGTCTAGGAACTGTTGGTGCAAGTATACTAATTAATGAATTTATTAATCTGAATAAGATGCAAAAGGTTGATTTGCAGGTTATGGCAGATATTGTGGCTGAAACATCTTCCGGTTACCTGGTGTTTGAAGATGATGTAGGTGCATCAATATTTCTTGCCGCATTGCGTTCAAAAAAGCAGATAGTAAGAGCCATATTATATGACAAGAAAAAATCAATTTTTGTTGTTCATTCAAGAGACAGAGATAAAGGAGCTGTCACGTATGAGCAAATAAATAACAAAAGAATAAGGAATGAAAATTCACATGTCACTAAGAAGATCATTTTTGATGGTGAGGTAGTGGGTTATTTATACATGGAGTCAGATGATTCATTGATAAAGAAATTTATTATGGATTCAGTTGTGGGTGTTGTTTTTATAATAATACTCGGGTCATTTTTAGCTTATTTTTTCGCATTAAAATTACAGAAAATCATATCTGAACCAATCGAGCATTTAACCGATACTGCTTTAAAAATCACACAGCAACAAAATTATGCATTGCGTGCCGAAAAGGAAAGTGAAGATGAGATTGGGATTTTAACTGATGAATTTAATAAAATGTTGATTCAGTTACAGAAAAGAAATAATGAAATAATAGAGAGTGAAAATAAATTTAGAGAAGTTGTAGAGCAGTCTACAGATGCCCTGTACGTAATTGGTTCTGATGGTGAAATTATTGATGTGAATAATGCGGCGTGTGTATCATTGGGGTATAAGAGAAATGAGTTGTTATGTATGGGTATGTCGGATATTGATGCAAAATATAATGACAAAGAAGCGATGGAGAAGTTGCTAAGTAAACTGTCTGAAAAAAGTCATGTTATTGTCGAAAGCGAACAAATAAAGAAGAATCAGAATGTGTTTCCGGTTGAACTGAGTCTGGGTTATTTAAATATTGATGGGAATCAACTTGTTCTTGCGTCTGTGCGTGATATTACAGAAAGAAAGCAGGCGCAGAAAAACCTGCAATTGGCTAATGATTTGCTTGAAGCAAAAGTAAATGAAAGAACCCGTGAATTGAAATCTATTAATGTAGCGCTTGAGCACTCTAAGGAAAAAGCTGAAGCGGCGAGTTATGCAAAAAGCCTGTTTTTGGCAAATATGAGTCATGAAATTAGAACACCAATGAATGCAGTTATAGGTTTTACTGATTTGCTTTCATCGAGTGAATTGAGTGGTCGGCAAGAAGGGTATGTTAAGTCGATTCAGTCAGGAAGTCGAAATTTGTTAAGTTTGATAAATGATATTCTTGATTTGTCGAAAATTGAAGCAGGAAAAATGAAAATAAAGCTTGATAGAGTTTATATCAAGCAGTTAATGGAAGATATATATCAGGTTTTTCAGATTTCTGCAAAAGAGAAAGGCCTGACTCTTAAATTACATATTGAAGATTCAGTTCCAGAAATCATAATGTCGGATGAGGTAAGGTTAAGACAGATACTCTTTAATTTGTTGAATAACGCTATAAAATTCACGCGTAAAGGGGAAATAAATATTTATGCTGAATATAAACGTGTAACAGCGGATGATATGTTTTCTAGTATGATAATCAGAGTAGAAGATACCGGAATAGGCGTAGCAAAAGAAGATCAGGAAAATATATTTAATATTTTTGAGCAACAGGATAATCAGAGTACGCGTGAGTTTGGAGGTGCTGGTTTGGGTCTGGCTATTAGTACGCGCCTTGCTGAGAAACTTGGAGCTTCAATCACGGTTGAAAGTGAAATGGAAAAAGGTAGTGCTTTTCAACTGATATTACATAGTCCTGAAATAGTCGATGAGGTTTCATTAAAGGATACGGTGAAAATATCTAATGAACTTATATTTAAACCAGCAAAAGTTCTTGTGGTGGATGATATAGAATTAAACAGAGAATTGGTGTGTGAGTATCTTGATAAGCAGCCGCTTACACTGGTAATAGCCAAAGACGGTGTTGAGGCGCTGGATCTGACCAGGTCTGAAAAGCCTGACGTAGTTCTTATGGATATACGTATGCCTAATATGAATGGGATTGAGGCGACTGAAATTATTAAAAATACGCCTGCCATAAAAGAAATACCTGTAATTGCAATTACAGCATCTGTTGTAGAAGATAAAAAGTCAGAAAAGAAAAGATCATTGTTTGATATGGTCTTGTACAAACCATTAAATAAAAACACACTGATACAGGCGCTTTCAAAATTTATTGAAGTGCAGGATGTTAAAGAAAATATTGACGATAATCTTGATTTTACAGATCTATTTTATAAAGAGATAAGCAATGCGAGCAATGAAATTTCTGATGCTCTTTTAGAATATAAGCAGCCGCTGGAAATAGCTAAAAACAGAGGTAGTTTTGGCGGGCTTGATCTGTTGCTTGATGAATTACAGGAAGTAGCTGTTAATTTTAAATTAAAAGGTTTGAATCATATGCTGGATAATCTGAAGAATGCAAACCAGATTTTCGATATAGAGGAAGCTCAAAAATTAATAAGTAAAATATTATCAGGCATTGATAAATTGTCGGAGAACGTTAATGACAAAACGATTTAAGATATTAATAGTTGATGATGTTCCTAAAAATATTCAGGTTATTGCTAATTTACTGGGAGATGAGGAATATGATATCTCGTATGCAACTAATGGGCAGCAGGCGTTAGGCCAAATAGATGAGTCGCGTTTTGATCTTGTTCTGTTAGATATTATGATGCCGGGAATGGATGGCTATGATGTTTGTCGCCAGATAAAGAACAGGCAGCCTGAAAATGAAATTCCAATTATTTTCATCACAGCAAAAACAGATGAAGAAAGCCTGATAGAAGCATTTGAGGCGGGTGGGCAGGATTATATTACCAAACCATTTAATGCGGCTGAACTGATAGCGAGAGTAAAAACACATTTGAAATTAAAGGCTTTTGAAGACTCTCAGCAGATTGTTATTGATAATGCATTAGCAGAGCTTAAAGTTTTAAATAAAGAAATAATCGAAACTCAAAAAGAAGTAATTTTTACAATGGGGTCTATCGGTGAAACCAGATCTAAGGAAACGGGCTTGCATGTAAAGCGCGTGGCAGAGTATTCGAGGTTACTGGCCTGCATGTCTGGTTTAAATGAAGTTGAAGCAGATGTCATTGCAATGGCGTCACCAATGCATGATATTGGTAAAGTGGGTATTCCGGATGCTATTTTAAATAAAAAGGGACGATTAACAGAAGATGAGTTTGAAGTAATGAAAACGCATGCGGTAATTGGTTATGATATGTTAAAACATAGTGACCGGCCTTTAATGCGTACAGCTGCAATCATTGCTCTCGAGCATCATGAAAAGTGGGATGGTACGGGTTATCCTGAAGCAGCAAGTGGAAATGATATTCACATATATGGTCGAATAACTGCATTGGCTGATGTGTTTGATGCTCTGGGCTCAGACCGCTGTTACAAGAAAGCCTGGGATGATGAAAAAATATTCGAATTATTAAAAAATCAATCTGGCAAGCATTTTGATCCATTGTTGATAAATGTGTTTTTTGAAAATATAGATCAGTTTTTACAGGTTAGGTTTGAATATAAAGATATTTTTTAGAGAAATTAAATATATTTAACCCCCTATAGCTTAATGTTTTTCGTGTCGTAATGTTTTTTATTTTTCGAATCCCCTAAAAGTTTTTTTATTTTTAATATTACCTCTTCAGAGCTTGCGCGATAGGCCGTCAGTTTTCCGCCAACCAGAGTGATCAGGGCAGGCGTTTTTGAATTATGAATAATTAAGCTTTCTCTTGATTTGTTAAATGATGCGGTGTTACTGACGGGTAGCACTCTTAAGCCTGAAAAAGATTGAGTAATGTCGTTGAGTGTTAACTTTTCGTTAAAGTAGTGATTGTAAGTTTCAAGTAAATAAAATACTTCATTTTCAGTTGGCATTAAGTTGTCTGCGTCGTCTGTATGTGTCCTTTCTGTTGTCCCAATAAGTGTTTGAGAGTCTTTCCATGGCATAACAAAAACAGCTCTTTTATCTGCGGCTTCTATATAGTATGCACCCTGTTTGATTGGACGATTGATGATAATATGCGTGCCTGCCACTAGCTCAGTATCAGGAAGTTTTAATGGGGGTGAAATCTTGTCTTGCGTCGAGTCTACCCAGGGGCCAGTGCAGTTAATCAGACATCGGCATTTAATATTGTGATATTGTCTGTTTGATTTGTAGCTTACATTGTGAATGCTTTCTTCAGCGTATGACTTAATGAAATCAGTGTCATACAAGACGTCGGCCCCCATGTTTTTTGCAGACGTTATAACTGCCTGAGTTAGTCTTTTATCATCGGTTTGTGCATCGTAATATTTGAAGATGGTTTTAATGTTCTTCAGTTTTAATCCATCAAGGTAATGCTGATCCTTTTTTTTCACAATAGAAAAGGTTTTTAAACTAAATAAAGAATAAATTAGTAAGCCGATCCAGATTAACCAGGCAGGACGGATGCTATGAGAATAAACGGGAATATAAAATGGTATTAGTTTTACCAGTTGTGGCGCATTTTTTAATAGAATTTTTCTTTCCTGGAGGCACTCTCTAACCAGCTTAAATTGACCGCTTTCAAGGTATCTAAGGCCTCCATGGATTAGTTTGCTTGATTTGCTTGACGTGCAAAGACCGGCTTGCGGTAACTTTTCTATAACCAGTGTTTTATAACCACTGGCTGCCGCTGCCTGAGCTACGCCAGAGCCCTGTATTCCTGCACCTATTATAACAATATCGTAGTATGGGGTTTCGGGCATTATGTTAAAAATAACTTAATATTATCAAGAAAATGTCCGGTGTATAAAAATGCAATTAATTATTCGCCAGATTGTTTGATAAATTCAATGCAAGTATCGGATGTTCTAACATGCTGCTGATATCTCGTGTTTCAATCAGAGGGATGTTATGGCTAGCATAATGTAATGCCAGTTCAGGGTCGGTAATATCATAAACCATCCAGTGCCAACTGCCAGGCCATGGGTCTGTGTTTTTTGGTATTTTTCGATGATTTGCAATTAGATAGTCAGGTTTTAATCTTTTTGCAATGACATGATTGGCGTCATCATAATCATGTAATACCCAGCCAGTTAGGAAATCACTGTTATTTTTTGTGTATTCAATAGCGCTTTCATCATATGAAATAATGACGCATTGGGAGTGAATAATATCCAGTATTTTTAAAAGATCAGGCATAACCTGACTGGTACCATATTGTTCTAACGTTTCTTCTTTTATTTCCACAAATGCAGTTGCACGAGGGTAGCGTTGTAATAGCTGCACAACATCACTTAATAGCGGAATATGTTGGTTGAAAAAAGCGAGTGAAAATCGTTCCGGTTCATGAGCTCGAATATTTTTCAGTTCTTCATAGCTCATTTCGAAAAGATTCCCCTTTATCCCGGTAGTGCGTAATAACTCGGTGTCGTGAAATACAACCAGTTGTCCATCTGCGGTGCACTGAACGTCAAACTCAATATAGTCGGCACCACTTAGTAAAGCTGATTCCAGTGAAACCAGTGTGTTTTCAGGGTATGTCTCCATAAGGCCGCGGTGTGCAACAAGGTGTGGTATTGCCATGTTAAAACCCAATATAATTCATGTCTGTTTATCTTAAGTTTAGTCACTGTTGCAGCGCTTGTTTAACTCTCCGACAAACTGCTCGTATCTGTCACCTATTTCACTGTCTTCAGGCGTTTTTTTCTCCGGGTAAAAATATTCAGAAAATTCCAGCGTTTTCCAGCTTAAGTTATTGTTTTCTAATAGCTGATTGGCAAGCCATGCGCATCCTCTTGCTGTTGCCTCTGTGTTGGTAAATCGGTAAACCTTTATCCCTGCCAGGGTTGCAAGTTTCTGACATAAGGTATCGAGCTGAGATAAACCTCCGCTAATAAAAAGGCTGTCTGGCGTTATGGTTAAACATTGAAGGTTGCTTTGTATTAGAAACAGGATGCTTTCTATAATGGCGACATAACGTTCAGCTTGCTGAGCTTTATGTTTTCCGATAAAAGCCGGTTCGCCTGCATTGCACCACCATGGAGACCCTAAATTAGAGATGCTGTTAATAAAAACAGGTGGAGATTTAACCTTTTCCAACCAGTCAGGGAGTTGAGTAAAAACGTCTTCACAGGGGTATTTTTTTTGAGCCCAGCTAATTGCCGACCCCGCGCCATTAACGGTACCCTCTGTAATGTAGTTGGCCTTTTCGGTGTCACTGCTAGCGATAGTGTGTAGTAATCTGGGCGAATTTGTATGAGACTCGGAAGATGTTGATAATATAAATGCGCCTGTACCTATGTTGATCAGGGCTGTGCTTTCAGGCAAAGCAGGGTATGCGTATAAAACAGCATTCTGGTCACCGCATACGGTAGTTAATGGAATATTATTGAATTTAAGCTCACCATAGTTATAAATGACGGGTACACATTTCGGGAGGATGTTTTTTTCAATTTTATAGAGCGATAATAATTTATCAGACCAGCTCAGTTTCTGAATGTCGAATAGCTGGCAGCGTTGAGCATTGCTGTGATCAATTTTTATGGTTTTTTCTTTGAGTAGGTGAAATATCAGGTAGCTGGCAAGAGGAGAGATACAGAGTTGACTGTTATCACATGCGCTTTTAACTGTTTTATTGTTGTTTAATAACCAGCTCATTTTTCCTGCTGAATAATGAGCTGATAATGGCAAGCCGGATATTTTCCTGATTTCATTCGCGGACGGCGTGAGTTTGTCTATTAATGGCTGGCAGCGTGTGTCTCTCCAGCTTATTGCCGGTGATAGTGTCTCACCACTTGTTTTATGCCAGGCAACAATCGTTGAGCGTTGTGTGCACAAACCGCAGCATGTAATATTGTGGCTTAACTCTGAAGGGATGTTTTCTAGTAAAGTCTGAATAGATAGCAGTATTTCGTTTGCATCGTGCTCATAAATATTGTGATGAATGGATTCTTTTGTAGAGTGAGTAGAAATACGGATAGATTTCAGGTAGATCAGCTCACCTGTTTCAGAGAATAATACGATGCGGCTTGCATGTGATCCCTGATCTATGACGAGTGTTAAATTCGGATTATGGCAGGTTTGTGTTGGCATATGGTTGCTTATAAAGGAGCTGTACTTCTAATTAAAGATTATATTTGCTTAAAAAACATGAATAACCTTGAATAATCTAGCTCGATCTCAATATAAGTTAATGTTAATATTTAGAAAATAAAATTATAGGGTCCGGTCGGTAGATACTGCTGCAGGATCCATCTGTCCCTCACTATCTATCGGAGATAAACCTGTGGCAACTGTTGAGTTAAACGAAGAATCGCTGGAAAAAACTGTAGTTGATAATGATATTGTTATTATCGATTTTTGGGCGCCATGGTGTGGTCCCTGTAAGTCTTTTGGTCCTATTTATGAAGAGGTCTCAGAAAAGCATCCTGATATTGTGTTTGCCAAGGTGAATACTGAAGATCAGCAGGGGATTGCGGCCCATTTTCAGATACGCTCAATTCCAACATTGATGATTTTTCGTGAGCAGATAGTGCTCTTTTCTGAGGCGGGTATGTTACCTGCGGCGGGTCTTGAGCAGGTTATACAGCAGGTGAAAGAGCTGGATATGGAAAAAGTAAAGGCTGATATTGCAGCTGCAGCTGAAGCTGAGAAAGATGCATAAATCACATCAGTGATGTGGTGGAAAGATATTGATAAAAAAGACACCCTGAGAGGGTGTCTTTTTCGTTACGAAGTGCAGTCTTTTTAGTTTAACTGTGTTCTGGTTTTAGTGGGTTCCCATTCGGTAATCCATGTCTCGACCTTGTTGAGTGACTGTAAGGAAAGGTTATTTTGTAGGTTTTCGTATAATTGACGACGTTTGTTGTGAATAGCTTTAGCTAGTTGTAAATTGTTTTTTGAGGCCAGGCTTAACCATTTGTATGCAAGTAAATCATTTTTTTCCACACCTTTGCCGCGTAAATACATGTTTCCTAACATATGCTGAGCTGAGCTCCAGTTTTGTTCGGCTAGTGTTTTAAACAGGCCGGCTGCTTTTTCGGCTGATTTTACGGCACCATTTCGGCCCAGTAAATAATCCAGAGCCTGCTGGTAAACCATTAGCGGGTTCGACTGGTTAATAACAGATGATGTGTTTAATGCTGTTGTGTGTGTTGTTATTTCAGCGTTGACACAGAGGGGGCTTAGAGCAAATATCAGGCACAGCATTCTTCCTGATGCGGGTATAGTATTTGACCACATAATAAACGTCCATTAACAAAGTTAAACTTAAAATTGCGTGGCTCCGTTTGCAAATATCGCTCATAGTTTAGTCTGTGAGTCGTATCTTCCATGTTTTTTTATCATTTTAACTGCTCACCCAAATGAATGGCTCGGTATGATGCAGGTAAGGGTTAGCTAAAGCATAGAGTATTCCACTTTGGATAAACGTTTAGGAAACAATAAGTTATAAAAACATGATGAAATTGCTAAATATTTAGTGTAAATAATTGTGTGTGCACCTCAAGGGCGCTTTAAATAAAATTCATAAAAAACAATTGGTTATGCGTAATCCCTCATGTGACGAATTAGTTTACACTTATCTGAGGCAGTGATTTAAAGTTGTTTTTTTTAATAAAAAACAACAAGATATGAATAAGTGGCTTGTCGAATATATTTACACTAAGGCAAAGACCGCTAATAGCGGGCGGCCTTTGTCTAGTTTGCAGGTTAAGTGGTCAAATTATTTGATTTTTTTCAGGGCTTTCTTCATATCTCTTTGAAGTTTTTCTGAAAATTGCTTACGAATCAAGTCCTTATTCAGTTCAATGCTGGTAAGTGTCTTGTTCCGTTTTTCAGTTAAAGTAATTTCAGCATTTACTAATTTCAGCTCTGCTTTTAATTGCTTAAGTAGGTCCTGGTCACTTACGGGTTTGCTCTGTTTCTTTTTAATAATCGGCTTTTTCTTTGCAGCGCTCTTCTTTTTAATCGCCGATTTGCCTGAAGCCGCTTTCTTTGTAGCCTTTTTAACAGGTGCTTTCTTCGTAACTGCTTTTTTGACTTTTGTCTTTTTCCCGGCTGCTGGTTTGGTCTTCTTAAGGATAACCGGTTTTTTCGTGGAAGCTGGAGCAGGTGTAGGCTCAATTGTCTTAACTGGTTCAATCACCGGTTTTTCAGCTATGGGGGTTTCCATCGGTGTCGGCTTTTCAGTTACTGGGATTTCAGTCGGAGCCGGCCTTGCTTCTGGCGCTTTTACTGGCTCAGCTGTTGCCGTTGAATTTAAACCGGTTGCAGGGCGAGCGCTGATTAAAGCTTTCTGCATGTCGGCAAAGATATCTTTAATATCGCCTTTACCTTCTACTACAGATAGTTTGCCCTGATTCTTATAAAAATCAGCAACGGGTTGGGTCTGTGTCTCGTACACCCGTAAGCGTTTACCAATAGTTTCTTCATTATCGTCAGAGCGGTGATGTAATTTGCCTCCGCACTTATCGCATTCTTCATCAAGTGCCGGTGGGTTAGTGAAGGTATTAAATACTTCGCCACAGTCTTCACAGGTTAATCGTCCGGTGAGTCGTTGCATAAGAATATCGAAATCTACGTCAATTAAAATAGACTTCTGAATTGGCATGGACATGCCTGTCAGTAATTGGTCTAGTTCCTGAGCCTGTTCCAGATTACGGGGGAAACCATCCAGAATGAATCCGTTCATAGCATCAGGGCTATTCAGGCGTTCTCGAATCATGCCCAGTACCAGATCATTAGGAACGAGTTGGCCTGCATCCATAATGGTCTTGGCCTGTCTGCCTAGTGGCGTTTGTGCTTCTACAGCTGCGCGTAGTAAATCACCGGTTGATATTTGTGGAATATTTAATTTATCAACTAATAATTTGGCTTGTGTGCCTTTACCGGAGCCGGGTGCCCCTAGTAGTACGAGTCTCATATCCTTTTTCTCCCCCCTGTTACAGGTTGTTCAGGATTTTTCTAGATTAATGGCTTAATAGTCAAGGGATTGTAATCAATGCGCAGAAGATGTCGAGTATTCTCTGGTGCTGCTTCTTGATATAATCCAAAATTATCAGAAATAATTCTGAAAAAACTCTCATGAGTTGCAATCATAAGGTAAGAATCATATGAATCTTGATAATCTCCCATTAGGTGAAGATGTACCCCGTGATATTAATGTTGTTATTGAGATACCGGCTCATGGACCGCCGGTAAAGTATGAAGTTGATAAGGACAGTGGAACGCTGACGGTTGACCGGTTTATGGGAACGGCCATGTTTTATCCGTGTAATTACGGGTTCCTTCCCCATACGCTTTCCGAAGATGGTGATCCGGTTGATGTTCTAGTGGTAACACCTGTGCCTCTTATCTCTGGTTCGGTTATTCGTTGTCGACCTATTGGCATGCTGGAAATGGTGGATGAAGCAGGTGAAGATCATAAAATACTTGCGGTTCCCGTTAAGCAGCTGACTAAACTGTATGATGATGTGGAGTCACCTCAGGATTTACATGATGATATGTTAGGCCAGATCACGCATTTTTTTGAGCAATATAAAGCACTGGAATCAGGAAAGTGGGTAAAAGTTGAGAGCTGGGTCGGTACAGATCGTGCCCATGAAGAAATTCTTGGTAGTATTAATCGTTATAATCGTACACTGGGTTAACTATTTGTATTTCTCCAGTATGAATAGTATTCAAAAAGATAAACGTTATTCCATGTTCTTAATATGAACATAAAGGCTTTGTAGTTTACTAAATGTCTCGTCGTGCAGTAATTAAAAACCATACGCTAGAAGCACTGCTATTTAAGCGGCGAGCACTGGTGGCTGCGATATTTAGTGTGCTGTTATTGCTGGTGCTGTTGTCTCGTCTGGTTTATTTGCAATTTTTTGAGTTTAGTCATTTTTCATCACTGTCAGAAAATAACCGCGTACGCCTTACTCCATTAGTGCCTAACCGGGGGTTGATTTATGACCGTAATGGTGTGGTTCTGGCTGAAAACAGACCCTCATATCAGTTAGAGCTTATTCCCGAACAAATTAAAAATATGCGGGAAACATTGTTTGAGCTGGGGCGGATTGTTGCGCTGGATGAAGATGTTTTGAAACGTTTTGATCGGTTGCTAAAGCGTAGTCGAAAATTTGAAGCGATTCCGTTGCGAACCAAGTTATCTGAAGAAGAAGTCGCCAGGCTGGCGGTGAACAGGCATCGGTTTCCCGGTGTGGAAGTTAATGCTCGGCTGGGGCGTTACTATCCGCTGGCAAAAAGCATGGCTCATGTGGTGGGGTATGTAGGGCGTATTGATGAAAAAGAATTAAAGCGTGTTGATGAAACAAATTATAAAGGTACAACTCATATCGGGAAGAACGGGCTTGAGCGTTATTATGAAGATCAGCTTCACGGATTGGTTGGTTATGAAAATATAGAGGTTAATGTTCAGGGGCGTGAGTTGCGCGTACTGGATAAAATACCCCCGTTACCGGGTAATAATTTATGGCTGACGCTTGATGCACGCATACAGAAAGTGGCGGAGAAAGCGCTAGAAGGTTTTAATGGATCAGTAGTGGTAATGAAGCCGCATACAGGCGAAATACTGGCGATGGTTAGTTTGCCATCGTTTGACCCCAATTTATTTGTTCATGGAATTAGTCACAAAGATTACAAACGATTACGTGACTCGCCTGACCGGCCTTTATTTAATCGATCAATTAAGGGACAGTACCCTCCGGGATCAACTGTAAAAGCTTTTGTAGGCCTGGGTGGTCTGGAGAGCAGATCAATAGGGCATAAGGAGACTATTGATTGCAAAGGGCATTACCTGTTACCTAATGACGATCGTAAGTATCGAGACTGGAAAAAGAAAGGGCATGGTCTTGTTGATTTGAATAAATCAATCGAGCAGTCCTGTGATGTTTATTATTATGAGCTGGCTTATCGTATGGGTATTAATCGTATTCATGATTTTTTACAACCGTTTGGCTTTGGTGAGAAAACCGGTGTTGACTTACTCGGGGAGCGCTCGGGGTTGTTGCCATCAAGAGAGTGGAAAAAACGTGTAAAGAATAAAATCTGGTTTCCGGGAGAAACGCTTATAACGGGAATAGGACAGGGTTATATGTTAGCTACACCGTTACAGCTGGCAAGTGCAACCTCTATTCTTGGTATGCGTGGTGAGGTGCATCCACCTCATCTGTTAAAGAAGATCGGTGAGCCGGGTAATGAGGAGAAAGTGGTAATTAACTGGGCCGCAAAGGAGCCGGTTAAACTTAAGCGTGAAAGTAACTGGCGGCACGCTATAAAAGGTATGGTAAGTGTGGTTCATAGTGTAAGAGGAACAGCGAGAAGCTCGGGTTATGGGCTGAATTACAAAATTGCAGGAAAAACAGGTACAGCACAGGTATTTGGTATTGCACAGGATGCAGAGTATGACGAAGAAACAATTGCCAAAAAATTACGTGACCACGCCTTATTTATTGCTTTTGCTCCTTATAAAAATCCAGAAATTGCCGTGGCGGTGATTGCTGAAAATGGTAGTCATGGTAGTAGTGTGGCAGCTCCTATTGCACGTAAGGTTATTGATGAATGGGAACGCAATAAGAAAGGAAATATCAGTAAGTGAATAAAATTCAGGATAAGTATTATTACCCCAGTTTCAGTTTGCGGCTTTTACGTTTGTTGCACATGGATCATGTTCTGCTGCTTGGCATAGGAATCCTGATGTTGCTGGGGCTAGTGGTGTTATATAGTGCCGGTGATGAATCATCAGCGCTGATGAATCGCCAGCTTACGCGAATAGGCCTGGCTGTATTTGTGATGTTGATTATTGCCCAAATACCTTCGTCAACATTGCGTTTCTGGTCTCCCTGGATGTATATAGCCGGGGTGATTCTACTCGTGCTTGTGCTGGTGATGGGTGATATGGGTAAAGGTGCGCAGCGCTGGTTAGATCTGGGTTTTATACGGTTTCAGCCATCTGAAATGATGAAGCTGGTAACCCCTATGATGATAGCCTGGTATTTTGCGGAAAAACCGTTGCCACCTTCATGGAGCACACTGGGTGTTGCGGTGGTTTTAATACTGGTGCCCACGTTTTTGATTGCCAGACAACCAGACCTTGGTACTTCGCTACTTATATTTGCAGCAGGTTTTTTCGTGCTGTTTCTGGGAGGCTTAAGTTGGCGTCTTATGATTGGTATGAGTGTGCTGGCCGCATCAATGTTACCGGTATTATGGCATTTTATGCATGATTATCAGAAGAGTCGTGTTATGACCCTGCTCGATCCGCAGCGTGACCCACTTGGCGCGGGTTACCATATCATTCAGTCGCAAATTGCAATTGGCTCTGGCGGAGTTTATGGGCGTGGCTGGCTTAACGGTAGTCAGTCTCATCTCAATTTTTTACCCGAGCAGTCAACAGACTTTATATTTGCTGTATTTGCAGAAGAATTCGGCCTGTTAGGTGGTTTGTTATTGCTGGTGTTATATGGATTTATAATTATTCGCGGATTAATGATTGCAGTGCAGGGGCAGGATACCTATGCGCGCCTGTTGGGTGGTAGTTTAAGTCTGACTTTTTTTGTTTATTTATTTGTAAATGTGGGAATGGTATCAGGTATTTTGCCGGTGGTTGGGGTACCATTGCCATTGATCAGTTATGGTGGAACCTCAATGGTGACATTAATGGCCAGTTTTGGCATGTTAATGTCAATAAACTCTCACCGGAAATTATGGTCCAAGTAAGTCAATGCCGATAAGCCAATAGAAATTAAAATATATATGAAAAAATTATCAATGTTAAAAAAACTCACTGTAAGTACATTATTTCTTTGTTTACTGCCCGTTAGTGTTAATGCCAGTTACACTCAGCGAGAAGATGTGCAGCAGTTTATTGTAAAGATGCATAAAGAGCACGGCTTCGATAAAACGCTTATGAGTAAGTGGATGTCCGGTGTTGAAAAACAGAAAACAGCAATTAAAGCGATTTCACGCACTGCGGAAGGTGAGTTAACCTGGGGTAAATACCGCAAGATTTTCATGACTGATAGTCGTATTAATAAAGGTGTAAAGTTTTGGCGTGATAATGCTGCTGTTTTAGCAAGAGCTGAAAAAGAATATGGTGTGCCAGCTGAGTTTCTAGTTGCAATAATAGGCGTGGAAACATATTACGGTAAACGAGCGGGTAACTATCTAGTGCTGGACGCGCTGACAACATTAGGCTTTGATTACCCTATTGAAAACACCACACAGGAAAGAAGAGACAGAAGAGAAAAGTTTTTTAGAAAAGAGTTAGTGCAATTTTTGTTGATGACTCGAGAAGAAAAACTTGATCCGGTTTCTCTAAAAGGATCTTATGCTGGTGCAATGGGAATGCCTCAGTTTATACCGAGTAGTTTCAGGCATTATGCTGTTGATTTTGATGGCAATGGTGTACGTAATTTCTGGAAAGGTTCTGAAGACTCAATTGGAAGTGTTGCTAATTATTTTAAAAAACATGGTTGGGTGAAAAATCAGCCTGTTGCGAGTCGAGCATCGGTTAAGGAAGCATCTAAAAAATTAGGCAGTAAAGACGTTAAGCCTAAAAAAACCGTAGCTGAATATAAAAAAGCGGGTGTAGTACCGGTTGATCAATTTAATAGTACAGAACGGGCGACTTTACTAAAGCTGAATGGCAAACAGGGTGACGAATACTGGATGACACTGAATAACTTTTATGTCATTACCCGATACAATCACAGCCCACTGTATGCAATGGCTGTATATCAGCTTAGTCAGGCCGTATCAGAAAAGTATAATGCGCAGTTAAATGCCAATAAATAAAGTTTTTTACCGTTTTCTTTTACTGGCGTTCAGTCTCAATCTAGTCGGTTGTGTTACAGGTGATAGTGCGCCGGATGATTACATTCGAGATGATACGCCGGATGCCATTCCTGCAAATGAACCATTAAGTCGTTATGGCAATATGCCAAGTTATACGGTGCGTGGTAAAACCTATCATGTTTTAAAAAGCTCTAATGGTTTTACGCAGAAGGGTATTGCATCCTGGTATGGTACAAAATTTCACGGTAGAAAAACTTCCAGTGGAGAGCCATACAATATGTATGCAATGACTGCGGCACATAAAACGTTGCCGCTTCCCACATATGTTGAAGTCACGCACACCGGAAATGGGCGAAAAGTTATTTTAAAAGTGAATGATCGCGGGCCTTTTCATGAAGGCAGGGTTATTGACTTATCTTATGCCGCAGCTCGTAAACTGGGTATTTCTGCAACCGGCACTGGGCCAGTTAGCCTTCGTGTAATTAATACGTCAGCGCTAGATTTGAAAACCAGTGAAGTTGTTTTGCCAGAGGAAATTAATACGGGTGGTAAAATACATGTGCAGGTAGCAGCAATGGGAAGTGAGTCGGCTGCTGAAAAGATGGCGGGTAATTTGCGTGATAAAAAGATACCCAGTGTACGAGTGCACGTAATTGAAAATGATGGTAAAAAATTATACCGGGTTCGTATAGGGCCTATTCCAAATGTTGATCTGGCATATCAGGTTATAAATGAATTAAATGAAATAGGCCTGGATAAGGCCCGTGTCATTGTTGACTAACTCCACAGAAAAGACAGGCTAAAAAATATTAAGATGAAAAAAATTACAATGAACGCGCTTTTTACAACGTTAATATTAGTTGTTGGTACTCTATTTGCTGTGGTGCAGGCTGCGCCAGTGCCTTCCCCTCCTAAGCTTGCCGCTAAAAGTTTTCTTCTGGTTGATTTTAATAGCGGTCGAATATTAGCTGAAAAAAACATTAATAAAAAAGTTGAGCCGGCCAGTATTACCAAATTAATGACAGCATATGTTATTTATAAGGAAATCGAATCTGGACGACTGACGCTTGAAGAAGATGTCACTATCAGTAAAAAAGCCTGGAAAATGAAAGGCTCAAAAATGTTTATTGAAGTGGGTAAAAAAGTATCTGTTGAAAACTTATTGAAAGGTCTGATTATTCAATCGGGTAATGATGCAACCGTTGCACTGGCAGAGCATATTGCGGGCAGTGAATCTACATTTGCAGATTATATGAATCAGTATGCGCAGCAACTGGGAATGACAGACACTAATTTTGTTAATGCAACAGGCTGGCCCAATAAAAATCATATAACAACAGCGGCCGATCTGGCAAAACTGGCAAGTGCAATAATTAGAGAGTTTCCAGAGCATTATCAGCGCTATAAAGAAAAGCAGTTTACTTACAATGGTATTAAACAATATAACCGTAATAAATTATTGTGGCGTGATAAAAGTGTAGATGGATTTAAAACCGGTCATACAGAATCTGCAGGTTATTGTCTGGTTGCATCGGCTCAGCGTAAAGATATGCGTTTGATTTCGATTGTTCTGGGAACTAAAAGTGAAAAAGCCAGAGAAAATGTTAGCCAGTCATTATTGAGTTATGGCTTTCGATTTTATGAAAGTAATAAATTGTACAGTGCAGGTGAAACACTTAATAAAGCCCGTATCTGGATGGGAGAGAGTGAAAACCTGGATCTGGGTCTAAGCGAAGATCTGGTTGTTACTATTCCAAGAGGACAATACAAAAAACTGGATGCGGTGATTGATGTTAACAATAGTATTGAAGCACCTGTTAAAAAAGGTCAACAGCTTGGCGTTGTTAGTATAAAATTAGAAGGTAAAGAAATAATTTCACAACCATTAATCGCATTACAGTCAATTGGTGAAGGTAGTTTGTGGCAACGTGGTAAAGATCACATTATTCAGTTATTTAAGTAAAATTTAAAACATCAGGTTTATATACATGTCTATTGTTTATTTAAATGGTGAGTATCTACCTCTTGATCAGGCAAAGATTTCTGTGCTTGATAGAGGTTTTTTGTTTGCAGATGGTGTGTATGAAGTCATTCCCGCTTATGGTGGTCGTCTGTTGAGAATGCAGGAGCATATGCAGCGCTTACAGAATAGTCTGGATGCTATTCGTCTTGAAAATCCCCTGTCAAATGAGCAATGGCTGGAAATAACAGAAAAACTCTTAGCGGATAACCCGAATACCGGACCTGGTGAAGATAAATATGTCTATTTACAGGTAACACGTGGTGTTGCAGCAAAACGTAATCATGGTTTTCCTGATGAAGTTAATCAGACCGTGTTTATGATGGTTAGTGAGATGGTACCGGTGGATAAGGAAGAGTTACGTTCTGGTGTTGCAGCTATTACACTGGATGATATTCGCTGGAAGGCCTGTAACGTTAAGTCAATTTCACTGTTAGGTAATATATTATTGCGTCAGCAGGCGCATGATAATGAAGCGGCAGAAGCGATTTTAATTAATGACGGGCTGGTGACCGAAGGTGCAGCCAGTAATGTGTTTGCAGTGATAAACGGCATGCTGGTGACAGCGCCTACAGGCTCTCGTTTATTGCCTGGTATTACTCGTGATCTGATTATTGAATTAGCGGCCGAAAATGGCGTGGCTTATGAAGAGCGTGATTTTACCGAAGAGGAATTATTATCTGCCTCCGAGATATGGTTCTCCAGCTCAACTAAGGAAATAATGCCGGTTGTCTTACTTAATGGTAAACCTGTTGCAAATGGTCAGTCTGGCCCCATATGGGAGAAGATGATAGATATTTATCAGGCTTATAAAGTAAAACTCAGGTCTGGTGAATCGAGTTAACGGTATTAAGGCATGAGCAGAAAAAAGATAGATCCAAAAGATGTGTTTTATGATGAAGAGCAGGAAACCTGTTTTGAGTTTCCCTGTGAATTTCCTATTAAAGCGATGGGCCGTACGGGTGATGAACTCGAAAAAGCCGTGCTGGAAATAGTAAATCGTCATGTGAATGAATTATCTGAAGGAGCGGTTAAATTTAATCAGAGTAGTAAGGGTAAGTTTACCAGTATCACAATTACTTTCACTGCTCATAGTAAAGATCATCTTGATAATTTGTATATTGAGCTGACAGCGTGCGATCACGTTTTATATTGCCTGTAAGTTTTATTTTCCCTTTTCAATTATAATGTCACAGCCACTAGATCAATTTGCAATCATCAAATATCTCGGCGTTAAAGACTACGCAGAAACTCAGGTAAAAATGCAGGAGTTCAATGCTCAGCGTGATGAAAATACTGCAGATGAAATCTGGTTTTTAGAGCATCCCGCAGTTTTTACTTTAGGTACCAATAGTAAATCTGAGCATTTACTCAACCCGGAAAATATTCCAGTCGTCCAGTCTGACCGAGGTGGCCAGGTTACCTATCATGCGCCCGGTCAATTAATTGCGTATGTAATGATTGATGTGAAACGTAAAGGCATGGGGGTGCGCCAGATCGTTACCGCATTAGAAACTGCAGTTATTAAATTTTTAGCCAAATTAGGAATAGAAGCGAATGCAGACCCTAAAGCCCCGGGTGTATATGTTGATGGTGAAAAAATTGCCGCACTGGGTTTAAGGTTTAAGCAAAAGGGTTGTTACCATGGGCTTAGTTTGAATGTGGAAATGGATCTGTCAGATTTTGATAGAATAAATCCATGTGGATATTCTGATTTAAAAGTGACTAGCTTGAAGAAACTGGGTAGACCCATGAGTATGCAGCAGGTTACCTGGAAGATAATGAGTGAATTATGTCTGCAGTTAAATATTGTAAATATTAGTGAACAGAAATTATGAGCAAGAATAAAGTTGTTGCAGGTGTAAAGCAGACCGGTGCTGAAAAAGTTTCGCGTATTCCTGTGAAGATAGAAAAAACTGAAAAAATGCCGCGCAAACCTGAATGGATTAGAGCTAAAGCGCCAACTGATCCAAATGTAAAACGTCTTAAAAAAATTCTACGTGAGCAAAAATTATTTACCGTTTGTGAAGAAGCATCCTGCCCCAATTTAGGTGAATGTTTTGGTCATGGCACAGCTACATTTATGATTATGGGTGAAATATGCACTCGCCGTTGTCCGTTCTGTGATGTGGGCCATGGTCGGCCTTTACCGCTTGATACAGAAGAGCCACAAAATATGGCAGATACAATTCAGGCAATGCAATTAAAATACGTTGTTATTACCTCAGTAGATCGAGATGATTTACGTGATGGCGGTGCAGCTCATTTTGTAGAATGCATAGAAAAAACTCGTGCACAGAATCCACAGATAAAAATTGAAACGCTGATACCTGATTTTCGTGGTCGTGTTGATGTTGCTATGGATATTTTGAAAATATCACCACCTGATGTGTTAAATCATAATTTAGAAACAGTGCCTCGATTATATAAAGAGTGTCGTCCCGGTGCAGATTATCAGGGCTCGTTAGATTTATTAAGAACCTTTGGTGACGTCTGTAAAGATGTGCCGACTAAATCAGGTTTGATGTTAGGTCTGGGTGAAGAAAAAGAAGAAGTTCTCGATGTGTTAAAAGATTTACGTGAACATGGTGTCACGATGTTAACACTGGGGCAGTATTTGCAGCCAACATTGCATCATTTGCCGGTTAAGCGTTTTGTGACGCCTGATGAATTTGAAGAGTATAAAGTCCTGGCAGAAGAGATGGGGTTTGAGCAGGTTGCGAGTGCGCCTATGGTTCGATCGTCCTATCATGCGGATTTACAGGCATCAGGAAAATTTTAAGTTTGTTAGTGCGTAATTTTGTTATGCACTAACAAACTGTTACATCTGGGTTTTAAAATTCAAATTTAACGCCAATATGTGCGCCATCGTCTAATTCAAATTCTCCGCCACCATCAAATTCATACTCAATGTTTCTATATCCTAAATATGCTCTTGCGCTTGGGGTTACTTCAAGTTCGATAGCAAATTCGAATTCGCTGTACTGGTCAGCACCACTGAACGAGGTAACGCTAGGCGCGAAAGCGGCGCCGACTACAAATGCGATAGGCATTTCTGATGCAATGATATAGCGTAACTGACCTGCAATCGCGACAGCGCCCGCATCTTCATTTGCTGCATCCAGTGTTACAAATACCAGCTTACCACCAACACCAAACTGAAGTGCTTTGTTATTTCCGGCCGGGTTACCAGTAACCATAATGCCAGCATTTATCTGATAATCATCATCTTCCGTAAACAATATACCAAAACCAATATCTGCACCGCCGTAGCCAAATGTTGATGATTCTGTCAGGTAGGTGAATTCAGCCATTTCATCTGCAAGCTTGATATCAATGCCACGAGAGTGACTTTGTGCTGATATAGCGAGAAGAGTAATTGCAAATGCTATCTTTTTTAACATAGTGTTTCCTGGATTAAAGAGTGTTATTACATATGTGTGATTGTTTATTCAGTGAATAGTTCGCACAAGCGCATCATACACAATCTACAGGCGAAAAAAAACACAGCATAGAGTTATGCTGTGTTTTCTGGGATTGACTAGACAGTTTGGTAGTAAATATTTTGTGGATGATTTGCCTGTGCAAAGAAGAGCCAGCGTTCAGCTACCAGTCCGAGGTACTGAATCAGGAATGCAGCCAGTAATACCTCTGTATTTCCATTAGACATTGCAGCAGAAAGCATAACCAAAGGAACAGGGAATACTAAAATCATAAAAATAAATTTAATGGATTTTAGAAACATCGCTGTCTTGCCATGAAAATATTCGCGAGTATTAAATGAGCCACCCATCGCACCCTGTGATTTCTGCTCAATTTTGTTATGGCGAACACCAATTGCGGTCTGGATAGATGATTTATGTTTTATGCGGCTATTTCGGTAAAGAGATGCAGAGCGGGTAATAAAAACAAGAACCGTCAATGCAATTGCCCAGCCACCAAGAAACAGTGTCTGTTCAGTAAGGCCGAGGTAACTTGATAGTGCAGTTGCTAATGTAAAACCCGAAGCAGTTCCAAACAGAAAGTAGTTAATAACAGTTAATGGGCTAGACCATTCCTGTAAAAACTTAATGCAGGCGTAAATCATTGCAGTGCAAAGAAATAATGCAAAGGTGGCGATAACAGCAAAAACCCCAACAAACAGACTCATGCTTAAATTGATTTCACCATGAGTGAAAGCAATGCTATCAAGCCCCATAAGATGGATAAGGCCATATGCGAAAACGGCAGCCATTGTAGTGGGTAATGCAATAACTTCACGAGATAACCATGAAGTTTTCCAGCGTGCAGCCGAGCGCCATGCGCGTTCAGGGTGCCCTAAATGAAATATTGATGAAACTAAACCACCTATTAATAGCGCTAGTGAGATAGCTGCACCGATACCGTAGAAGTTGGTGTCACCAATACCGGGTAACAGATCAAATTCAGAGTAAACCTGTGTTGAAAACAGCGCCAGAAATAAACCCTGTCCTGCACCGATTAATGTTGTTAAAAATATGACAGAAAATGCGGGATGCATAATTCTCTCCTTAGTTTGTTAAATTATTTGCGTATACATAAAGTTTGGGTACACCGATCGTCAGCTAAAGCTAACTCCTACATGTATTAATTACTTGATGTAGGAGCGCAGCTTTAGCTCGCGATGGGGTTAGATGAATGAGTTATCATCAAGTACCGAACCATCAACCGGTTTATGGTGTTCTTTCTGCTCTTTATTAAGCGGATTATCAACACGAACCAGTTCATCTTTATGAATCGTAATTTTGTTTTTACGGCGAGGTAAATAATGGTTAGAAGGCTTGGTGCCCCATTCAGGCATAAGCTGGTAACCACCTGCATCACGAATTAATTCAGATACATCTGAATGAGCATCATGTACATCACCAAATAAACGTGCGTTAGTCGGGCAGGCTAATACACAGGCCGGCTTGCGCTCAGATTCGGGTAAAGATTCATCATAAATACGATCAACACATAAAGTACATTTTTTCATTACTTTCTGGTGTTCATCGATTTCACGAGCGCCATAAGGGCAGGCCCATGAACAATATTTACAGCCGATACACTTATCGTAATCAACCAGAACAATACCATCCTGTTCGCGTTTGTAACTGGCACCCGTTGGGCACACAGGAACGCAGGGAGGCTCTTCACAATGTAAACATGATTTTGGAAAGTGAACCGTTTCCGTTTTTGGAAACTCACCCACTTCATAAGTTTGTACACGGTTAAAGAAAGTACCGGTTGGATCTTTCTGGTATGGGTTGTCATCAGACATAAAACCCGCAGGGCCAGATGTATTCCATTCTTTACAGGATGTTACGCAGGCACTACAGCCTACACAAACATTCAGGTCTATTATCAGAGCTAGCTGAGTCATTATTTAGCTCCCTTCTTGTCAAATTTACCGGCAAAGAAACCCTGCCATTTACGGCGTATATTCATACCCGGTAAAACTTTCATTGATTTAAACTGAGGCAGTGTGTGGTCCGCATCATCTTCTGCTTTATAAACACGTACACGTACGTCATACCATGCAGCCTGTCCCGTTACCGGGTCAGAGTTAGATATGTGTTCACCACATTCATTCTTAGGCAGCTCTTCCGCAATTAAGTGGTTAAGCAGGAAGCCCTGTTGTGATTCATTTGCATCATCACTTAAGTTCCAGGCGCCTTTTGCTTTTCCTACCGCATTCCATGTCCAGATAGTGCCCGGCTCAACCGCTTCAGAGAAACGGGCCATGCAACGTACTTTACCGTGCATTGATTCAACGTAAATCCAGTCGCCATCTTTAAAGTTATGTTTCTCACCTAACGATGGATGCACATGCATATAGTTATGTGCATGAATCTGACGCAACCAGGCGTTCTGAGAATCCCATGAATGATACATCGCCATCGGACGCTGAGTTAATGCATTAATCGGGTACTTCTGTTTATCCGTTAACTTACCTTCTAATGTTTCAGAGTAGAAAGGTAGCGGATTAAAGTGTTCTTCAACACGTGCACGTAAATGATCAGGTGGCTGACGACCAGGGCGTTTACCCTGTGCAGCTAATCTGAACTTCTGCAGAACTTCAGAATAAATATGAATATTAATCGGTTCATCGTAACGTGTTAAACGGTGATCCTGTGCCCAGGTTAAGTAACCCTGGTTCCAGTTACGCATGTACTGATAAGAAACCGGTAAGTGATACTGGTAAACACAGTTATTCTTTTCGTACATTTCCCACTGGTTCGGATTCGGTTCACCTTTCATGAATTTCTCGCCACCTTTACCGCGCCAGCCAGCAAGGAAACCAATACCAGAACCCGGCTCAGTTTCAAAGTTGGTAATGAACTCAGGGTAGTTACGATATTTACGTGAACCATCATCATTAACGAATACGGGTAATTTCAAACGTGAACCCAGTTCAATTAAAACTTCCTGAAATGGTTTGCAATCACCCTTAGGTGGAACAACCGGAACACGAACTGAATCAACCGGGCCGTCAAATTCTGAAATAGGACGATCAAGCATTGACATAACATCGTGACGCTCAAGATAAGTTGTATCTGGAAGCACCAGATCAGCAAATGCAACGGTTTCTGAGTGGAATGCATCAGAGACAATTAAGAATGGAATTTTGTATTCACCATCTTCATCTTTGTCGTTCAACATGCCACGAACATCGGTGGTGTTCATGGTTGAGTTCCATGCCATGTTAGACATGAAAATCATCATCGTATCAACTTTGTACGGGTCGCCGCGCCATGCATTGGTGATAGCATTGTGCATTAAGCCGTGAGCAGATAATGGGAACTCCCATGAGAAGCCTTTATCCAGTCGAACCGGCTCACCTTTATCGTCAATAAATAAATCTTCAGGTGATGCGGGGAAGCCAAGTGGCATACCGCCTAATGGTGTATTGGGTTTAACGCCTTCTGGCCCTTTTGGTGTTTTAGGGCAGGGTGGAATTGGGCGCGGGAATGGTGCTTTATGGCGGAATCCGCCCGGGCGATCAATGGTGCCCAGTATCGACATTAAGATAGATAAACCACGAATAGTCTGGAAACCATTAGAGTGAGCAGCCAGGCCACGCATTGCGTGGAAGGCAACCGGGTTACCGGTTACAGAAGCATGTTCACGACCCCATGTGTCAGTCCAGGCAATCGGTAATTCAATTTTCTCATCACGTGCCACTATGCCCATTTCATGGGCCAGACGACGAATTGTTTCAGCTGGAATGCCCGTAACAGAAGCAGCCCATTCAGGTGTGTATTCTTCAACTGATTCTTTAAGAAGCTGGAATGCAGGTTTAACCGGCGTGCCATCTTCCATAGTGAACTCACCCATTAAGAATGGATCGGTTCCTTCAGTGTGTGTACGAACAGGTTTGTCTGTATGACGATCCCACCACATTTGATTCTGGTGATCGAAACAACCCTCTTCAGGGTCATTGATATCCATGCGATAGAACATGCCGTGCTGTTCTGAATTTTCATCACAGTTAACCAGCTGACCTGAGTTAGAGTAATCTTTAACAAACTCACGGTCATATAAACCGGTTTCAATTAACTCACGTACGATCGCTAAAATTAACGCATTATCAGTACCTGGTTTAATTGGCACCCATTCATCAGCAATCGCAGAGTAACCCGTGCGTACCGGATTGATCGAAATAAAACGACCACCGTTACGTTTAAATTCAGACAGGGCAATTTTCATCGGATTGGAGTGATGATCTTCCGCTGTGCCGATCATAATGAACAGCTTGGAGCGTTCCAGATCAGGACCACCAAATTCCCAGAAAGAACCACCGATAGAGTAGATCATGCCGGCAGCCATATTAACCGAGCAGAAACCACCGTGTGCCGAGTAGTTAGGCGTACCGTAGTTCTTCGCGAACATACCGGTTAATGCCTGCATCTGGTCGCGACCAGTGATTAAGGTGAATTTTTTAGGATCTGTAGCACGAATATTTGCCAGGCGATCTTCCATAATGTCGAACGCTTTATCCCAGGAAATTTCCTCGAATTCAGAGTCGCCACGTAGAGAGCCTTTCTTGCGCAATAACGGTTTCGTTAAACGAGCAGGTGAGTACTGCTTCATTATGCCTGATGCGCCTTTAGCGCAGATTACGCCCTTATTTAAAGGGTGTTCAGGGTTGCCCTGTATGTAACGTACTTCGTTGTCTCGCAATGTTACGCGAATACCACAACGACAAGCACACATATAGCAGGTAGTATTTTTGGTTTCAATACGGCCAACGGGTTGTTTGGTCGCATCATGTATCACACTGGATGTCATACTAAAGTCCTGTTTTAAAGTGTCGAACGATTATATTGATCGAAATCAATAAAGCTAATCAGGATTGTTAAGTTAATCATAAAATACTTATATAGGATATTATTAAATTTAATAGTTAGCTTAAATTTGATTATTACTAAATGGATATGAGGTATAGCATAGAAATATCCGCTTCACATAGTTGAAAGCCTGCTGTGGCTGCGTTTTAGCGCAATATGCTTCTATTGCAATAAAGTTTTATTTTATCTAACTCATTGTTTTTACGAGTTTTTATAACTAACGGTAATAGTTCGTTTGAGTGAGAGGTTATTTATGCTGAAAAAATTAACTCGACAAACGGTGACATAACCTTACACTGAGTAATGTAGCGTATATTTGATTTATCTTATATTATATATGTATCTCGTTCTTGATCAGGCCCAATGATCTGTTCTGTTTATACTTATAGAATGAGTCGAAACATTTCAACCTTCAACAGGTCATACTCATGTGCAGGTATTACGCAAGGTAGACAGTCATGTCAGAAACAGCATTAATAGATCAGTTTGGACGAAGCATAGATTATGTTCGTATATCCGTTACCGACAGATGTGATCTGCGCTGTACGTATTGCATGCCTAAGCACTTTAAAGATTTTCATGAGCCAGATGAGTGGCTGACCTTTGATGAGATTGAAAGAGTGGTAGCTGCTTTCGCAAGAATGGGCACACGCCGCATACGTTTAACTGGTGGCGAACCGCTAGTTAGAAAAAACCTGCCACAACTTGCGCATCGATTATCTGCACTTCCCGGTTTAGAAGATTTATCACTGAGTACTAATTGCACTCGCATGAATAAACATGCAGAGGAATTAAAAGCGGCGGGTATCAGCCGTATCAATGTAAGCCTTGATAGTTTAAATGCAGATACGTTTAAAGAATTAACCGGTGGCAAGTTAGAAAAAGTTGTTGATGGTTTAATGGCCGCGAAAGCGGCTGGCCTTAGTCCTATAAAAGTAAATATGGTGTTAATGAAAGATACAAACGATCATGAAGTAGAAAGCATGGTTGAGTTTTGTGCGAAACACGGATTTACACTACGCTTTATAGAAACCATGCCGGTGGGTGATATGGGACGTAAAGCCACCGATAAATTTGTAAACCTTCAGGATATAAAGCAACGCCTGGCAAAAAGTTTTGACCTGGTACCGGGTGTTATGCCCGGTGGTGGCCCGGCACGTTATATGAATGTGCAGGGAACCGATATTAATATTGGTTTTATTACGCCTTTATCGCAACACTTCTGTGAAACCTGTAATCGGGTGCGCCTGTCTGTAGACGGCACAATTTATACCTGCCTGGGTCAGGAGGATAATTTTGAATTACGTCCATTATTACGTGCAGGCATTACAGATGAAGAGCTGGAACAGGCCATTCGCACAGCAATAGATTTGAAACCAGAAAAACATGAGTTTAATGAAAATCCTGAAAAAGTATTAAGGTTTATGTCTTATACCGGCGGCTAGATTTTATCTCCGAGTTACATATTCATCGGGGACATTGCACCCTAAATCCATATGAAGTGGACGGCAAATTCTCCGATGGATATGTGCCTGTACTCCTGCAAATCAGAAACGTACGAAGTAGATTGCTTATCTGTAGCCAAATAAAAATCACTAAAGAATAAAATCGGAAAATGATTTAATATTTGCTCAGTTAAAATAAAGCTGTATAAATGCTTATACAAAACACTATAAAAGAGAAACTCCCCTATGACCAAAGAAACCCGAGATGAAGAATTCTGGGAAATAACAGATAAGTTTATTGAGCTTGCCAATGAGCAGTGTGATAAACATAAAAATGGAAAAGTAAGTACATCTATTTTATTTTCAGCCGCTCGTTTTAATTCATTTATGTATGCCTCTACAGCAAAAAATCTGGAAGATTTTGCAAAAGATAAAGAGTTGGCAGTTGAGTTTTTGACGCAGGAATATAGAAAAGTATTAATGGAGAATTTAAATGATTATGAAAAGAATTATAAGGATTATTTAGAAAATAAATAATCTGATTTTTTTACGGGCTTAAAATTTTAATCATGTGTGCAGATAAAAACTCAAGCGCCACACGCATACGAGATAAATGCCTTAAGTCTTTGTGATAAACAAGCCACACTTCATGGCTGGGTATTTTTTCAGATACTAATACGGGAACTAACGGGTTATTAGCCCGTTTAAAAAAAACGGGCTGTATCGAAATGCCGCAACCCGACAATGTCGCTTTAAGTCGTGCAATTGTGCTGTCACTAGTTGTTATGTTTAAGGTTTTATCTGAGTGTTTGAGTAGCCATTGATTTTCAGGCAGGTTATGTAATAAATCACCATAAGAAATGATCCGGTGATTTTTAAGTTCATCTAAGGTGATGGGAGAACCGAAGTTTCTGGAATATTCATCTGACGAAAATAAGCCCATTTGCATATCACCTAATTTTTTAATCACCAGATCGGCCTGTTTGGGTCTGAATAATCGAATTGCAATATCAGCATCACCGCGAGTCAGGTTTGCACTTGAAGATGAAAGATCTAGTTGAAGTTTAATGTCAGGGTACTGTTTATAAAAAACACCTAATACAGGCATAATTGCTTCATGGCATATGCCTTCGGGCAGCGAGAGTTTAACGGTGCCGCTTATGGTTTCGCTTTCAGCTTGAACTGTTCTTTGAATTTTTACGACACTGCTTTGGATTTGCTGTGATTCTTCATGAATTCGCTTACCTTCTTCTGTCAGGCTCAATCCTTTAACAGAGCGCTGAAATAATTTAACACCTAGAGATTCTTCAAGACTATTGATATGTCGCCCAACGGTGGGCTGGTTTGTTGCAAGTTTTTTTGCAGCCGCAGACAGGCTGCCAGTTTCAGCAGCGGCCAAAAAAAATCGTATCCCATCCCAATCCATGCTATTCATATATGAATATTATATAGTTAGTTTTAGAAGTTTACTAAACAAATTTGACTTGATAGGTTAGGCTATAAGATAAAACATGAATTAAACGCCAGATAATGAACACATAAATAAGGGCAGGTTGTATGAGTGAGCAGCTGACATTCCATAATAAAACGGTCGATATAAAACTCTCAAATGCGGCAAGAGAGCAGAGCCGGAAACTGACATCAGTATTAGTGATTGAAATTCAAATCTATTTCAGCTGCCTGTTAGGCAAACGACTGGCATTTTATAGTGAGCAGGAGATTGAAGGCGCGTGGCATTTATCCGCAGATGAGCTCGCAGATGTATTGCGGAATGCTCAGTCATTAACTGATAATGTTTATGTGCGCTTTAATACGGTAATGACGAAAAGCTGTCCGGTTGGTGATTATATTGGTCCACCCCCTGTGACAGATTTCACCATAAAAAAACAGGGAGCTTATGTGCCGGGCTGGTTAAATATAGATTTTAAGAATGGGCAATGGAGTGGTCAGTTTGGCTGGAAAGCGAGTAATAAATCATACGCGAACACCAAACAGGTGAGGGGTAATGCTCTGGCATCTTAATGTCGTAGTGGGTAGTTTAAGCTGCCGATTTATAGAAGCGAGCCGTAGAAAAATGCAAACATCATCAGGATAAGTCATCATAATGCGGCCCTGAATCACAAAATAGAAATCGCCAGTTTGAAATGCTCTTCCAGGTTTTCAACAGTATCTATAATTTGTTCTTTAGTTAACCCACTAGTTAACCAGTGTTCATGCTCATCAATTAATGTATCTAAATCAATCTCCTGAGCACTTGATGAGAGGTGTGAAATGGTGCAGGCAATTGATATTACAAGCGTTTCTATTTTGTAATCAACAGTATCTGACGGGTAATTGTGATAACGGGTCGTATTGATAAAAATATCAGGTAACCCCCAGTAAGCGATTAAAGCAGCCCCTACTTCACAGTGATCAAAACCAAGTAACTGTATTTCAGCTATATGGGTCTCAAGCTGATCATTAATAATATGGCGCTGTATGCTCATCGATTCGTTAGGTAACTCATGTGCAATGACCAGTTTACCGATATTATGAATTAAACCCGCAATGAAAAGCGCCTCAGCATCCAGACCTTTTAACTGGTTTGCCAGTAGTTTTGTGAGTACGGCAGTGCGCACACTGTGATTCCAGTAATCATCCATGGGGAAAACATCAATACTTATACGGGATATAACGCCTGATATTACAGCGCCTAAAATCATATTTCGTAAGGTTGCTCGGCCAAGAATTGCGGCTGCCTGAGATACACTGGCAATATTATGCTCAAAACCAAAAAATGAACTGTTAACAACTTTGAGTAAACGGGCTGATATAACCGGGTCGATTTGAACAACCGCAGCTATTTGTTCATTGGTAGAGTTTTTGTCGTCAAGTACTTCTGAAGCACGAATATAAATATCCGGTAATGATGATAATTCCATCTCTTTATGAATTAATTCAGAAACGGCAGACTTGATATCATTTTTCATGATCATAACCATAAATGTATTCTATGACTGTTCTTGTTCTTGTATGTCCATATATTATGATTATAGACGACAATTTTTTAAAAAAGCTTTGCTATACTTTTAATTGGAAATTAGATAAATAGATTTCTAGCTTGTACCCGTTCAGTTGTGGTTTAGTAAAATGATAAGTACTGAATATAAAAAAGACTACCCCCTCGACTCTCTTATTTTCTCTGATGGTGACCCTGCAGACTGCGCTTATATTATTGAAAAAGGTATGGTTGAAGTTTCAATAATTAAAGACGAAAAAAAACTCATTATTGCATTGTTAACGGATGGTGATTTATTAGGTGAGATGGCGCTCATTGATGATCACGTGAGAAATGCAACGGCAATTGCTATTGAAGACTCACAGCTTATTGTTATACCCCGTGAATATATAAAACATAAAATTGATATATCAGATCCAACCGTACGATTTTTCCTGCAGGTGATAATGGAGCGATACCGTGATATGCATGCTCGAATGATGCATGTAGTAGAAGGCATAACACACCATGCATCTGAAGATGAATATCAGTCAATGTTTAACAATACAACTAATATTGTTAAATCATTAATGAAGCAATATATAGAAATGCAAGACAGAATAATGGGTGCAGTGAATACCAGCACACACAGTGATGAAAATCATGTGGCACACCCAGATGAGGTGATGTCTACCGTAAGCACATTAAATCTTGAACATAATTTACGCAATGCAATAGAAAATAATGAGTTTGAGCTTTATTACCAGCCGATAATTGATATAAAAAATAATCATATAGCGGGTTGTGAGGCGTTAATAAGGTGGAATAATCCGGTCTTAGGTTTTGTGTCTCCAGCCGATTTTATACCCAAAGCAGAAGAGTGTGGGTTAATAGTGCCACTAGGGCAGTGGATTATTGAAGAAGCCTGCGAAGCCTTAATTCGGTTTTTAAAAACATCAGGCAGTAAGGGTTCTTTTTTATATGTCAGTATCAACTTGTCAGCAAGGCAGTTTGAGCACCCTGATTTAATTAAAGATATTTCAAATGTACTTAATAATTTAAAAATAGTGCCCGCGAATGTGAAGTTTGAAATAACCGAAACATTATTAATGGCAAATCCAGACCGGGCATTAGAAGCATTAAAAAACTTAAAACAACTGGGAGTGACATTAGCAATAGATGATTTTGGAACTGGATATTCAAGCTTTAGTTATCTTCACCATTTTCCTATCGATACTTTAAAAATAGATCAGACATTTGTCGGTACCATGTGTGAAGACAAAAAAAGTTTTGAAATTGTTTCCACCTTAAATAGTCTGGCCCATAATTTGGGTATGAATGTAATAGCGGAAGGAATAGAAACCGCAGATGTAGATAATAAATTAAGACAGATAAATAGTGATTATGCTCAGGGTTATTTATATTCCAGACCAGTGGCAGAAGCAGAATTTATAAAATTATTAAAAAATGGTTTAAGTCAGGTTGTATTAGATGAAATAGAAATCAATCCCTCAAAAACAGGTTGTAAATAAACTCTTTGTTCAAGTGCAGAGTTAGAGGTGATATCATTTTCACGCTTTGCGTGAGAACAAAAATGTAGAGTCTCTTACAGTTGACGTAATAACAATTAAGAATAAATCAGGGGCAGAATAGGATTAACGGTTTTCTTGAATAGCACTGTTTAAAGTGTAATACTGATCAAAATAATAAATACTAGTCTACCTCTATTATTGGAGGGTGCTAAGAGCATTATATGTAAGAGCTTCATCAAAGCTTTGATGCTAATTACTGGGGAATAGCCAATAATAATTGCATTGGACTTATTGTAATCTAATTTTTTACAACTAGAGTTGAACTATGAACACCGATTCATTACTCAGTGCCTCAAGCATGATTCTCAATTCGGGATTAATTCTCGCAGCATTGTTTACTATTTATTACCTTCGAAGACCCAATTTCCAAAAAAGCGAGTCATGGCAGGCAACCCTGACACCGTTATCATCAATTATCGGTAGTGGTTTCCTGATTATGTCTCCGTTACTGGCCAGTGTTGTCGGTATACTTTCACCTGTGGCTGTAACCGGTATAGTCATACTAGCGTACGCCATAGGTAGTGTAATACGATTTAATATTATGCATGTCGAACCACGGATAAAGGATGGTTCATTATCACAAAGAACAAGAGAGGTAGAGTATCTGGGTGATATAGCGCTGGTTCTTGCCTATATGGTCGCCGTTGCATTTTATCTGTCGCTTCTATCTTCCTTTTTATTGAGCTATCTCGGTGTCGACAATATTGATGCTGAACGATGGTTAACTACAGTCATTATTCTCTTTATTTCGTTCGTTGGGTATCAACGCGGACTAGGTGGGCTGGAAAAACTAGAAGCTGTATCAATGACTGTGCAGCTTTCTATTGTGGTGTCATTATTATTGGGTTTAGGTGCTTTTTCTTATGTGTTTTATACATCAGGTGGAAGCTTAAGTTTCGATTATCCACAACGTGATGTTAGCACGCAGGTACGTATACTTGCAGGTGCATTACTGGTCGTGCAAGGTTTTGAAACGTCGCGTTTCCTTGGTGAAAAATACAGTCCGGAGGTGCGCGTAGCGACAATGAAAAAAGCACAAATCATTTCAGGGATACTCTATGTAGTTTCAGTCATCCTCTTTTTACCCGTTGTTCAGTATCTTGATCTTCAACATGTCCAATTAGCCAAAATTGTTGATGTAACGGGTCAGGCAGCACTGGTATTGCCCTTTATGTTGATAGGTGCGGCATTGATGAGTCAGTTTAGTGCAGCAGTTGCTGACACAGGTGGTGGTGGTGGGTTGTTAAGTGAGAATAGTGGTAAAAAACTATCTACACGCATTAGTTATCTGGGTATATCAATTTGTGCTGTTTTACTGGTTTGGGCCGTTGATTTAATTGAAATTATCACCCTCGCATCTCGTGCATTCGCCTTTTATTATTTTTTACAGGCACTGCTTGCGCTTAATTTTTGTTATCGTGACTGCTCACCAGATTCACGCATGACTGTATGGAGACGTATGTTATTCATGAGTGTTGCACTGATTCTTCTATATATTATTTTCTTTGCTATTCCGGCTGAATAATGACCTGTAATATTAGAGTTAATAATTATCTGGTACTAATCAGTTCTGTTTTTTAACGCGACGTATGACACTCTTCGCAACTATTTACAATATCTCCAATTTTTGAATAATCAGGCGGAGTCGTTTTCGCAAACATCTTGGCTTCTCCAATGTCAGTAATAAACTGCTCAATATGATCTCTTATAAATAATTGATTGGTTTGTGTATGGCCGGCGCTGAGTCGAGCAGCGATGCTTTGTAAATCACCTAGTTCCGAAATAATCTGTTGTTGTTGAGTCCTGTTATTTGTAGATGCTTTTTCGGCAATCTGTCCGAGTCTCTCAACACCCTTGCTCATCTTTCTCATTAGGCTCTTTACTTCCCTGTCTTCTACATAAGTAAAGTCTTCTGAATAAGTTAGTTTACGAACTTGAGCACAGCCAATATTGCCAGCGATAATCAAAGTAGTCACTAGTAACGTGAAAGCCCTGTGTTTTAAAGATAGTTGCATTATTCAACCTCTAGTATATTAAAGTCGAGAATTTACCGGTTCAAAAAACAGTATACTTCAATAATAGAGTATATTATTCATAACCGATTAATATTTAATTCCGAATAATTAACTCACTATTAACTGCAAGAGGAAATATGGATATTTTACTGCTCGGAATAACAATCTTCTTTGGGGTGCATCTGGTGCCCAGTTTTGTAAACTTTCGAAAGAAAGCGATAAATGGTTTAGGGGAGGCCAGGTATAAAGGACTGTATTCTATTACGGCACTACTGGGTCTGGTTCTAATTATATATGGTATGTCCGAGGCAGAATATCAACCGATATGGGAGCCACCATATTGGAGTAGAAAGGTAGTCATAGTGACTATGCTGCTTGTTTTTTATTTGTTTGTTGCGGCGGATATGAAATCAAATATTAAGCGATTCATACGCCACCCGATGCTTTTTGGCGTGTTTCTCTGGTCATGTGTTCATTTATTCGCAAACGGTGATCTCGCATCAATAACTCTGTTTGGCTCGTTTGCTATTTATTCTTTGTTTGCGATAGTGTCGGCAAATTTAAGAGGGGCGTTACTGCAAACAGAAAAGTACCCGGTAAAAAATGATATTGGTAGTTTTATTGCAGGTCTAGTTGCTTATGCCGTATTTGTTTTAGTTATACACCCATATCTAATTGGTGTGCCAGTGATATGAAAATAGATATTCTACAAACCGATATCACACGGCTCAAAGTTGATGCTATTGTAAATGCGGCGAATAATTCACTGCTTGGGGGTGGGGGTGTAGATGGCGCAATACATCGTGCAGCGGGAGAAAAATTGCTGGCAGAATGTCGTACACTCAACGGCTGTGAAACGGGTTATGCAAAAATGACAAAAGCTTATGACTTGCCCGCAAAATTTGTGATTCATACCGTGGGTCCGGTCTGGATGGGTGGTGGTAATGGTGAAGAGCGGTTACTGGCATCCTGTTATCGTGAGTGTATAAATCTGGCTATTGAGAATGAATTGTCATCTCTCGCATTTCCGGCGATTAGTTGTGGTGTTTATGGTTTTCCAGTTCAACGTGCCTGTGAAATTGCGGTTGATGAAGTAAAAGCTTCGAAACAGAATACGATATTACAGCATATTATATTTGCTTGTTTTAATGATAAGGTGGAGAGTGGCCTGAATAAAGCGCTTGGTAAATATAATTAAAGTTTACTATATACGGCCAAATTAAGACTGCTGATCAAGTTGTTCAGCTTCTATCAGCTCCTCGTTGTTTACCAGATCGCCTTTGCAAACTTTAAGCATAACTTCACATTGTTTTTCGGTTGAGTGATTTTTAAGTTCAGAAAGAATTTTGTAATGTGTTTCAATGGCTGTTTTTACCATCATGCGCATTCGCCTGTTTAATAAACCTGCGCCACACTCGGAAAAGTGTTTTTCAAAGTAATCAGCAGCATTCAGCAATGCATCACTGGCAACCAGATTACACTCAGAATTATGAGCTTTAGGGTAAGCCAGATAAGCAAAGTTTCTTAATGAGCTACAGATGATGTCTTTCATTGCTTCATTACATTGAATTTCTATATATTTAGACATGTTTATAGGTTCTGTGAGCTGATATGATAATGTTAGTCGTTGATTGCGCATGTTACAAATTGAAAGCAACTAATGATAGATTATGGGTATTTTCTTAAACTTGGATATGACGTATGAATATGAAAAAAATCACAGGGTTTACGCCCGCGTTTACATTGGGTTTTATACTGATATTTACAAATAGTGCATTTGCGGATAAAACTGATCGATTAATGCGCAGTGCAAATCGTTATTTCTCGCCATTGCCTGCCAGCATGCCCGGCGCTGAAAATGATACGCCAGCACGCATAGCCCTGGGTAAAAAACTCTTCTTTGATAAACGCCTTTCAATTAATGATACACAGGCCTGTGCATCCTGTCATGAGCTTGAAAATGGAATGGCGGGTGTGGATAACCTGTCTACGTCCCCCGGTGCAAAAGGTGAGTTTGGAACACGTAATAGCCCGACCGTGTTAAATGCGGGTTGGCAGGATAGTCAGTTCTGGGATGGTCGAGCAAAAGATTTAGTCGAGCAGGCGAAAGGCCCGATTCTCAACCCGGTGGAAATGGGGATGCCGGATGAGCAAACGGTCGAAAAGAAAATACGCGGTATAACCGAGTATCAAAAATTGTTTTCCAGTGTTTACCCAAAAGATAAACCGGCTATTACCTATCAGAATATTGCAGAAGCTATAGCTGCATTCGAGCGCACCTTAATTACCCCTTCACGTTTTGATGATTTTATGAATGGGGACGCAAGTGCATTAAATCAGTCGGAACAGCGAGGCCTAAAGTCATTTATCAAACTTGATTGCAAATCATGTCATGATGGAAAATTACTGGGTGGTGAGACCTATGAAACCCTGGGCAAAGAAAACCCCTATGAGAATCAGAGTGATACTGGTTTATTTGCGCTCACTGGCGATGAAGATGACCGGCTGACATTTAAAGTCGCATCGCTTCGAAATGTGGCGTTAACTGCTCCATATTTTCATGATGGAAAAATTGAAAAGCTAAATGATGCGGTAAAAGAAATGGCGTATTTACAACTGGATAAAAAACTAACGGACTCACAGGTTGAAGATATTGTGCTTTTTCTTCAGGCATTAACGGATAAAAAGAGAGAGTTTAAAAGTAAAGCCCATAAGAAATAATATTTTTCTTATGTTATAAAAATTAAGAGAGCTTTGTGAAACAGGATAATAATTTAATAGCAATGGTTGTCATCGTCGCGTTTGTGTCGATGATTGGTCCATTCAGCATTGATACCTATTTACCTTCTTTCCCTTCTATTGAAGCTGAGTTTGGCAGTAGTCGGTCTCAACTTTCCCAGTCTATTGCTTTTTATATGATCGCAACGGCCATATCCAGTTTGTTCTGGGGGCCGTTATCTGACAGGCTGGGTCGTAAACATGTTATTTCGGGTTCTCTTTTTTTTTATTCAATTGCATCGCTGGGTTGTGCGTTAGCAACTGACTATTCTGAGTTTTTATTATTTCGCATTTTTCAGGGTATGGCTGCAAGTGGGGGGCTGGTAGCCGGTCGTGCAATGGTGCGAGATGTTTATGACAGTAATAATGCTCAACGGGTTATGGCTTATGTGTTGATGTTATTTGCTCTAGCACCGGCGATTGCGCCGATTATTGGCGGTTTATTACATGAGTTATTCGGTTGGCGCAGTATATTTTATTTTTTATGTTTATATGGCGTCACCATGTTGCTGTTATCCAGTTTTATACTGAGTGAAACATTACATAAATCTAAGCAACAGTCTTTTCATCCATTTCATGTATTAAGAATTTACGCACGAACGTTATTGCATCTTCGTTTCTTAACTATTGTGATTTCACTGGGCTTTAGTTTTGGTGGGCTGTTTGTATATATTGCCGGGGCACCCACGGTGATGTTTGATTTTCTGTCACTCGAAAGCACAGATTTCTGGATACAGTTTGTGCCCATGACTGCGGGTATTATTGTGGGTTCATTTTTAGCGGGTAAACTGACCCGGCACTGGTCAAGTGTGAAAACGATTAATCTGGCATTTGTGATTATGTTTATTGGTATGGTAATTAATGTTATGCATTCCAGTGTTATCCATGCAAATTCTACTCAGTCGAGTTTGTTTTTACCTGAACCAATCTGGATAATTGCACCCATCGTTATATACGCATTTGGTGTCGCGTTGTCTATGCCGGGTTTAGGGATACTGGCATTAGACTGTTTTCCAGATAACAGGGGCGCAGCCTCTGCTGTTCAGAGCTTTTCGCAAATAATGATGTCGGGTCTGGTTGCTGGTTTGATGCTGCCATCACTCCCTCAAAGTATAACCGCATATGCTTCATTACAAATGCTTCTGCTCATTGCGGGATTGTTGTTATGGGGCATATCAGGCTTATGTAAGAAATAGGCTGTGGAATAGACTTAATAAGTAAAGTTTTAAAACTTTTTCATGTAATATGTATTAAAATTATTTTATTAAATTAGAAAGTCACAATATGAAATCAATTAAAGCTTTATTACGTAATATTTACATTGTCTCAATAATTTTCTCAGTTTCACTCATGTATGCATCGACAATTCGGGCAGCAGATCTAACGGTGGCTTATTTTCTTGAGTGGCCTACACCCAGTCAGTTTGCCCAGGTGAAGAAAATTTACGATAAAGAACTCGGCTTAGATGTGAAATGGGTGTCTTTTGACGCAGGAACAGCTATGTCAGCAGCAATGGCGTCTGGTGATGTGCAAATATCTTTCTCTCAGGGGATTCCGCCCTTTGTTATTGCGGCGTCTGCGGGGCAGGACCTACAGGTTGTTGATGTTGCGGTATCTTATTCTGAAAACGATAACTGTGTTGTCCGCTCCAGTCTTGAAATAGATAAAGATAATGCAAAAGAGCTTGAGGGTAAGCAGATTGCTATCCCACTTGGTACGGCAGTTCATTATGGTTTCTTAAAACAGATGCAGCATCTGGGTGTAAATACATCGACCATGAAAATTGTAGATATGGCGCCTGCAGATAGTGCTGCCGCATTTGCTAACGGTAATCTTGATATGGTCTGTGGCTGGGGAGGGGCTTTGCTTCGTATGAAAGAGCATGGCAATGTGCTTATGACCGGAGCAGAAAAAGAAAAACTGGGAATTCAGGTGTTTGATGCGACGACAGTCTCATCGCAATGGGCTCAGGAAAATCCTGAAGTACTGGCAAAGTTTCTTAAGGTTACGGCTGATATGAATGCCCGGTTTGCTGCCAACGGGGCAGCTGATATGTTGCCGGTGATTGCGAAAGCAGCGGGCATGGATATTGAAGCAGGTGAAGAAACAATGGCTGGATTTAAGTTTCCAGGTATTAACGAGCAACTCAGTAAAAAATGGCTGGGCGGTGGCACACAGAAATTTCTTAAAGAAGTGGGTGATTTTTTTGTAAAGCAGGGCGTTATACCGAAAGCGCGGTCTGATTATGAAAGTGCAGTGGATTCCAGTTACCTTGAAGCCGCTTCAAAAATGTAACTTGTTTGAATAGATAACGAAACTTATTTTGAATAATTCCAGTTTAAAAATAAACAATGTCTCAATGGTATTTGATCTGCCGGATGGCGGATCTGTTGAGGCGTTAAAAAATGTTTCACTCGATTTAAATAAAGGTGAGTTACTTTCAATACTTGGGCCTTCAGGCTGCGGGAAAACCACCCTTTTAAATATTGTTGCCGGGTTTCTTGCGCCAAGCTCAGGTCAGGTAACGCTTAATGAAAAACAGGTTACCGGGCCAGGTGCAGAACGAGGTATGGTATTTCAGCAAGGCGCACTTTTTGAATGGATGAATGTGCGTAAAAACATTGCTTTTGGCCCTGCTATGAAAGGCGTTTCGGCTGATCAGAGCCGCCAACTTGTTGATGAGCTTTTAGAAACTGTTGGATTGCATGGTTTTGCAGATAAAAATGTATACGAACTTTCTGGTGGTATGCAGCAACGAGTTGCATTGGCACGCTGTCTTGCCAATGATCCGGATGTGATTTTAATGGATGAACCACTTGGTGCACTGGATGCATTAACACGGGAAAAAATGCAGGGCCTCATACTCAAACTCTGGAAAGAAACCGGCAAGACAATTATTCTCATAACTCATTCGGTTGAAGAGGCATTACTGCTAGGTGAGCGACTTCTGGTTATGGCACCACGGCCCGGTCATATTCATAAGGAATATAACTTGCCTTTTGCACTGCGTGCGATTGAAACTGGTTTACGTGAAGTTAAAAAGTGTGAAGATTACACTAAACAACGAGAAGAGATTCTTTCCATGATATGGGAAATGGAAGAAGACATTATGGGCAGAAAAGAATAAGCCATGTTAATTCTCGCAATCTATATAAGTTTGTTTGTTCTAGCCTATGTTGCGTATACATTTGTTCAGAATTCATTTTTTAAAAAAACTTCAAGTGATAGAAAAACCGTTACTTTTGGGGATGAAAGTTCAGTAAAACCAAACCGGGTTGCATCTGTTTTTTCTATTATTGTTTTATTTATTATATGGGCGGCATTTACTGGTTCAACTCTTATACCTGTTCATGTGCCCGGCCCGTTTACGGGCGATACCTCTTTTATATATACCGCAACGAATGCGCAAAACAAATCTGACAATGCTACCGTTTATATACGCGTTAAACATAATGATGAAAAATTTAGCAAACCCGATATAACTGACAAAGTTCAGGCAGGTTTTGCTAAAGATGATGTTATGAAAGTAGTGGCATGGCGTAGCGCGCTTATCAAGGTTCAGAAAAATGATGAAGGTGGCAAGGTAAAAGGTTACAGGGTTACTGCTATTAATAATCAGGCCATTGAGCCTAAACAGTCTGTAGAAGTTGATAATGGCGTTGTGAAAATGACAACCAAAGGCAGTCTGAGTTTTGTGCCGGATAAAGGCTGGCAGATGGAATCTGTCTGGTTGCCTGCACCGGAAGCGGTGTTTACTCGTCTGATTGAAATTAGTCGAGATGGTTATCAAAATGTAACATTGACTGAGAATCTTGGCTGGTCATTATTAAGAGTTATAGCGGGGTTTTTACTGGGAAGTCTGGTGGGTATCCCACTCGGTTATGCGATGGGGTTGAATAGCTGGTTCAGAGGCTGGTTTGATCCGATTGTTGAGTTTATGCGCCCTATCCCTCCACTGGCACTTATTCCGTTAATCATTATCTGGTTTGGTATCTGGGAAACAGGAAAAATTAGCCTGCTGTTTCTCGCGGCTTTATGGATTATGACTATCGCTGCACGCGCGGGGGTATCCGGTGTCAATATTTCAAAAGTGCATGCGGCTTATTCACTTGGAGCATCTAGGTTTCAGGTGTTAACAAAAGTAATTATTCCTAATTCATTACCAGAAATATTTACCGGGGCCAGAGTTGCTATGGGCGTTTGCTGGGGCACAGTGGTTGCAGCAGAATTAGTCGCAGCAGAAAAAGGTGCAGGAAAAATGATTATTGCGGCATCAAAATTTCAACAAACAGATGTTGTTCTGATAGGGGTTATTCTAATTGGTGTTATTGGGTATAGCATTGATATGTTGATGCGTATTGCTGAAAGAAAACTTATTCCGTGGAAGGGTAAAGTTTAGTTATATATTTGAATCTTTAAATGCCCTCACAAATATTTTTAAGGGAAGAGTTTTTGTTCGTTGCCTGTTTAGCGATGTTGATTAATTTTTCAGTTGCATCAATTCTATAACCATTTCCCGGCACATAAAATGTATTATCATCTGAACGACAAAGGCTAATGATCTGTATTTTGTTGTTAATAATAGGTTTAATACCTGCTTCATAAGTTACACGATATTCAATCTGATTATTTGATGCTCCTTTGAATATATGTTGAACTTCAGCGATAAAACGATATGTGATATATCCTGTTTTTCCTGAGTCAGTGCGTATGTCTATTACAGGGTCTGCGGAAGCATTTTTTATGAGTGCTGAATAATGAGTCTGGATTACATTGTCATAAATTAAATTTTCATAAAAATCAGTTTCATCAGAATGAGAAAACCCAGCGTAAGTGATGAAAGTAATTGAGATCAATGCTTTTAAATTTATCATAATAAGTTAATTGGCTAAGAAATAACTGTATTGCTTAACTAATCCCAGCGTCCTGATATGTTAAGAGAGTTTTTATGAATAGAACGATAGTCTGTTGATCTTATGCAGTCCATGTTTCTAACAGACCATAAAGAGATTAATCCATTGTCATTTAAAATTTCACCACCTTTTTCAGTCAGCATAATTTCAGCTACGGGTTTATTTACAGTCTCGCCATCATCCTGAAAATAATGTACGGGCAAATTATCGGTTTGAAAAACTTCGGTTAACCGCATATTCCAGTGATTGTTATAAAAGTTTCTGGCAAGGCATTCTGTTTTTATAAAAGCAGCATTTCCCCATAGATAAGATTCATGATCGTTTTCATCAGTCAGTTCTTCAAATGTGAATGTATCAATTGGTTTGCTTTTTTTTCCATAAGGCAGGCGAAGTAAAAAACGAGGTAATGCAAGACCTATGTATGATGCTACAGGTGATTGCCTTAACATCTCCCAGGCTTTTCGAGTACCTTCGCTGATTATATGGTTCCAGTCTTCATAATCAGGTGTTTTAGAAAAAGATTCACAACAGGCCAGGTGTTCATTAGCAGCGGCAATAAATGGCGCGTTAGTCTGTTGAGCGATGGCACCAATATTTACGAGTGACAAAACATCTTCAATGCTGTCTGTAAAGCTATAGTTACCCAGTAATACGCTCCACGGTGCATCTCCTTCAGCCGGGTCGCAAAATAATTTGTAAACGCCTGATGTTGAAATATCATCTACAGCAAGGTCGTTCTGTAATTCCTTTTTTGTGATATCTAAAATAAATAATTTTAACTTCGAACCGGTTTCAATGCGTTTAATTAAAAAGTATAAAGAAAGCCATGCCGATTCCATAGACTGAAAATCAGGGTGATGTAAAATATCACGCATATGAGATTCGGTGGCTTTATCAACCATCGATATCATGTCGTCCTGTCTTGGGTCAGTGGCGGCTTCTACATAAGGGGCTACGATGCTTTTGATTAATTTATCAATATGAGTTGCTTCTGTCGCGGTGTTATTCCCTGACTGTTCCTGATGAGAACCAAGAATGTCATCTAGCAGGTTGTCAGAGTTGATGGCCGAGTCAGGGCTGTTATCAGATGAGGTCTTTTCAACTGTAGTGGCTTGCGTTTGTTTAATATAGGGTATCCAGCCCTGTATTTCAGCAGCGGCATCAGCAAAGTTGTTCTTGCTCTTTAAGCGGCGACGTAAGCTTCTTAATTTACTAAATGATTCGAGTTTTTCATATAACTCATCAGGGTGGAAGTCATCCAGTTCGTTAAGGGCTATATTGATTGTTTCACTATCAGATAAATTTAAATTCAAATTGATTTTAAAATCGGCCATAACCTCTTCCAGATTATCCCGATCTATCTCAATTAGGCGCCGTTTGTTTTTAAGATCAGATGTGTTTTTTAAACCACCACTGAAGTCTCCCAGTATCGCTATACAAAAGGGGGTGTTAGCCTGAGTTTCAGGGCCTTTAGAATGAGCTGTTTTTAATTCGGGTGTGCCATTTGAACGGACATTAACTTCAACACCCATGGTTGGTTTATCTGACATAACGGATATCCATTTCTTTGAAGAGTCATAGAGTATACGTTACAGAGGCATAAGCTTGTTCTGTTTTATTGTTTTTGAGATAAATTTAACGCTTTTGCATTCTGTTTGGTGATAAATTTTTCTATGATGTCTCTGGGTACGCCACCTAATTGCACGGCGGATACACTTCCTTCAGGGGAAACGAGTATAACTGTTGGTGTGCCCTTTAATGGGCCCAGGCCTAACTCATAATATAGTGCAGAGCTAATGAGCAGGTTAGGAAAAGTGATGAAATAGTCCTCTTCGAACTGTTGTACCTGTTTCAACTTTGCATATGAAAAACTGGGGAAGTCGACTGCAAGTCCCAGTACATTAATACCCGTTTTGTCTTTATCATCATATAAGCTCTGAATTTCAGGCATTTCTTCAGTGCAGGCGGGGCATTTGGGGCCCCAGACTATGATAGTTGTCCATTTACCTTTGCCCAGATAGTCTTTCAGGTGGTGTTTTTTTCCGTCACTACCTAATAACTCGGAATTTGGTAACTCAACTGCGGACAATGAAGTAGAGAATGTGAGTAATGTAATAATAAGGGTATTTTTAATAAAATCAGGTAACTTCATAATGTTCTGCTGTAAATTCAGGTTAAAGATTGTGTTTTTGACAATGGCTGACTTAAATAGTTTTCATCAAGCTTATTAATGTTTTGTTAAGCTTAATTTATTTATATAAACTTTCGAGTTTATCTTCATGGCCTGTTGTTGACTGTTTACTTTTATAGTTCTCAGTGAATTTCACACAAAGATTAAACAACTCATTACACTTCCATTGGTCACTGTTATCACGGTACAAATATGAATTAAGTGCGTTTATATGAATCGTGAGTTCGTTATCTACTTTGCCGGACAGGTCTGCAATGGAATGAACGGATTCATTTTCAAATAATGATTTACCCCATAATAACAGAGCATCCTTAGAGGCTTTTGCATCAGATTCATTACAGCTTTGTTCAAGCTTAGTTAAGGCCTGTTTCAGGGATGTGTTATCTGTCTGAGTGTTTTTAACCTGAGAAGAATTTCTGCGTTTGCTTTTCCATAATAAAAATAGCGTGAATAATAGAGCCGTTGCCAGTAGAAGTGAAGTAATGATCCAGGGCAGGCTTTTATCGGCTGGATTTGTGACGTTTGCTGGCATGCCTGTTCTGATGTCGGCTTCTTTTTCAGGGAGTGATGTTATTCTCGCAGGTTCCGGTTGATCTGGTTTTATGTCTGTTGTTTCAGAAAACGATGCACTATCAACCGTAAATGTTCGGGCTTTTATACTGGCGATTTCTAATTTATCTGTTTGAGTATTCCACCAGGGTATTGATATAGCTGGCAGGGTGTAGCTACCTGAAGATGAGGGTATCAGTGCAACTTTAATTTGCTGAATGCCGGTAATGCTATCTTCACTTAAATTGTTTTTCAGTAAGGGTTTATCAGGATATTGCTTAAGTCCTTTTATATTGGTAATGCTGAATTCAGGTAGCTGAGATGCGTTTTGGCCATCTGCAATTAATAAAAGTGTTCGGGTAATGGGTTCACCGGCTTTAAAACTTGTTGCTTCAGGGAATTCTTCAACTAACTGAACTTCTTTTGCCGCCAGCCAGTGTTTGCCTTTGAATGAATCGGGTATCGATTTAACTGTGATTATTTTCTTGTCTGATGAGCGACGTATGGTTTTTGTGTTACTACGAAATGGATCGAAAGTGGATCGGTTGCCTCGTGAATTTTGAATGGCTACACGAACAGTAGCAATGCTTGGGTTAATTACTAACTTACCTGCTGATTGAGGATAAATAGCATATCGCTGTTCAAGCACCAGATATGGCGTATTACCAAGTTTGGTTTGATATTGGTTAACTTCTCCCAGTGTTTCTTTTGTGTTTTCAACGCCGCTAATTTTTAATGGGGCAAACTCATAACCAGCGAGATTACTTGAGCTGAGTAATCGTTGGGTCACAATAAGTTGAGCTTGCGGATAGACAGTGTCAGAGCTAATAATCAGTTCTGAAATTAGTGTTTCCCCTGGCTTGCCAGTTGATTTTTGTGGCTCTTTGATGCTTATCTGATAACTCGGGCTTACATCGTTGCCAAAGTATATTTGAGGAATTGTTATATTGCCTTTACGACGTGCAACGAGGGAAATATTCCATTTTTTTGAACGTTTATATTCACCGTTAATGATGCTTATATTACTGCCGGTGCTTGTACCTAATATCTGAAAATCTTTTTCAAGAGGTGAAAAGTCAGGCTCGTCGTCGGTGTCGCCATCGGCCTCAAAAATAAGTGTAAATGTTTCGTTAATTTCAATTTGAGTGCGGTCAGCTTTCACATTGATATCAACGGCATGTGCATTGAATGAGATTAATAATAAAAGTAAGAAAAATGCTTTAATAAATAGTTTCATAATATATTTTGATAATAGTGTTTAAAACGTTTGAAAATCACCATGGATTTTTTTCGTTCTGGTTTTGTTCGCGACTATATTGATATTTAAATTTACGGCGTAATAAGCCACCCGGGTCATCAGGTATTTTTTTAAGCCATTGTTGTGTTTGCTGTTTTTCAAGGTCAGGGGTGTCTTCAGATTCAGTTAAAGGCTGAGAGGCCTGATTCTCTTCTTTGTTTTTCTGATCGTTCTCGGACTCTGATGCTTCTTTTTGTTCAGCTTCGCTCTCTTTTTCTTCATTATTCTTTTGCTTGTTCTCAGAATCTGATTTGTTGTTTTTATCGTCTTTCTCTGACTGTTGTTGAGAGTTTTCCTGTGAATCGTTCTGTGAGTCATTCTGAGACGAGTCCTGATTTTCAGATTGTTCACCAGACTCATTTTGATCCTGTTTATCTTTAGAATCAGAGTTCTGATCATCCCTTTTGTCTTCATCGCTATTTTTCTCTTGATCTTTCTTGTCTTGCTGGGCTTTTTTCAGTAACTGTTTATTAAATTTAGCATCTTCATGCTGTGAGTCTATTTCTAGTGTTCGATCATAGGCTTTAATCGCCGCTTGCAGATTACCTGTTTTTGCTAATGCATTGCCTCGATTGTAATTAGCATCAGCAGTATCAATGTTTTTTAGAAGATCAGCTGATTGCTGATATTCTCCTGCTTTATATTGAGCCGCAGATTTCCATTCGGGATTGTTAAATAGTTCAGCAGCTTGCTCAATATTTCCCTGTTGTAAGGCCGCTTTACCTTGCTGGTTGTTGTTACTCCATAAATCAGACCAGCCAAATGCCTGCGCAGGCTGGGGCAGGGGTAGTATGAAAATAAGCAGTACAAATATGAGACCTTTGCGAAAGGCGTAAGCCGCAAAAGGGATAACCAGTAATAACAGCCATGGGCCTTCTTCATGCCAGGTATCGGTTTTAAATTTTAAGGCATTTTCTTCTGATTGATTATCCTTTGGTGCGTCTCTATTGATATCGATAGATGACAATAGGTGAGTGATATCATTGTCATTAGAGGTTAATAAACTAAACTTCCCACCGCTGGATAATGCTGCGCTTTTCAGGTGACTGACATCTAATTTAGGCACAACGATTGATCCACTACTATCTTTTACAAAACCGCCATTTTTACTGGCAATGGGAGCGCCTTCAGTTGTTCCTATAGCCAGAATAGATGTCTTAAAGTTTTTAGAACTTAGTCTTTTTAATGCATGTTGGTCATTTGAATTGATGCTATCAGTTATAACTAAAATATCACCTCTAGAATGGCCTGCATTATTAAAAAGCGCTAATGCTTTATCAAGTGCAATATCAAGGCGACTGCCCTGTGCGGGCATTATATGTGTTTCTAAAGCGGGTATCTGTGAGGCGATGGTGTCTGCATCATCGGTTAGCGGGCTTACCGTATAGGCATTTGCAGCATAGGCAATTAAGGCGGTTTGGCCTTCTTTACGTAAGTCTAAAATATCATTTATCTTGAAATGTGCCCGGCTTAATCGGCTGGGTTTTATATCGGTTGCATCCATTGAACGGGATAAGTCTAAAAGAATAACCAGTGCAGACTGGGTTTTAAAAACCGGTTGAGGCCGCTTTTCAAATGCTGGGCCTGCAAGCGCAAAAATAATGATGAAACCGATAACAAACAAAGGCAGAAATAAGGAAATAATAGACTTTGATTTTTTCTGTTCAGTTACGCCCTGTAATAAATGGGGCAGCAATCGCTTGTCGATGACGGATGCCCAGTTACGACTATGAATTTGCGTGCGACTATATAACCAGATGCACAGGGCAAGTGGAAACAAAGCCAGTAACCAGTAAGGGCGAATTAAATGAAACTGCTGAATCCATAGTAGACTATCCATTGCTAGCAGCCCCCTTTGAAAACAGTCCCGTTACTTTATGTGTTAATTGACTCATAAAAGGGGCTATTGCAATAAGCAGGGAGAGAATAAATGCAACCGTTAAAGGCCACATAAAAAGAGACATGACAGGGCGAAAGCTCTGTGTTTCCTGCTCTACCGGTTCCAGCTCATCAATCAATGAATAAATTTTATTTAATTCTTTTGTATTATGTGCCCTGAAGTATTTTCCGCCGGTTATTTCAGCAATTTCGTTAAGCGTCTTTTCATCTATTTCATTGTTTTTTACGGTTCGTTTAAACATAAAACTACCGACTTCACGGGAAGCTGCACCGATGCCAATGGTATAAATTTTTAAATTTTCCTTAGCTGCAAGTTCTGCTGCTTTTAACGGGGGAACTTCACCTGCAGTATTGGTACCATCAGTCAGTAGTATTAATACCTGTTTATCAGCGCTCTTTCCGTTCAGCCGTTTTATGGCAAGGCCAATCGCATCACCAATAGCGGTCATTTTTCCGGCAATGCCAATTAATGATTCCTGCAACATAGTATTAATTGTCTGTGTGTCAAATGTAAGCGGTGTTTGCAAATAGGCCTGTTGACCAAATAAAATCAAACCAATGCGATCACCTTCACGGTGTTTTATGAATTCACCCGCAACAATTTTAACCGCCTGTAATCGATTGATTGTCTGGCCATTTATATCAAAATCTTCTGCGGCCATACTGCCGGATAAATCGACAGCCATCATCAGGTCTCTGCCACTTACGGGTATGTCTATTCTCTCACCTAACCACTGAGGACGGGAAGCGGCAAAAATAAGTAAAATCCAGGCCAGTGCTGCCAGTGCAGTAAGTAGTTTACTTTTGTTTATAAAGCCGGCATTTTGGGGCGCGGAATTAAAGTCTTCTATAAAAGGAATGTGTAAAGGCGCATCCTGATTTTTATCACTGTCGGGTAATATTAATCGTACTAAAAGAGGCAAGGGTAATAATATAAATATCCAGGGCCAGATAAACTGTATGTTACTTATGGATATCACGATGTAACACCTGTAATGCTATCAGTGTTATTTGTTTCTGGCAGAGTTTTTATCCATGTTTCGCATATTGAAAGTAATTCGCTATGATTAAATTCACATTGTTTCATATATGGGCCCTGCTCAAGTAGTGAGCCGGTTTTATCTGTAAATACAGTTTGTGTGCTGAGATCGTTTAATAATGATACCCAGTTTTTACCCGTTAAACTGGCCGCGTTTTCTCTAGGTAAATAACTTAGTGCTATGCGCCGTAACAGGGATGAAACAGAACGTATCAATTCAATTGAGTTGTTCTCGTCTTTAAATTTTGAACGTAATTGATTGAGTTCATTAAGTGCAATTTTTCTAAAGGCAACTTTTCTGTTTAGTCGTTTATATTTTATGAATTTAATGATTAAAAATATGCTTAATGTTATTAATACTGGTAATAACCACCAGCCAATAGCCAGTGGCCACCAGCTTATTTCTGCCGGCAGGTGAATGTCGCGAAGAGGTAATTCGTTCATTTTCTTCGCACCCTGTTTTTACCGGCAATCGGACTTATCCCTAGTTTTTGTTGCAGTGTAGGTAAAACGTCATCAATGGTGGATACACTTAAATAGTGCATACCCTGTTTTCGACAGGTGTTTTGCAGTTCCAGTTGCTGGTTCAGAAAGCGATTTTGATATTCCTTACGCTGCTTTTTATTATAGGTATTTAAATTAAGCTCAGTCTCGCCATTACTGATTTTATAATTGCCGGCAGGAGGCAGTTGTTGCTCAAGCGGATCGTGGATTGAAATTAAAATAATATCCGAGTGATGGTTTAAGCGGGATATCTGTGACCAGCTTAAATCATCCATATTACGAAAATCACTGATAAGAAAAATCAAAGAACCGGGTTTATTTACTCGCTGTAATCGAGCCAGTGCATCGGCTGCACTTTTGCTATGTTCGTGAGTGTTTAATGAATTATCCCAGGCGGTATGTTGGGCAAGCTGTTTTATAAAGTGCAAACTTGCCGATTTACCTCTACTTGGGCGAAGTTCAATGTGTGAGCTTTCCGAGAAGATAAGACCGCCTAATCTATCGCCATGATGTGCTGTGCTCCAGGCAAGTAGTGCAGATATTTTAGCTGCCAGCACAGATTTGAAATGTTGTTGTGTGCCAAAAAACATGGGCTGCCGATAATCGACCCATAATAAAACAGGGCGCTCACGTTCTTCTCTAAATACTTTTGAGTGTGCCTTGCCGGTGCGAGCGGTGACTTTCCAGTCCATTGAGCGAATATCATCACCGGGCTGGTAGGGACGTGACTCATCAAACTCCATGCCGCGACCTTTAAAAGTCGATAAATACTGGCCGTTAAACTGGGCACGAATACTTGCGGAGTTTAGTGGAAGTTGTCGGGCATCCCGGTTCAGTCCAATCAGGGTAGATTGCTTAATGCGTACAATATCATCAGCAGTCAGTTCAGTTTTTGATGCTTCTCTTGTCATTAAGGTACAGCGATACGTGATATTAGTTCGTCAATGAAGTGATCTTTGGTAATGCCTTCCGCTTCGGCCTCAAAACTTAAAATAATGCGGTGGCGTAATACATCATGTGCGATAGCCTGAATATCTTCAGGGCCAACAAAATCACGGCCCGCAAGCCAGGCGTGTGCGCGGGCACAGCGGTCAAGTGCGATTGAAGCACGAGGAGATGCACCATATTCCAGCCAGTCGGCTAATTTCTCATCATATTTACCCGGTTCACGTGTAGCGAGTACCAGTTGTAACAGGTAGTTTTCAAGCTCATCTGACATATAGATATCGAGCACTTCATTACGTGCATCAAATAAAGCGGTTTGCAGCATTATATTTTCAGGTTTAGCGGGCTCGCTAAGTCGCTGACGTGCTTCAGATCGAGTCAGGTGTAAGATATCCCGTTCAGTTGCTGCGCTCGGATAATCTACAAATACATGCATTAAAAAACGGTCTAACTGGGCTTCAGGTAAGGGGTATGTGCCTTCCTGTTCCAGCGGGTTTTGCGTGGCCATTACCAGAAATAACTCGGGTAAGGCATAGGTTACGGAGCCCACAGTAATCTGGCGCTCCCCCATTGCTTCAAGTAATGCCGATTGAACCTTGGCGGGGGCACGGTTAATTTCATCTGCAAGAATCAGATTATGGAACAGAGGTCCTTTCTGAAATTGAAATGAAGAGTCCTGAGGCCTATAAATTTCTGTGCCGGTTAAATCTGCTGGTAACAGGTCCGGTGTAAACTGTACCCGGTGGAATTCTCCTTCAACACCTTCACTCAGTACTTTGATTGCGCGTGTCTTTGCCAGGCCAGGTGCGCCTTCTACTAACAGGTGACCATTTGCTAAAAGCGCTATAATGAGTCGGTCGACAAGCGTTGACTGGCCAAGTATTTGCTGGCCAACATATTCTCTGAGTTGTGAAATAGCGTTATGCTGCGACAATGTGTTCTCCGATAACAGGCTGTAATTTAAGATTGCGGCAAATTTTATCATTTACACGCTAAGAATAAAGACCAATATTAGAAACAAAAGTTTAAGTTGATAACAAAAAATGAGATTTTTAAGTCGAATAATATTAAAAATGCTTGGTTGGCAGCTGGATGAACAGTTACCAGCCATTAATAAATACGTGTTGATCGGGTACCCGCATACGAGTAACTGGGATTTTATTATGGGCATGTTAGCTAAGTGGGCTATGAATATGCCGCTTAACTGGGTAGCAAAACACAGTATGTTCTGGGGGCCGTTTGGACCTATATTCGTTGCAATGGGTGGCGTGCCAGTTAACAGGGGCAAAGCATCGGGTTTTATTCAAAAAAATATTGATTTATTTAATTCCAGAGAGTGTTTTGTTCTTGGTCTTATGCCCGAGGGAACAAGGTCAAAGACAGATAAATGGAAAACAGGTTTTTATCATATAGCTGATGGCGCGAATGTGCCTATAGCACTGGCATATCTTGATTATAAAAATAAGAAAATAGGTGTAGGTAAAATGGTAGAGACAACAGGCGATATTGATTCGGATTTTGAAATTATAAAAAGCTTTTATCAGGATAAAACAGGGTGTAACCCGAAAAATCAGAGTGACCTGATAATAAAAAAATAATGTGAGATTTTTAAAAAGTATCAAATATGAAGCAATTTATATTAGGCGGGGCCAGATCAGGTAAAAGCACCTATGCTGAGCAGTTAGCAAAAGCGAGTGATAAAAAGGTCATTTATATAGCTACCGCAACAGCAGGTGATGAGGAAATGAGCCAGCGTATACGCCTGCATCAGCAACAGAGACCCGAACACTGGCAGTTAATTGAAGAGCCTGTAAACCTGCCTGATGTTTTAATAGAAAACAATAATCCGGGGAATTGTCTTTTAATTGATTGCCTGACTTTGTGGTTGAGTAACTGCATGGCAATAGATGATGAAGATTTTGTTCTACAGAAACAGAATGAATTGATAAACGTTATAACTGAGCTGAAATCTGATTTAATACTCGTGAGTAATGAGGTTGGGCAGGGTATTGTGCCAATGAGTGAGCTGGGTAGAAAATTTGTGGATGAGTCTGGACGGTTACATCAGAAAATAGCACAGGTTTGTGAACGTGTTGTATTTATAACAGCGGGGCTGCCACAAGTTTTAAAATAATGGTTCTCTGTTATTTTTATTTAAATAAATAACTTTCGAATGAGTGTCGATAAGAGTAAAACAAAAGAAGAATGTAAATGGTTGAAAAAAGTTGGTTAGATAACCCGGTTAAAGATGTTAGTAATAAATTTAAAATACTTGCAAAGCAGCGTCAGAATAGCTTAACCAAACCACCGGGTTCATTAGGTAGAATGGAAGATATTGCTATACAGTTATCTGCAATGCAGTTTACTGATAAACCTGCAGTTAATAATGTGCATATAGCTGTATTTGCTGCAGATCATGGTGTTGCTGAGGAAAATGTATCTGCATTTCCTCAGGTGGTAACACTGGAAATGGTGAAAAATTTTGCCAGGGGTGGCGCAGCAATAAGTGTTTTAGCTAAAACGCTAGATGCTAAACTTGAAGTGATTAATGCGGGTACCGTTAATGATCATGAGGAGATGTTGTCGGTATACAATCAACGTATTGCTCCGGGTACACAAAATTTCAGTAAACGACCTGCAATGTCACAGAGTCAATTGTTAGAAGCTTTGAATGTGGGGAGTGAGTCGGTTAAACGTGCGATAAACGAATCAGCTGATTTATTTATTGGCGGTGATATGGGTATTGCAAATACAACATCAGCTACTGCAATTGCCTGTGCATTATTGAATGAAAGCGCTGAAAAATTAACCGGCCCTGGGACAGGGCTTGATAAAGATGGAGTTTCATATAAAGCTTCTGTAATACAGAAAAGTATTGAGTTACATAAAGATAACATGAAATCACCAGTAGGTGTTTTGCAGTCGGTAGGCGGTTTTGAAATTGCAGCGCTTGTTGGTGCGTATATATCCTGTGCACAAAACTCCTTACCGGTTTTAGTTGATGGTTTTATAAGTAGTGTTGCAGCTCTTATGGCAATAAAGATAAAACCTCAGGTAAAACAGTGGATGTTTTTTTCACATGCTTCTGCGGAGCCAGGGCATGCGATGATTATGCAGGTAATGGATGTTAAACCGTTACTTGATATGAATATGCGTTTAGGTGAAGCCAGCGGTGCAGCTATCGTTGTTCCATTAATGAGAATGGCCTGTGTGCTGCATAATAATATGGCAACATTTGAGCAGGCAAGTGTTTCAAATAAAGATAATATGTAAATAATGCAGAAGTTAACAACTATTGATTTATTACGTCATGGAGAAACAACTAAAGGTAACTGTTTTCTGGGGTCTACGGATGCATCTCTTAGTAAACAGGGCTGGGAACATATGCAGTTAGCTGTTAAAGGGCAGTTATATCAACGGATTATTAGTTCTCCTTTAATACGCTGTGCAGATTTTTCACAAACACTAGCAAAAGAAAATGGTCTGGACCTGGAGATAGAAGATGATTTACGTGAAATAGATTTTGGTGACTGGGAAGGACTAACCGCGGAAGATTTATGGCGTACCGATCAGGAAAAACTGAGTATGTTCTGGGAAGACCCTGAGAGCAATACACCACCCAATGCAGAAGGATTTTCAGATTTTAAGAGTCGTGTAAATAGTGCGTTTGAACATGTAGCGAACAAACATAAAAATGAACATATTCTGCTGGTCGTACATGGCGGTGTGATAAGGCAGATTATTTCAGAAATATTGTCCATAACGTTTAAAAAGTCTCAAAAAATAAATATTGATTATGCAGGTTTAACCAGAGTTACCAGTTATGACGGAAATTTGAGCCTGCATTTTATTAATCAGCAAGTTAATAAACTTTAATTATGACCGCTTTTTTAATTGCACTTCAGTTTCTAACTCGGTTTCCACTTAATTTTAATATTGAGTGGACAGATGAAAACGTTGCCAGGTCATTGCTCTGGTATCCGGTTGTAGGTTTTCTTATCGGGTTGTGTATATTTGTTATTTCTTCATTGTTAGCGGAACAAAACTCAATATTAGTTGCGGCGATTATTTTATCTGTCTGGGTGATCATTACCGGAGGGCTGCATTTAGATGGTTTAGCGGATAGTGCGGATGCATGGGTGGGTAGTCATGGCGATAAAAAACGTGCATTAGAAATAATGAAAGACCCACAGGCTGGGCCCATTGCGGTTATTGTTCTGGTGCTGGTTTTGTTAATAAAATTTTCGGCTATTAATAGCCTGATTTTAAATAATGAAATTTATCTATTAATTGCTGCACCTGTTATTGCTCGTTGTGTTCCTTTAACGTTGTTTTTAACTACGCCTTATGTAAGAGAGCAGGGGTTGGGTAGTGCTATGGCGGCGTATTTACCACGAGAGTTAGCCTGGACTGTGTTGAGTGTTGTATCTATTGTTAGTTTGTTTTTTCTGGGTTTTGTGCAGGCTGTAGTTTTGATTCTGGTTGTAGCTTGTGTGCTCTGGTATTTGCGGTATTTGATGGTTAAGTTTATTGGTGGGATGACCGGGGATACGATTGGTGCAGCGATTGAGTTTGTGGAAGTGGTTGTTTTGATGGCTATTGTGTTTTAGTTGTTTGGGCCACTAGTATGTTTACACGCTCTAATCCAGTAGCCAAAAATCATAAATGTGCAATTAAATTAATTTTAAAATACGAGAAACATCCAAATGCTCCTCAATAGAAATAGCCAGTCGCTCAATCTCCCTTTCCTGCAAAGCTAAATAATCCACAGACTCCACCTCCCGTAGCCCTGCCCATTCCAAAATCGCATTACAAGCTTCAGTCTCATTAAATAAACCATGAAAATAACTACCCATAATATTATTATCTGAAGAAACAGCACCGTCAGAACCGTTATTAGTGATAATAGCCGGATGTTCTAAAACCGGACCTTTACTAATGCCAGCATGAATTTCATAACCAGATACTTTTGTGTTATTTAGAAAAAGTCTTCCCGTTTTATTATGTAGTTGTTTTGTTCTATGTATTTCAGTTTGCATATCAAAAAAACCAAATCCATCAGCAAATCCGGCTTTTCCTTCAATGCCTGATGGATCATAAATACTGTTGCCAAGCATCTGAAAACCACCGCAAATGCCTATTATTTTTCCGCCATATCTTAAATGTTTTTGTAAATTTTCTGCCCAGTTATTGTTCTGTAGAAATTCAAGATCAGCTCGTACACTTTTACTGCCGGGTAAAATTATCAGGTCGCAGGGTGGGATCGGTGAGTTGTGTGAAACGTATTCAAAATCAACCTGAGGGTGTAAGCGTAAGGGATCGAAATCGGTATGATTGCTAATGCGGGGTAAAACAGGCACGATAACTTTTAATGTTTTTTCTTTGTTTTCAGTGCAAACTGATAGATTATTAATAGCATCTTCTGCTTCAATATGCAGACCGTGCAAATAAGGTAAAACGCCCAGAACAGGTTTTCCTGTTTTTTCTTCCAGCCAGTCAAGGCCTGACTGCAGTAATGTTATATCACCACGAAAACGATTGATGACAAAACCTTTGATGCGGTTTTGTTCTGATTCAGATAATAATTCAAGAGTACCAATCAGGTGCGCAAATACACCACCTCTATCAATATCGGCAATTAGAACGACAGGGCAATCAACGGCTTCAGCAAATCCCATATTGGCAATATCACGATCACGTAAATTAATTTCTGCGGGGCTACCGGCACCTTCAACCATAATTACTTCATATTGGTCGCTTAAACGTTGATGTGAATCTAAAACAGCTTTCATGGCAATTGATTTATAGTTATGGAATGTTTTAGCATCCATGTCCTGTAATGCTTTACCATGAATAATTACCTGTGCGCCAACATCTGTATTGGGTTTTAGCAACACAGGATTCATATCAGTAGTAGGCTCAATACCACAGGCCTGAGCCTGTACTGCCTGTGCTCTGCCAATTTCACCGCCGTCAGCCGTTACTGCACTATTTAATGCCATATTTTGTGGTTTAAAAGGCGCTACGTTAATGCCATGGTTTTTTAATACTCGACACAATCCTGCAACGAGGATTGTTTTACCCGCATCTGAGGTTGTGCCCTGAATCATAAGTGTTTTAGAGGTCATGGTGAGGTTGTAACGTCCCGTTATTTAAATAAAGCAACTTGAGATAAAGTCATGGAGCGTATAGTCTTTGTGTAATAAATTCAAATCAGAAGCATCTGGAAGTAATTAGTGAAGTTGAAAGTAATATTTATATTGATATTTTCCGTTGTATCGACGAATGCATTATCAGAAATAGTGGTTACTGATGACAGCGGAAAAAAAATAACTTTTGATAAACCGGTGAAACGTATTATTAGTCTTGCGCCCCATGTAGCTGAATTACTTTTTGCGGCAGGAGCTGACAAACAGGTATTAGGTACCGTTAGTTTTAGTGATTATCCTGAGAGAGCAAAAAAAATACCCAGAATAGGAAGTTATAAAAAAGTTGATAAAGAAAAGATTTTAGCTTTACAGCCAGAGCTTATCATTTACTGGAAAAGTGGAAATCCGGTCGACATGATTAATGGCATTAAAGATCTGGGTATACCAATATTTAATAATGAACCGGATGAGTTTGAAGATGTGGCAGAATCTCTAAGAGTGTTGGGTAAGTTGCTTGGAACAGAACATGTTGCTGAAGTGCAGGCAAATGAATATCTTAAGCGCCTTAAGAGTCTTAGAAAAAAATATTCTGATAAAGTTGGCGATAATGACAAAATCAGAGTTTTTTATCAGGTCTGGAACCAGCCATTGATGACGATTAATAAAGATCATCTGGTCAATGATGTCATTGAATTTTGTGGAGGTGTTAATGTATTTGCAGACATGGATAATATTGCACCCACTATTGATATGGAAAGTGTTATGAAAAAAAATCCAGATGTAATATTGGCGGGTATGGCAAAGGGGCGAGAAGACTGGTTAAGTGAATGGCTGCGTTGGGAAGCTATTGAGGCAGTTAAAAATAATCATGTTTATGCCATAGATGCCGGTTTGATAGTAAGACAAACGCCTCGAATTCTTGATGGTGCCGAAAAAATATGTGAGATTTTTTCAAAATATAAAAAATAAAATCAATTAAAACAATGGGTTAAAGTGGAGATGCTTAATAAGCTGTACTAATTCAATTGTTATTCTAAAATTCATGGGGTATAGTCGCCCCAGTTTCAGGTCCTGAGCAATCAGGATAATAGGGAAGCCAGTGATTATTGCCTTGAGTAAAAGAATCTGGCACTGCCCCCGCAACGGTAATTGAGTAAACATGAGTCAAAGTTAGTGTAATAACTGACTAAGCCACTACAAATGTGGGAAGGCGATTCATATTATTTAGCCTCATAAGTCCGGAGACCTGCCTGAGATGTTTACTGTTTATAGTTGCGGAGGGCAACTCGGTTCAGACTCATCTATCTGTCTATCAGCTTTTTAGTCTTACCAATTCCTTTGCAACATTAACTTTATCTAAAATTTTGGGTGAGCTAATGTTATTGAATAAAAAAAATACTTTATTACTGGCTGTTATATCTTCCAGTTTCCTGCCATGTCATAGCGTTATGGCAGAAGATGTGCCAACTGTTGTTGTTAGTGCATTTAGATCAAATCAGTCGACTGTAACAATTCCAATGAATATTAAAGTGATTACACGCGAGCAAATTGAAGCGAGCGGAGCAAGTAACTTTGCTGAAGTAATTAGTGGCGTAGGTGGAGTGCATGTTACGGATTTATATGGTGATGGCACTGAGGCTACGGTATCAATGCGAGGGTTTAGTAATAGTACAGCTATATCGAATACATTAATTATTATCGATGGTCGTCGAGTGAATAATATTGATTTATCGGGTCCGGATCTTAATGCTGTTTCAATAAAAGATATTGAGCAGATTGAAATCATACAGAGTAGTGCAGGTGTATTGTATGGTGATCAGGCCGTCGGTGGTGTGATTAATGTTATTACCAGAAAGCCTAAAGAGTTCACTGCAGATATTGAAGCACGAACAGGTAGTTATGGACGTAAACAAGTTTTAGCAAGAATAACTGATAAAATTTCAAATGGTGTAAGTTATGTGTTATCTGGTGATGTATTAGAGGCAGATAATTATAGAGATAATAATGAGTTAGAAAATGTTAATTTGCTTGGGCGAATAGATTATGAGTTTTCATCTGGTAATGTTTACGCTGAATACCAGGTTATAACAAGAGAGCAGGAACTACCTGGCGCGTTATTTTCAAATGAGGTCGAAGCAGATAGAAGACAATCGACTATAAACTTTTCAGATGATTATTTAGATGAAGATACTAAGGTTTCACGAGTAGGTACTAAAACATCAGTGAGTGATAACTGGTTTGTTGAGGCTGAGTTGATATCTCATGAGTTTGAATATGAAAGTGTTCAAAGTTCCAGTTTTGGTAAAAATACCACACCATTTTTTATAAACAGCGAACAGCTGGAATTCACTCCCCGTATGATCGGTATATTTTCATTTAATGGTGGTGAGGCAATTATTACAACGGGCATAGATTATTTGAAAGCAGATTATGAATCATATTTAACAGATGAACAAAAAGCACTGTCGTACTATATGCAGGCTGTTGTACCTTTGGCGTCTAAAACATCACTGACTCTTGGTGGTCGAAAAGCCAGAGTTGAAAATGAGATGGTATCCAGTTTTACCAATGGTGAGTTAACTGAGCGTGTTTCCGCTTATGAGTTAGGTATTCAAAGTGCGTTGTCAGATAATCTGGTGTTATTTGCTCGATTTGACCAAAACTTTAGATTTGCCAAAGTTGATGAGCTTTCGTTTGCTTCTCCGACCGCACCATTAAAAACACAGACAGGTGATTCAAATGAGGTGGGCATAGAGTGGACTGTAGCAAGTTATGCCGTCAAGGCGCAAGTTTATAGGCTTGAACTGGAAGATGAGATTGCTTATGACCCGGGTGCAGAAGGTCCATTCGGGCCAGGTACAGGTGCAAATGTTAACCTGGATCCAACGACCCATGATGGGCTTATTGTTGAAGCTGATTATAAGGTATATAGTGATTTAAATGTAAATGCAGCATTTACCTATACAGATGCAATATTTGATTCCGGTGTGTTTGCTGGAAATAAAATATCAGGTGTGCCAGAGCGTAAAGCATCAATGGCGGCTGATTATCGTATAAGAGAAAACCTGAAAACATACGTAGAAGTTATTTATACTGATGACCACTTTGTTTCTGGCGATAATGCAAACAGCAATCCAAAACTGGATGGTTATACTGTTGTGAATGCTAACCTTAGATATCAGTTAAAAGAATGGACATTCTCTGCTCGAATTAATAATGTTTTTGATAAAGAGTATTCCGCCAGTGCTAATGAATCTTTTGGTGCTGTTTCGTTCTTCCCTTCACCAGAAAGAAATTTCTGGTTGAGTGCTGCAGTGAGATTTGAATAAAAATTGTTTAAGTGTTCTAAAAAAATAATTGTTATTGCACTGGCCTTTTCGGGGCTGGTGCATGGTGTGTTTATTTTTTATTATATTAATGATTTCAGTTATGGGGGGGTTGAAGAGGTTTCTAATTTTATTTCAGTAAAACTAGAAGCAAAGAACAATAGAGTTGAAAAAGTTTCTAGTAAGAAAAGTAATAAATTAAAAAAAATAGATAACCATAAATCTGTAGTAAATGATTATCATGAAGTAAAAAGTCCATCTGTTAAAAAAGAGCCCGAAGAAATAATTGAATTCAGTGCGATTGATGAGTCGGATGAAGAATTAGATGAATTAGATAGAGGTAATGATTATCAGGAGAAAATAGTAGAATTAGCAGAGGCTGAGAACAGAGAGTTATTAGGTGAGCAGAAAAATCTGTTATTGGGTTTGTTGCATCGTGAAATTAATAAACATAAAAATTATCCATTCATGGCTATCAGGCAAAGACGTGAAGGTCTGGTAAAAATTAAATTTATGCTGTATCCAGATGGACAGGTATCTAATATAGCTATTGTGAAATCAAGTCGTTATGGCTTGCTGGATGAAGCAGCAAAATCGGCAGTTATGGATGCTTCTCCATTTTTAATTGCTGAAAATCATTTAAAAAAAGCAGAGCTGTTTAATATAGATATTGATTTCAGATTAAACTGATATATCTAACCAATAATATACTCTTACTATCCGGCTATAAATATCGGGTATTTACCAGAGTTAATTCGAGTTATCGGGTAATCAAAAAGCTTCAGTAAATTCTCTTCACTAAGCAGTTCATTGGTGTTTCCGACTAACACTTTTCCATCACCTAGCAGTAACATTAGTTTGTCACAAAACCGGGCAGCTAAATTTAAATCATGTAAGGTCATCATAATTATTTTTTTCTGATGTATTGCCTGATTACATAATGTTTCTAATATCTGAATCTGATATTTTAAATCCAGGTGACTATTCGGTTCATCCAGTAATAATATCTGTGGGTTTTGTGTTATCAGTGTCGCAATGGCAACTCGTTGGCGCTCACCACCGGAGAGTTGATTGATCGGACGTTCTGCTAAATGAGAAAGCTGAACACTATTTAGTGCATTGTGTGCAATTTCGTAGTCGTTTTTACTTTCCCACTGCCAGTTACTGATATGTGGGTGACGTCCTGTTATTACGGTTTCAATTACACTGCATGGGAAGCTGTCTTCATGATGTTGTAATAGTACACCCAGTTGTTGTGCAATTTGTTTACGTGTTAACTCTAAAATGTTTTTTTTCTGAATAGTTATGTTGCCGTTTAATGCCGGACGTAATCCTGCCAATGTATGAAGTAGAGTTGTTTTTCCTTTTCCATTGCGACCGAGAATGCCCCAGACTTCTGATTGTTTGCATTCAATGTTCAAATCATCACAAACCAGGGTGTTGCTTATTTTTATTCTTAAATTTGAAGTAGATAACAAGCTCATGACATCTCCTGCTGTTTATAACCACGGCTTAATAAAAATAAAAATAATGGTACACCAATAAATGCGGTTATGACGCCAACGGGTAATTGCTGTGGTGCAATAATGCTACGTGCTAACGTGTCTGATAAAAGCAATAAGCTACCCCCCGCAAATACACAGGCGGGGGCTAACCAGCGATGGTCACTGCTGATTAATAAACGCATCATGTGTGGGATGATTAATCCCACAAAACCGATACTGCCAGCCTGAGTGACTGCAATTGCGGTGAGGGCTGAGGCGAGTAAAAAAAGGCTTAGGCGAAGCGGTTTAAGTGAAATACCTAATACACTGGCCTGCATTTCCCCCCGTGATAATACATTGAGTGAACGTGCCATTATTAAACTGAGTGCCAGGCCTATAATTAATACAAGAGGTAATACCGGGTTACTTAGCTGTTCAGAATGCGCGTAACTTAAATCTCCCATCAACCAGAACAGCATACCTTTAAGTGACTGGTCAGGGCTCACCGATAAGATGAAATTAATTGTAGCGCCCCAGCCGGATGCAACAACCACACCTGTCAGTAGTAAGCGAGAAGGGTTCCAGCTACCTCTGCCATGCGCTAGACCAAAAACCAGAGTAATAGAAATAAGTGCACCAACAAACGCGCTTGCTGATACAAGGCCAGTTGCCAAACCTGCACCTATAGCCAGTATGGCACCTACTGATGCACCACCAGAAACACCCAGAATATATGGATCAGCCAAAGGGTTGCGTAATAATACCTGCATTAACATGCCCGCTAACGATAGCAGAGCCCCTGTAATAAATGCCACATATGCGCGAGGCAGGCGTAATTCATAAATCACAGTGCGTGTTATGTCTGAGCCATCACCCATTAGTGTTTTTAGTATATCGTTAAAAGATAAAGACAGGCTGCCAACTGAAAGTGCAAATAAAAAACTGACAATGCTCAATAATATAAGTAGAAAGAGTATGGTTAGAGGTTTACGCATTTTAAAAAAATCAGTATCTATGGGTTTATTTAATGGCATAGTGATTATAAGCTTAATTAACTTAATTAACACGCAGGTTTAAATAGTGGGTTATCGACTTTCAAAAATTTATACCCGAAAGGGTGACAGTGGAACTACCGGCATGGCCGATGGTAGCCGAGTAGCTAAAGACAGTTTACGAATGCATGCAATCGGTGATTTAGACGAACTAAATAGTATGCTGGGGGTGGTCGTCAACAAATGTCAGCCGGGTGAGGTTCGGGAGAATATGATTACCATTCAGCATGATCTTTTTAATCTGGGCGGTGAACTGGTTATGCCTGATTATGAAAAGATAAATCAGTCGCGTATTGACTGGTTAGAGTCTACCTTAGATGAAATGAATGAGAAGTTGCAGCCACTCAAGGAGTTTATTCTGCCGGGCGGAGGAGAAGCAGCCTGCTTCTGTCATATGGCACGTACAATTTGCCGACGAACAGAAAGGGTGATGGTTTCTTTAAATTCAGAGACCGTAATTAAAACCGAGTTGCTGGCATATGTAAATCGTCTGTCGGACTGGTTATTTGTTGCGAGTAGAATTATGAATCAAATCGACGATGAAGCTGAAGTTTACTGGCAGTCAGATCGTCTTAATAATTAATCATTAATTAAGTAACGGGCATTTAGTATGCGAATTGGAATAGACCTCGGTGGAACTAAAGTTGAAGGTATTGCACTTGATGATAATGGTAAACAGTTAATTCGTCATAGGGTTTTAACACCAGCGGGTGATTATCAGGGAACATTAAATGCGATAGTTGATTTAGTTGGTTATATAGAGTCATCAATCAAACACTGCGCAAGCATTGGTATTGGTACGCCCGGTTCTTTATCTCCAGTAAATCAGTTACTACGAAATTCAAATTCTGTTTGTATGAACGGTCAGCCGGTGAAGCAGGATTTAGAAAAGTTGCTGAATCGTGAAATTCGTATGAGTAATGATGCTAACTGCTTTGCTTTATCTGAAGCCACGGATGGTGCTGCAAAAGGTGAAAATATTGTTTTTGGTGTAATTGTTGGAACAGGAACGGGTGCAGGTATTGTTGTTAACGGAAAGGTATTAACGGGAGCAAATGCAATTGCAGGTGAATGGGGGCATAACCCTTTGCCCTGGCCAGAAAGCAACGAGCTTCCCGGTTCTGAGTGTTATTGCGGGAAGTACGGCTGTATAGAAACTTTTTTATCGGGGCCAGGTTTATCGGCTGACTATTTTTCAAGTACGGGAGAACAGCTAGACGCTGTTGACGTTGTGGCTCTGTCAAAGGCTGATTCACAGGCTGAGGTATGCCTGCTGCGCTATGAAGACAGGATGGCACGAGGCCTGGCACACATTATTAATGTACTTGATCCGGACGTGATCGTGTTAGGAGGGGGAATGTCTAATGTGTCGAGGCTGTATAAAAATGTACCTGAGTTGTGGGGCCAGTATGTTTTCTCTGATGTGGTAAACACACGTCTGCTTGCGCCGGTATATGGTGATTCTAGTGGCGTTAGAGGGGCTGCGTGGCTGTGGGACTGAGTTGTGTCTAGTTCAAGACATTGTAATGAAATCACGGTAAAATAGCCCTATACAGATACATTATTGAGATAGAACAATGAGCAACCCTTTCGCAGAACAATTTCTTAAAGCCGGTGTGGTAAGTAAACAGCAAGTTCAAAAGGCTAAACAGGAAAAAAATAAAAAGAAAAAACAGCAGCATAATAATAAAAAAATTAAAGTCGATAATACGGCTGAGCTTAAAAGAATAAAAGCAGAAGAAGAAAAAGCGGCTCGCGATCGAGAATTAAATAAAAAGAAGCAGGATCAGGCAAAAGGTAAAGCGCTTTCAGCTGAAATTAATCAGCTCATTCTTGCGAATAAACTCAATCGTGATGAAGGCTGTGACCTATCATATAACTTTGAACATCAGAATAAAGTTAAGAAAATTTATATTAATGCTGAGATGAAACAGCAACTGGTTAAGGGTAAGTTAGGTATTGCTCGTATAGAAGGTATCTATGAGCTTATACCGTTAGATATTGCAGAAAAAATACAGCAGCGTAATGCGAAGCGTGTTGTTATTCTTGAAGAAGAAGTGAAAGATGAAAATGATCCGTATGCTGATTATGAAGTGCCGGATGATCTGGTCTGGTGAAGTAGTTCATTGCTCTGCCAATCTGATCGGAATCACAACAGGGGACGGAGCGCAAAAAACGCGGCCCATCCCCGAGCAAAGCAAGCACGTGAGAAATCCACTTTTATAAAAAAGCAAACTCATAACTAACCATATCGCTACCCGGATCTTTTATTTCCAGATTGATATTAATAGAAATGTCGGGCTGCATTTTTGAAATCTGCTCTTTAGGAATGCCCAGGTATTCAACGGCATTAAAGCGACGACCTGCAATTGTTTTCCCCCGTACATTTTCAAAACGCAATTCAATAACAGGAAAGTCCTGAGCAAAATCAGCCTGATTTACGATGCTTGCTGATACCATTAGCGCATTTTCAACATTCGGGTGAGAAAAAATATTTTTACTGGTAAGAATAATTAATTTTCTATCTTTTGGTGGCGGTAGTGTGCAGCCTGTTTGTTGGCATAAAATATTCAACCAGGGGCGTAGTTCTGCAATTTTTACCAGCTTGTCACGATTGTAAAAAGCATATTGTAAAAATATGGCTGATATACCCGTTAAGATTGCCAGAGTTAAAATTAAAGTGCCGATAAATCCAAATCGTTTTTTTCCTTTTCTCGATTCAGCACGTAATTCCGGGGGAATAACATCAGCAACTATGTGTTGAGTATCCGGCGAACTGTCAGTTTCTTCTTCATTAATGTCAGGTGACTCAACTGCGTTATTTTCGGTTTGATAATTAATGGCATTATATGGATTGTCAGCAGTGAATATAGCCAGACAGTGGCCGCAACGAACTTGCCCGTCAGCCTGTTCTAACTCGGACTCTTTTACTCGAAATACAGTATTACAATGGGGACATTCAGTTTGCATATAATTTTGTAATTAAATTTAAGTATTATTTTTTCTTGCCGGTAACACGAATCCAGTCATCTTTTACTGCAATGGGGTCAAGATTAAACCAGGGAGAGTAGGCCTGAATTATTTTATCTGATTGAGTCTCCAGTATACCTGATAAAACAATGTCACCCCCCGTCCTGCAATAATTTGCCAGTTGTTCCGCAAGCTCTGTTAATGGGCCGGCTAAAATATTAGCTAATACAATATCATAATATTCATGTGACTGGTTGTCGGGCATGTCTTTGGGTAAGTATAGGTCTAATTTATCATTTACATTGTTTTCAAGCGCATTGTCTTTACTTGCGATAATAGCCTGTGGATCAATGTCTGTGCCATCGCAATGTTCAGCGCCCAGTAAAAGTGCTGCAATGGCTAATACGCCAGAGCCACAACCAAAATCAAGAACACTTTTATTAGTAATTCCGTTCTCTGCATCTATTGAATCTAGCCACTCAAGGCATAAGGCGGTAGTGGGGTGGGTGCCGGTGCCAAATGCCAGACCCGGGTCGAGCATTAAATTTACCGCATCGGCTTGTGGCGGTGGTAAATGTTTAGGGCAAACCCATAAACGATTTCCAAACTGCATAGGTTTGTAATCATCCATCCATGCACGAACCCAGTCTTTATCTTCCAGTGCTTCGAGTTTGAGTGATGTCTGTTCGCCAAGTTGAGATAGTATTTGTGATTTTAAAGATTCGGTATTGATATCAGCTTCGAATAAGCCCGTAAGAATAATTTTATCCCACAAAGGTGTTTCACCGGGAAGAGGTTCTAGTACAGGATTATCTTCTGCATCTTTAAAAGTAACAGAAAGTGCGCCGGCATCGAGTAAAGTCTCTTCGGCTTTATCGTTATTGGCTTTATCGGTTTGAAGTATTAATTGAATCCAGGGCATGATGCTCGCCACAGAGACACGGAGTTCACAGAGAAAAAGAGTTTTTTATTTTAATTAACTCTGTGTTCTCTGCGTCTCTGTGGCAATGGTTTTAAGGTTTTTCCAGTTTCTTTTCAAGATAGTGAATATTTGCACCACCAGCCTGAAAGTTTGCATCCTGCATAATACTCATCTGTAATTTTGTGCTGGTATTGATACCGTCAATTACCATTTCAGATAATGCACCCTGCATACGAGCAATAGCAACATCACGTGTATCACCGTGACAAATCAATTTACCGATCATTGAATCGTAATGTGGCGGAACTCTGTAGCCAGCATAAATGTGTGACTCAACGCGAACACCCGGGCCACCCGGTGGGTGGTATCGAGTAATTAAGCCAGGTGAAGGAATAAACGTTTTGTGATGTTCTGCATTGATACGACATTCAATAGCATGGCCCGTTATTTTCACATCTTCCTGCTTAATGCGTAAGGGTTCACCAGCGGCAATAAATAATTGTTCTTTAACAATATCTACACCGGTAATCATTTCTGTTACAGGGTGTTCAACCTGAACACGTGTATTCATTTCGATGAAATAAAATTCGCCATCTTCGAATAAAAATTCAAATGTGCCGGCGCCACGATAGTTAATTTCATTGCATGCATTTACGCAAACCGCACCAATTTTATTTCGAACTTCTTCAGTAATACCAGGTGCAGGTGCTTCTTCAACCACTTTCTGGTTGCGACGTTGCATGGAGCAATCACGCTCGCCTAAATGAACTGCATTGCCCTGTCCATCTGAAAGAACCTGAATTTCCACATGGCGAGGATGCTCCAGATATTTTTCCATATAAACTTCATCATTACCAAATGCAGCACCCGCTTCAGCTTTCGTTAAAGAAATTGAGCTGATTAAAGCGCTTTCAGTGTGTACAACACGCATGCCACGACCACCGCCGCCGCCCGATGCTTTTATAATAATCGGGTAGCCAATTTCTTTGGCAATGCGCATGTTTTCTTCTTTATTGTCTTCATTAATTGCGCCATCAGAACCAGGAACACAGGGAACACCGGCTTTTTGCATGGCTGCAATTGCCTGAACTTTGTCACCCATAATACGAATTGAGTCTGCTTTAGGGCCAATGAAAATAAAACCACTGTCTTCTACGCGTTCTGCAAAGTCAGCATTTTCAGATAAGAAACCATAACCCGGGTGAATTGCCATGGCATCAGTTACTTCAGCCGCACTAATAATAGCGGGGATATTTAAGTAACTTTGATCGGAAGGTGCGGGGCCGATACAAACTGATTCATCAGCAAGGCGCACATGTTTCAAATCACGATCTGCTTCAGAATGAATGGCAACAGTTTTAATGTCCATTTCACGACAGGCTCGTAAAATACGCAGGGCTATTTCACCCCGGTTAGCTATAACTACTTTTTCTATCATGATACTGGACTATTCAATAATAAAGAGAGGTTGACCAAACTCAACAGGCTGACCGTTTTCAACCAGAATGGCTTTAACTTTGCCAGACTTGTCAGCTTCAATTTGGTTAAGGATTTTCATTGCTTCAATAATGCAAAGTGTGTCGCCTTCAGAAACGGTCTGGCCAACATCAGTGAATACCGCAGCACCGGGTGATGCTGAGCGATAAAATGTGCCAACCATAGGCGACGTTATCTGATGGCCTGAAATTTCAGGTTCTACAGCAGCTTCTTCAGTTGGAGCAGCAACAGGTGCAGTAGCAACTGGAGCAACAACTGGTGCAGCAGCGACTGGAGCAGGAGCAGCGATAACATTTTGTTGGCGAGAGATGCGAACAGATTCTTCGCCTTCTTTTATTTCGATTTCAGCGACACCGGACTCGTCCAGTAGCTCAATCAATTTTTTAATTTTGCGTATATCCATCTGGGTCATACACCTTTTATGTTTGTTTAAATATTGATTTAACTATTCAGGGGAAGACTGAGCAGTTAAATGTTCGTTTGCAGCAAGCAGAGCAAGTTGATATCCCTGCGCACCTAAGCCTGAAATTACGCCCAGCGCAATATCAGAAAAATAAGATTGTTTACGAAACTCTTCACGGGCATGCACATTGGATAAATGCATTTCGATGAAGGGGATTTTTACTCCACTCAAAGCATCACGCAATGCCACACTGGTATGTGTAAATGCTGCGGGGTTAATAATAATGAATTCAGTGCCGTCAGATTGTGCGGTGTGAATGCGCTCTATTAACTGGTGTTCCTGATTGCTTTGTAAGTGAGCAATTGAATGCCCTAAGGTTTTCGCATGCGATGTTAGTTCTTTAATGATCTCGCTTAAGGTTTTACTGCCGTAATATTCCGGCTCTCGAGTACCAAGCAGGTTTAAATTTGGGCCATTTAAGACAAGTATTTGTGCCATAAAGAAGTTTTTTTGTTATCGCAGTATTCGTTAAGGGTGAATTGTGCAACTAATTAATGACGATGTCTACAAAATTTAACCCATTCCCTGCAAATTCAATGAAGATCGCCACATTTTTTGCTCATAATTTTGATGCATTTCACACGATCTAAAAGTACCAGCGGTATTTAAAGTGTGACTTGTCGAGTTAGACCTATGTCTATAATTTCTATAGCTAAAAGTATAAACCTTATAATAAATGACAATATATTATAAAATTATAAAATTGAAATATAAAAGCACAATTTAAATATGTTATTTTGTAAGTTACTGAAATTATTGGTTGATTTGCTTATATTAATTATGTTTATATGCCCATGCGTGGATAGTAAATGCCTGTGGGAATGCATTTATTATAAAAATATTTATAAAAATAATAAAAAAGAGAATAATGATATGAAAAAAGACTTATTCGGAGTAGTAAAACTTAACATGGATGGATTAAAGAAGAGCTTTAGAGGGGCTGCATTTGCTATAACACTTGGCGCAGCAATCCCGGCTACATCTCAGGCGATCGATTTAGATAATCCCAATGCATGTTCATCTGGCATAACGAATATGATGTCAGATATGGGTTTAATGGCTTATAGCGTCGCAAACTTCATGAATGGTTTCTGCAAATCGATGCCTTTTTTTGGTATGTTTTGTCCTGATCTGGACAAAATGGCCGGTTCATTTTTCTCCAAGATTCTTGAAAATCCTGACCTGACACTCGAAATGATGGCCTGTGCCAATGCCAATGATGGCATGTTAAGTTTTATGATTGATGTGATGGATAAAAACCCGGGCCTGCTTAGACAGGTTGGTTATTATATGGAGCAAACCGGTGATGGAACCAGTCAGGGGTGTGAGTTAGGTGAAGCATTAACCCAAATGGCATTAAATCACAGCAATATGAAAAACTTCCTGTTTGCCAAGATAGATGATGACTTGTATGGCAGCTTAAGTGCCGGTATGCAATGCAAAAATGAAACGACGGTAAATGTGACAAAACTGTTAGATCAGAATGCTGAACAGGTATTGCAGGGAAGTACGCCATTCACGCGTGCCTTTGCCAATATGGGAACGGTTGATGATAGTGATGATGGAAATGAGATTGCAACAGAAGATGTCTTTTCAGCCGTCTTTGCAAACGTAACGGCTGCGGGAAATTTTATGTCTGCATTATCTCAGGTTGATGGTGAAACTCAAAAGAGCATGATGGACCTGATGTTCCTTGGGAAAATACAGATACCGGAAAAAACCTGTGCATGGTGGGACTGGCAGTGTACACCGCGTGATGCAAGTGAGCAGCTACATGCTGCACAGGCCCATTACAATATGTATGCTTCTATAAAAGGTTTTACGATTGGTGTGTTACCTGCGTATGACCAGACCTTGCCACCCGCACCGGACTCCAGTGCACCGGCCAATGCTCTGTTCGGGCAATTTATGGGGTTGATTATTGGTGCTGATGGGCAGATGAATGAGTATGGGTTTAGTTTCTTTAAATCTATGGTTAGTGGCGCACAGATACACCAATGGGCACCAGCCGGAGGCATGTTGACGGCAATGATACAGTTAGTGGAAGGTGGCTTCACGCCATTTACCCTGGATCAGTTAATGGCGATGATGCCTCAGTTAATGGATCAAAACTCTCCTGTACCACGTGAGTTGGGAAGTGGCGATAATGCTGGTAGTACGGATGATGGTACGGGTGGAGGTACTGATGGTGGCACAACTTCACCTACCAATACAGCGCCTTCTGTTGCAATAGATTCGCCATCATCGGGTGCGACTTCAACAGCGGGTGAAATGAATTCCTTTACAGCGACTGCTTCAGATAATGAAGATGGAGCGATTAGTGGCAATGTTAAATGGAGCTCAAATATTGATGGCAGTATGGGGCAGGGTGCGACAATTAATGCGAGTCTAACGGCTGGTTCTCATACCATAACCGCCAGTATTACTGATAGTGATGGAGCTAAATCGACAGCTACTGTTAAGGTGACAATTAATCCGGTCATTGGTGAAAATATTGCACCTAATGCATCGGTTTCAGCAAGTAGCACTTATATGTCTTATTACAGTGCATCAAAGATTAATGATGGTGACGAAAGCTTTAATAATTACTGGATGAGTGATTATATTAGTTACTGGAATCCGGCAGATGAAAAAGTTTATCTTACCTGGGGCGGTACGCAGGAAGTAAATGAGGTCACGATTCACTGGCAGAGCAGCATGCTGCCAAGTAGCTTCACTGTGTATGCACTGGTAAATGGTAGCTGGGCTAATATGACAGGATCAATGAGTGTAACTCGCGGAAGTGATACGGTTTACCTTAATGTAAATACATCGAAAATTTACATTAAAATGGGTGCGCCAAATTATGCTTCTCAAGTGGGTATACATGAGATTGAAGTAAGAAAATAAAATAATAATTAGTAATACAACTGGACCGGTATCTTTTTTTAGATGCCGGTTTTTTTATGGATGACGGTTGTTAGCTAGAAGAATGATTAACAAAAAATTACGTTAGTCTGTAAAACATATTGTCCTTAAAATGCTTTGTTTTCGGGATGAAAATTAAAAGTATGAAAAACAATCCTCGACTTTAAGTTATCGGCAGAATCAAACTTTAAATGTTTCAATCTTCTTAGTAGTCTTTTTGTAAATTGATTTGAATTAAATTCAGATAATACAATACTTACATTCGCAACACGACCATTAGGTGAAATTGTAATCTGCAATTTAATTTTACCCTGTAAGTCCGGATTTTTACGCAGTTCACGATTATAAATGCGATAGAATTGTGGATGATTACGCCTTATAACAGATTTATCTGATTTTTTGTTTTCAGGCGCCTGTTCTATTACAAGTTCCGGATCACCATAAAAAACATATGCCAGATATGTAGGGTTACCACTTTCAATAAATGCCTGTCTTGCTGTTTTCATTGCAGCGGCTATCGATGCTTTACCGTTTGTTTTAAACTGGTTTTTAATGTCATCATAAAAACGCTTAGAGAATTCAGATGCACCCTGATCACCTAATTCCCATAAGCTTGAAATAAAGCCAGAACTACCTGTATCAGCAAGTGTAGTTGACCACCCATCGATAAAGCCAGCAGCTTTTCCTGCCTGCCCAACATCGCAGGCATTAAAAAAAACTAACGAACGGTTGGTTTGGTCGCTCAGTAATCCGCGCCAGTTTAATGCACGTAAGTTTTCATCTTCAAGTATTAATCCGTATTCTGAAATACCTTCTTCATTTTCGTGTGTGGTGTAACCATGTCCTGCATAATGAATAATGACAGGTTCTGTTTTCTGAAGTGATTTTTTAAATGAGTCATAGTCAGCTTTAATTATTTCAGTGTTGTTTTTCCAGGGTAATTTATATATATGTAAAGCCTCATTGGTGGTTGCATTTAATGCAAGGCTTCCTGAGTATTTCGGAACAATTAAACGTATCCCGTTAATCGTTAGATTTTGTTCCGGACTGGTGAAGTTACTGGCCGATTTAGGAATAATCCAGCGCCCAACTGTATGTTTAATACCAATAAAATTATCATTTTTATCTGGAACCATTAGCTCCCATGGGATGCCAGGGTCATCGGTATATATTTTTATGCTTTTAAAGTCACTACCCAGTTTTGTTTGTAATTCACTATATACAGACTTAAAGCTTTTAGGGGCAAATTTTTTGTATATAAGTTTACCGAAACCTAATAACTGGTCTTTGCTTGATGTCTGAGAAGAGTTATCTCTGGTTTGAAAACTGATGCCCCGGCCTTTTTTGGAGAAAGCCCTGTATTTAGGTATCAACCATTTACCTATATCTTCAGATAAATTAATGCGTTCATGATGAATATCTATATGAGGTGAAGAAAGCGTAATGAAATAATCGTTCGAAGAGCAGGAGTCCCAATCTCTACGCATATAAATAGTCAGGTCTGAAGCTCTGTAGTCTGTCTTTAAATTCACTCTTTCTGAATGTTGCATCATAGACTGTGATTCAGCGGATAACGCAGCATTAGCTGCACAGGTTTGTGAAGCTTTTTGGTTTGCCTGATTAACTATAATGGGTTTCATAACCCTTGCTATATATTGTCCCTTATACCAGAAAGTTGCATATAACTGGCGTTGCGATGATATTACCTGATTGTTTTTTACTGTTAGCTGAAACATGGCGGGTGTTGAATCACCATTTTTAGGTAGTATTATTGTTGCTTTGTTAGGGCTATTAAAAGTAAAACCTGATGCAGATAAAACGACATCAATCTCCCAGTTAGTATCTTCTGGTTGAGCCGGCAAAGATAATTTTAAACGCCCTTTTGTGTCTGCGTTACCCTGAGTTATTTTTACTGTTGGTGTAATTAAATCTTCAGTTAGTGAAATTAGTACCGATATTGAATCACCGCTTAGCACCTCATCAGGAGATTCAATTGTGGGAAAACGTTTGATAATATCATTTGTGGGTTTAGGTTTTTTATTAGATGATTTTTTCGAGTCGATGGATGAAAACGGATCATTTGCATCCATTAAATCAGTAAGATCATTTCCTGATGCTAATGATCCGGATTTTTTAGCCATTTTACGGGGTTTTTTTGAACGCTTTTTAGGAGCTTGCCTGCTTTTTATTTGCTTCCGTTTATTGTCCCTGATAAGGATATCATTGAAATTATTGATTAAATATAACTGTTCTTCTTCTATTTCTAAAAGCAATAAGTGCGCATTATGTTCAGAAGTAAGTGCCTCATTTTCTTTGTCTGTAAAATCATTATGGTTTCTAATTTTATTATCCAGACGTTGGATGCGGCGTAGCATTCTTGTGTCTTTGCCTGGGTCATTTTCATGCGATTGTGTGAGTAATAAATCATTTAACGATTGTTGATTTAAAAATAATTTATCTAATGTTCCATTGTTTGTATACGGCTCAGTCTCTACTGCGCTCTTATGAGAGCATGCGCTTAATATTATGATTATCAGGATATAATATGAAAGTTTACTAATAAGTTTATGCATGTATGTTGAGTGACCTAAGACAACATTAAATCTTATTTATTAAGAATGAAAATTAAACAATACAGTGATACTGGCATAAAATCCAGACTATCAGAAATTGCTCGTGATGTAAGGATTGAATTAATAAGTATACATATCATAGACGTTTTTATATAGCAGGAATTTCATGTCGTTACCGGTGTTTGATGGTGCTGTAATTGATGTTCGTGCTTTGTCAGGTGTAAGACGTGGTTTGGGTTCGCTTCAAAGAAAATGCTTTATAAGGCTAACATAGGTTTAATTATTTCTTCTACATGCTCTTTAGAAAGTTCACCCGCCTGAGTTAATTCAATTTTTCCATCACGCCCGACAAAAACAGAAAAAGGCAATGCGCCTATACGATTACCATATAGTCGTGATAATTCCAGCCCCGCATGTTCAGCTGCAACAACGGTGTAGTTAACGCCTAATGTGTCTACAAAATCCTGTACTGAATCTTCATCATCTAGTGCTATACCAATAACCTCAAAGCCCTGTGATTGATATTTTTCATGTAACTCGATAAATGCGGGCATTTCTTTTTTACAGGGGGGGCACCAGGTGGCCCAGAAATTAACCAATACGACTTTGCCGTTCCACTCGTCTATATTGCGCGTTTTTCCTTCGAGATCTTCTAATGAAAATGTTGGGCGTTGAGTGCCAATGACATCACTGTTAACTGCTTTTGGGATGATGGGGGCTAAATCACGTTTTTCATTTTGCAGGTAACGCTGAAAACCAAAACCAGCACCACCAGCGATAATAATAACGAGTAAAAAGGGGAGGATGTTTTTCATAATTAAATACTGTCTTCTTAAAAATGTTGCCGCAGATGTCACGGAGAAAAATAGTTATTGCCTTAAACGTATATCGTTTAAGGCATAAAATTTCTGTGTGCTCAGTGCCTCTGTGTCATATGGTTTAAAGGTTAAAAGCCTGTTTTATATGAGTGTTAAACTTTTCAGCAGGCATGTAGCCTACAACCTGATAAGGTTTAAGTTCATCGCCCTGTGTGTTATAAAAAATAATGGCTGGAGGGCCGATGATTTTAAAATGTTTATAAAGTGACTTGTCAGCTTCATCATTAGCGGTTACATCAGCCTGCAATAAAACCGTATTTGATAAAGTGCTTTGTACTTTCGGATCGGTGAAAGTCAGGCTTTCCATCTCTTTGCACGACACACACCAGTCAGCATAAAAATCTAACATGACGGTTTTGTTTTGTGCTTTGGCCTCTGCCAGTGCTTTGTTTAAACCGTCAACGCCTTTAATCTTTTTGAACTGTAAATGCTGTTCGCTGGCATGTGTGCCATTGCTGCTAATGACGCCTTTTAAAGGTGTAAGTAAACTGGCGCTTCCTGCTGCTGCACCAAACATTAAAATGATACCGTAAATAAATATAACCAGACCTGTGCCTTTCCAGAATCGAGTCCAGCCTGTGGCCTCTGCTTTTAAACCATCAAGTGCGCCCATATAAACGGCGCAGACAATCAGTAATGTTCCGCTAAGTATCATCACAACCTGATCAGAAACAATGCTACGAATCATCCAGATGGCAACCATTAATAGTGATACGCCAAATACAGCTTTAACGGCGTCCATCCATACCCCTGCTTTAGGTAACAACTTACCTGCTGATGTGCCAATGGCAATAAGTGGAGCACCCATACCCAGGCTCAGGGAGAACAGTGCAATACCGCCAAATACCGGGTCGCCTGTTTGAGAAATAAATAATAATACTCCGAACATGGGCGCTGCTACACAGGGGCCAACAATAACGGCAGATAACAGGCCCATTACGAAAGCACCACTTAAAGAACCGCTTTTCTGGTTATTACTAACAGCGGTCAAACGGTTCTGAATGAAACCGGGCATCTGTAATTCGTAAAAGCCAAACATGGCCAGTGACAGAAGAACAAAAACACCAGCAAAACTGGCGAGTATCCAGGGTGTTTGCAGCATAACGGCCAGGCTTTCACCGGTTAATGCCGCTGCAACGCCGGCAGCAGAATTAATTAACGCCATACCTAAAACATATGAAACGGATAATGAGAAACTGCGTCCCGTGCTGGTTTTTGTACCCTGACCAACAATAATGCTGGATAGAATAGGAATCATCGGGAAAACACAAGGCGTGAAGGCCAGTAATAAACCAATACCGAATAAAGTGATAAGGCTAAGCCACACACTGCTATTTTTTAGTAAATCAGCAATTTGATCCTGTTCTGAAATAGGTGCAGCATTTGTTGAGCTGTCTAAAGTGCTGGCTGCCAGATCTGAAATTGGGCTGATATCTAACGTGATTGTCTTGGTGATGGGAGGGTAACAAATGCCGGAAATTTCAGAGCAACCCTGATACTTAACCTTGAAACTGGTATTTTTGACACCATCTTGAGCATTATCAATGGCTAAAGATGCTTTGGCCGTATGATGAAATACGTAGATATCACCAAAGAATTCGTCGTGTTTGAGTTCACCTGCATCGATAACATAATTAGATGTGGTGAATGAGCTGTTGTCTGCCGCAGTTATTTTGGTCTTATCGCGATACATATAATGACCGTCAGCGATTAGCCATTCAGCAAATATACGGCCATTTTCAGACCAGGTTTTTAGTGCAAATGCCTGATCGGGTTCAAGTATTTCGTCATCACCACCGCCCAGGCTAATGCCGCTATCATCATCGCCAAGTGAGCTGAACGGGTTTTCGGCAAGTGCGGGCTGTATAACTAATGACTGAAGTAATAGTGATAGCCATAACAGTGAAAAATGGAAAAAACGTGGTAGTTTTAAATGCATTGTGAAATTACCCGATTATAAATTGTGTAGGTTAGAACTTTATAATGTGTAGAAGTTCTTAAAAAGTAGTCCAGTTAAACATATATTATTATTTATTGCTTAAGGTGCGCTTAACTGGTGTGAACATTAAAGTTTTTATGTGGGCAGTGCAAGCTGTGTGCTTAATTTAGAGAGAACAACATGCTTAGAATATGGCCGGTATTGTTTTTAATAATACCTATTTTGGAAGTGTATCTGTTAATTGAAGTGGGTAGTCATATAGGCGCTGGCTGGACTATTTTACTGGTTGTGCTGACAGCGACCATTGGTGTTAATCTGTTGCGCCAGCAGGGTATCAGCACGTTAATGCGAGCTAATCAGGCGATGTCTCAGGGGCAGGTTCCCGCTATGGAAATGATGGAGGGACTGTTTCTGGCTGTTGGGGGTGCATTATTGATTACACCGGGCTTTTTTACTGATTTTATTGGTTTTGTCTGTTTGCTGCCTTTTACCCGCCGTGCAATTATTCAACAAATACTCTTGAAATCTACAATCAAATCCTCATATACGGTTCATCAAGAACACAGGAGTACTGAGAGCTCGAATACCATTGAAGGCGAATACCGCCGGGAAGATTGATACATATATCATGTATTAATGATGGTGAGCTTGACTCAGCACGTCTCATGACTATCATTAGCACTCGCAAAGCCCGAGTGCTAAAAATTAACGAGGATAAAATCTAATGAATATTCGCCCATTACAGGACCGCGTGGTCGTAAAACGTATGGCAGAAGAAACAACCAGTGCTGGTGGTATCTTAATTCCTGATTCAGCAACTGAAAAACCTTCACGTGGTGAAGTTCTAGCTGTAGGTAATGGCAAGGTAACAAGCAACGGTGATGTGCGTCCTTTAGACGTTAAGGCCGGTGACCAGATTTTATTTGGTAAATACGCGGGTACTGAAATCAAGCTTGACGGTGATGAAGTGCTGATTATGCGTGAAGAAGACATATTAGGTGTGTTTGAAGGCTAAAAGCTTTGGTAGCGATTAGTCGCGCCAGGTTATATACACCCCCGTTCGAAAAAAAGTCGAACCTACATAATTAAAGAATAAATTTAGAGGATATAAACATGTCTGCAAAAGAAGTCCGCTTCGGAGATGACGCACGTAGCCGTATGGTTAACGGTGTAAACATTCTGGCTAATGCCGTAAAAGTTACTTTAGGCCCTAAAGGTCGTAACGTTGTTTTAGATAAGTCTTATGGCGCACCAACGGTAACTAAAGACGGTGTTTCAGTTGCTAAAGAAATTAATTTAGAAGATAAGTTTGAAAACATGGGCGCACAGATGGTGAAAGAAGTTTCTTCACAAACTTCTGATGTTGCTGGTGATGGTACAACGACGGCAACCGTTCTTGCTCAGGCGATTGTTCGTGAAGGCATGAAATCAGTATCTGCGGGCATGAACCCGATGGATCTGAAACGCGGTATTGATAAAGCTGTTTCTGCTGCTGTTGAAGAGCTTAAGAACATATCTAAGCCTTGTGAAGATAATGCATCGATTGCACAGGTAGGCACTATCTCTGCAAACTCTGATAAAAATATCGGTGGCATCATTGCAGAAGCAATGGAAAAAGTAACGACTCAAGGTGTTATCACTGTTGAAGAAGGTACATCTTTAGAAAATGAGCTGGATATCGTTGAAGGTATGCAGTTTGATCGTGGTTACCTGTCTCCTTACTTCGTTACAAACCAGCAGAGCATGATTGCTGAGTTAGATAACCCGTTCATTCTATTATTTGATAAGAAAATATCAAACATTCGTGATTTATTAGCGATATTAGAAGGCGTTGCAAAAGCAAGTCGTCCATTATTAATTATTGCTGAAGACGTAGAAGGTGAAGCATTAGCAACATTGGTTGTTAACAGTATGCGCGGTATCGTTAAAGTTGCAGCAGTTAAGGCACCTGGTTTTGGCGATCGTCGTAAAGCGATGTTGCAGGATATTGCAGTATTAACCGGAGGTCAGGTTGTATCTGAAGAAGTGGGTTTGTCTTTAGAGAAAACGACATTAGAAGACTTAGGTTCTGCGAAGAAAGTAACGGTTACTAAAGAAGTAACTATTATTGTGGATGGCGCGGGTTCTAGTGATGATATAGATACACGTGTTGCTCAAATCAAAGCGCAAATGGAAGAATCTACATCAGAATATGATACTGAGAAACTTCAGGAACGTATGGCTAAATTAGCAGGTGGTGTTGCGGTAATTAAAGTGGGTGCAGCAACTGAAGTAGAAATGAAAGAAAAGAAAGATCGTGTTGATGATGCATTACATGCAACTCGTGCAGCGGTTGAAGAAGGTGTTGTACCCGGTGGTGGTGTTGCATTGATTCGTGCGATTGCTGCAATTGAAGGTATTACCGGTGATAACCATGATCAGGAAGTTGGTATTCAAATTGCCAAGCGTTCTATGGAAGAGCCATTACGTCAAATTACTACCAATGCGGGTGATGAAGCTTCTGTAATATTAAATAAAGTAGTAGAAGGTAAAGGTAACTTTGGTTATAACGCGGGCTCTAGCGAGTATGGCGATATGATTGAAATGGGTATTCTTGATCCAACTAAGGTGACACGTTCTGCACTGCAAAACGCGGCTTCTGTTGCAGGTTTACTGATTACTACAGAATGCATGATTACTGATATCCCTGCTTCTGATGACGGTGCTGCTGCTGGCGCTGATATGGGCGGCATGGGTGGAATGGGTGGTATGGGTGGCATGATGTAGTCATTGATCAGCTTACCTCATCAGCGCTTCAGCTCTGCGTTAAAAAATGATCACCTACAGTTGTAGGCTCACTTTTTTCGCCTTGATCTGAAACACTGCTGAGACAACCTGAGCAATGACTAGTGTTTTCCTGCACTATTCTCAAAAAAGCCTGATCTTACGATCAGGCTTTTTTTTGCCTTGTTTTGGCACATCTCCCTCGGGGAAAGACCGCCGTCTTTTGGCGCCCTGTCCCCTTATGGGTACCATCAAGAGCGCTACGAAGTAGATATTTCAGAACAATTGATAAAACAACCGTTCGTCGCAATCAGTAATCGAATAGATTAAACGGTACTTTTTGTGAAAGCCTTTTTAAAGCTCTGTGCTATATCTATAAATAGTTAATTAAATGAATAAACGAACCTCACAGATGTTGCAAGATGCATATTGCAACTTGCAAAAGCGTTGCATGATGCAATGGTATTTGAGCTATATCAATAACGATATTTATCTAACTCATTGAATAATATATAAAAAATATTATTGGCACAGCCCCTGCAATATATACAGGCATTAAGGTGATACTGAATTAGTTAAACCTTTAAAAAGTTACAGAGCTACAACCGGAATTGAATTTAAGATTTTATAAAGCAACCACGCTGATGCTTAGATGCATGGAATAGCATCGCTCTTTTTACAACGTCGGGTACGAGACCTGATAAAGCATGTCAGAAAACATGCTGATAGATGCCTGAAATGGCGTCGCTCTTTTTACAACGTCGGGTACGAGACCTGATAAAGCATGCCAGAAACATGCTGACTTTTTCACAGCTAAACAAGATGTTTAACTGAAAACTGTTTTTACCAGTTTTAATAATGCAACCACGCTGATGCATAGGGACAAGGAGTAGTCCCGCTTTTTTTATTCCATAAAAAGCCCGCTTATAAAGCGGGCTTTTTTGTTTTTACGACTCAGTTTTTATTATCTGCTATGTTTTGTCCGGTTGTGGTTTCCCACGCAGCACGTCGGTATCAATAAATTTATCTAAAAAACTCAGACCATATGCAGTAGGGTTCTCCCCGCTGCAATCATTGCAATAACATACTCGTCCATTCGCTTTATGAATAGAATGTTTATCGATAGTGAGATTGAGTTTAATGACTTCATTTAATTGGAACTCATCCGTTTTGCTTTCAAAACATAAACCTCCACGACTTATGTTGAGCACTTTGTATTCTTTGTCTGTCTGCTTATCAGATTCTCTTTCGAGCTGAACTGAGCTGTTATCGACCAGGGTTCTTATTTCACGTTGCTGCATTTTTATTTCCTTATTGGCTAAGGCAGTTACTGAGTGCTGAAGCGGTTTGTTGTAATAGCTGAAAATAGTGCTGTTTACCCATATGTATATGTAAACCTGCAGGATCAATAGCGGATAGTTTAACTGATTTATTTTCTGTCAGTGTATATAGTAATGCCGGTATATTGGGCGGTTCATAGAAAATACATTGAATTTTTTCGTCATCAATTAATTTTCGTAATTCCCTGACCCGTTTAATTCCTGGTTTGTGTTCGGGGTCGGTTGTAATGAAGTGAGCACCGGTTAACTGGTTTTCATCTTCAAAGTACTGATAAGCATCATGATAAACAAGATAGGAATTATCTTTATATTTGTTTAGTTTTAGCTGATTGGTCTGTTTAAGTTTATCCAGCTTTAATAATAAATGGTTTAGGTTTTTTTGATAGTGAGTGGCATTTTCAGGTGAGTGTTTACTTAATATTTGTGTTATGTGCCGGCTTATTATTTTAGCGTTATTAATTGATAGCCAGATATGTCCATCAACTTCGCCTGGGGTATGTGTATCGTGGGAATGAAAACCACGAACGTTTAAAGCATTTATGTCCGGGATAAGGCTGAGCTGGACAAACTGTAAATGTTGAGTGGTGTTCTTTAAAGCGGGAACAAATGTTTCAACATTGTCGCTGCTATAGAAAAAAATATTTGCTTTATTTATCAGGCGTTTTTGAGACGGTAATAACTGAAAGTGATGTGGTGATTGTTGATGTGTTAACAAGAGCTGGGTCTGATTAATACCATCGGTTATATTACTAACAAGGGAATGTAGTGGTTTGATACTGACCAGGATTTCAGCTGGTTTAGCATAGCTATTTGTAGCCATTAAAAACAAAAGCAGGCTGAATGTGGTCGACTTGTAGAATGCTCTGGTCAGGTAACGGATAAACATCAAATTATGCTATTGTAGGTTGCTTCTTTCGTTGGTAGTTTACAGGTCATAAATTTTCGGTCAATCAAAGGGTGTAATGAGTTCATTTTTATTAAAAGCTGAGAATATTGGTCTGCAAATTAATCAGCGCCAGATTCTGGAGAATATTAGTCTGAGTATCAAATCAGCAGAGATACTGACGCTGGTTGGACCTAATGGCTCAGGAAAAACATCTCTGGTCAGGGTGTTGCTGGGTTTGCTTAAAGCTGACCAGGGAAAGTTGCAGAAGAAACCTGATCTGGTTATTGGTTATGTGCCACAAAAAATGCATATTGATGCAACTTTACCAATGAGTGTCAGGCGATTTTTGAAAATGGGGATAGAAGCTGATGCCAATGAAATGGGGTATATGGCTTCTACACTCGGTATTGTCTCATTATTGGATCAGCCATTGCAGTCGGTTTCTGGTGGCGAGTTTCAGCGAATATTGTTAACCCGTGCGTTATTACGTAAACCTGATTTACTGGTGCTGGATGAACCCGCGCAGGGTGTTGATATTAATGGGCAGCAACAGTTGTATCAGCTAATTTCCAGTATACGAGATGAGTTTGGCTGCGGTGTATTAATGGTTTCACATGATCTGCATCTGGTTATGGAAGCTACCGATCAGGTGCTTTGTCTTAATACGCACATATGTTGCTCAGGTCATCCTGAGGCAGTTAGTAAACACCCTGAGTATCTTAAACTATTTGGTGCATCCTTAGATGGAATTGCCGTTTATACCCATAATCATAATCACTCACATGATTTAAGTGGTGATGTGGTTGAGCATCAGCATCATGAAGGTTGTAATCATGATCATTGATGACTTTATTCTTCGTGCATTACTGGCGGGTTTACTCGTTGTACTGGTATCAGGTCCTCTGGGTTGTGTTGTGGTATGGCGTCGCATGGCATATTTTGGTGATGCACTGGCTCACTCCGCTTTATTGGGTACATCATTAGCGATTATGTTTGATGTAAATCCGTTAATCGGAGTTATGTTGATTGGTGTTGTTCTGAGTTATTTACTAATACGTTTGCAGGCTAAAAAAGATTTGTCCAGTGATGCGATTCTGGGGATTTTGTCACATGGTGCATTGGCTGCAGGTCTGGTGATGTTAGCCATTATGCAGTCACAGGGGCAGCGCGTAGATTTAATGGCTTACCTGTTCGGTGATATTCTTTCAGTTAGCTGGGCATATCTGATATGGCTTAGCGGAGTATGTTTGCTGGTATTAATGTTTATCGGCTGGTTATGGCAGTCAATACTTGCTGTAGCCGTACATGAAGAGCTGGCACGTAGCGAAGGTGTTGCGGTTGATCGAGTACGGTTAATTTTTATGTTATTGATGGCTGTAGTGGTTGCTGTCGCAATGAAGATTGTGGGTATTATTTTAATTACAGCTTTACTGATAATCCCAGCGGCCAGTGCCAGACGTTTTTCTAAATCACCTGAGTCAATGGCGATAGCAGCTATTGTGTTTGGTTTGTTTTCAGTGTTGGGTGGTGTGTTTGCGTCGATGCAATGGGATACGCCTGCTGGGCCATCTATCGTACTTGCATCGGTAGCTCTATTTTTTATCTCTAGATTTAAACAAGATGCTTAGGCTGTGTTAATCTAAAAAATATTCAGGTTTTTATTTTTAGTTTGCTGGCAATAGCCTGTCTTGCTAGTAAGGCAAGTTGCTTGTTTGACATGTCGTTATTGTTGCTTAGGTGATGGTCTATTGACTGTAGGAAATGTAGCTCTACATTTAAAGGTTTAGATTTTGTTAAACCCATGACGGAGTCCATAAATGTTAGTTCATCTATGTAAGGAACGTGTGGGTTTATTCCTTCTTTATACGGGTAGCGTAAAGCAATGGGTTGAATTTTTACCCGCGCATCTATAGCGGCCTGTAATAAACGACTATGAAATTTTCTTAAGCCTGATCCATCGGTTGTGGTGCCTTCAGGAAATATGACAACACTGCCACCCGCTTCAAGGCATTGAGTGATTTCATTGAGGGAGTTCTCTGCTGCGCCTGCTGCACCTCGTTGAATAAATAATGTGCCTGCTCTTTCAGTGAAGCGGCCAATTAATGGCCATGATTTGACTTCTGCTTTAGATAAAAAGTGTAGAGGTTTCTGCGAGGCCAGTGCAGGGATGTCGAACCATGAAATGTGATTCATAACGTAAAGTGTGGCTTCCTGATTCATTTCGCCACTTATTGATATGCGGGCTTTAAATATCTGGCATAAACGATCATTCCACCAGATGAAAAGGCGAGAAGCGGTGCTGGAATTATGTATACCATTACGTACAAATAATAATGTAAGTGTTATGCCAGAAAATAAATGCAGACTAATGCGGAATAATTTCCAGCTTAATATTAATGATTTCATGAAAAACGCATGGATAAATCCAGTGCTTTAATGTCCTTGGTCAATGCGCCAGTAGAAATATAATCAACACCTGTTCTGGCAATAGCACTGATTGTTTTAAGCGTGACATTACCCGAGGCTTCAAGCTCAGTTTTATGGTTATTTATTTTAACGGCCTGAGTGAGTGAATCTAAATCAAAGTTATCCAGCATAATACGATCGACGTTTTCATTTAAAGCTAACTGAAGCTCGTCCAAATTTTCTACTTCAACTTCTATCATTAAATCAGGGTTATGAAAACGTGCCGCTTCAACAGCTTCAGGTATGCCACCAGCTGCAAGAATGTGATTTTCTTTAATTAGAATAGCGTCGAATAATCCAACTCGATGATTGTGTCCGCCACCACAGCTAACAGCGTACTTTTGAGCTAAACGTAAACCGGGTATAGTTTTTCGAGTGTCCAGTACTTTTACATTGGTATCTTTAATTGCCGCAGCATATTCAGCTGCTTTAGTCGCCGTGCTGGATAATGTCTGTAAAAAATTTAAAGCGCTACGTTCACCGGTTAAAAGAGCTCGAGTAGATCCGCTTAAAGAACAAATTTGTTGTCCGGCTTTAACCGTGTCTCCGTCATCTACATCCCACTCAATAAATATCTGAGAATCAAGCTGGGCAAATACCTCTTCAAACCAGTCTATTCCACAAATGGTTGCATCTTCACGACTAATAACTGTTGCCAGGCTAAAGTCATCTTCAGGTATGAGTTTAGCAGTGACATCTCCATTGCCTATGTCTTCAGTAAGGGCGATGTGTACACTTTCTTCTATATAACTGTGGGGTACATGCATATGTTAGTCGTTAGTCGTTAGTCGTTAGTCGTTAGTCGTTAGTCGTTAGTGTACGGCTTATTTAATCAAATACCAGTCGTAGACCAGCGAATATATGTCTTTGATGGGCAAGGTAGTGGTTTCTGAATGATGCCCGTTTGATTTCATGACGGGTAAATACAGATGCTCCTTTTAAAACGTAGTGTTTGTTATCAAAGCATTCTAATGATGATTCTTCATATGGAAAATCTTTAAATCCATCATAAGGATAAAGCGTGTTTTCACACCATTCCCAGACATTGGTTGTATTTTTTATCAGTTCAAGTCGTGCAGCCGTTTCCCACTCATGCTCGTGAGGGAGTCGGGCGCCGGCCCACCTTGCAAAAGCACTGGCTTCGAAATGACTTATTCCGTATACCGAATCATTTGCATTCAGATCAAAAGGGCCGAGGTTATTTATGCCGTACCATTGTTCATTATTGTCTCTGCTCCAGTGTTCCGGGTGTTGTATATTGTTTTTTTCACGCCATTGCCAGCCTGATTCACTCCAGAATTCCTTACTGCTGTAACCTCTGTTTTCTATAAAAAGTAAATACTGAGCATTTGTTACGGGTGTATTGGCAATAAAAAAATCATCCAGCTGTATTTCATGTGCAGGTAACTCATTGTCATATGAAAAAGGTAACTCGCCGCCAACAGGGTAAGTGCCTTTTTTTATTTGAGTGATATTTTTTATCAGGGCAAGTGACTTTAAAGGCACTTGGGGGGTGTAAGGGTGATCCTTTTTGTCTTTATAGTGTTTTTTCAGGGCAATCTGGTTCAGTACCATACAGATAGATTCATAATGACGAGCATAATGCTGAATTATAAAATTCTCAATATACTCGTCTTTGAATAGTGGGTGATCACTTAGAGGGGGGGCTTTTTCCATGAGCAACAGATCGTTGTTGTCCTGTTGTTCTAATATGGTTTCTACGGTTGCTTTTAGTTCGGGTAGGCGAGGGCCTCGTTGGGGTACAGGGCAGTTTCTGGCTAAAAACAGAGATTTGTCTTCAGTAAACTGATTGTCTCCCTGAATTACCTCGTGTAACCAGTAGTTTTCAATAAATATACCATGACTCAGATACCAGCCAGCCGGGCTTAGGTCGTGGTGATATTGCAGTCTATACTGAATATCGTTCATGCCTTCAAATAACTTTCTAGTCTTATTTTGAATGGCACGCAGGCGAATCATGGTTGAGAGAGAAGTTGTCACAAAGATTAAATAACTCTATATTTTTACCAGATATTAACATAGCGAGGCGAGCTATAAAATATTAGTGTTAGCCGGATTAAATCTAATTAATGCTATCAATAGTTTGATCAGAAATAATAAAGATACCCTATACTTAGTTAGTATAAATCTAAACTATTCATTCTTTCAGATTCAGGATATTAACTATGCAGCAAGGCCTTGAGCAATGGCTGTCATTCTTATCAGGTAAATCCTTACCTGTTTTGAAACGTACAAAAACAGATGTACAGGCATTGATCGATCAGACACAGTTATCGATTACTCAATACTCAGGCCCGATTGTTTATGATGCTGGTTTTAGTGCGCAAATTTTTTGTCATGTTAATACTCAGCGTGAAAAGTCGGGGAAAAACCCGTTAACGACAATGGGTAATGCATTATCTCATTTAGGACAGGCCGCTTTTCAGAGCTTTCTTAATGAAACGCCATTGCTTGAAAATCTTAATTTGTCAGACAAAAACAGTCAGGGATATATGCGTGTTTTGGGGCTTGCATGTCACGCCTCTTTACAGGCAAAAGAATGGGCGCAACAGCGAAATGTAGCCGAAACGGAAGAAACTCAACTGGCGACATTGCTGCAAAGTATTACCGAATTATTGCTCTGGTGTTATGGCGATGATGTAATGCCTAAAATAGAAGAATTATGTTATGTAAAAAAACAGAACTATGAGCAGGCTGCAAAAGCTGTGCTGGGGTGTGGTATGCGAGAGTTAGGGGCTAAACTGTCGGCTGCATGGAATTTACCTGAAATGGCAACACTTGGTCTGACTACCAGACAGGATGATTTTACCTTAGCTACCGGAGTGTCTTTGTCTTCGGAGATGAGTAGAATTGTCGCTTTAAACTGGTATGGAAAAGATGCAACGGAGATTATTAAACGAATTGCGAAATACAAAGGGAGGGCAGAAGGTGAAATTGAACGCCGATTGCACCTTAATGCGGTTAATGTAAATGACACTCTTATAGGTAAAGGATATGCTGCGCCGGCAAAACTTCTGTTTCAACTAGCGGATGACAAATATAAATATCCTCAATTTATATTAAGTAATGAAGAGCAGAATAAAAATAATCATGAGCAAGCAGATGAAATTAAAAGTGTTATAAATAAAACGCATAGTAAAGATAAAATAAAGACAGAAAATGAAGTTAAGAAAAAAGTAAAGAGAGCAGATGTCGGGAAAGATAATGTCAAGTCAATAGATAAGCCTGAAATTAAAACATCAGCAGCAAGGGATGTAATATTAGAAAAAATAAAAGCCAGAAAAGTAGCGGCTGAACAGGAAGAGAAAACACGTATCAGTTCTCGGGAAATAGAAAAATCTCCTTCTGATCTACCTGTGAACAAATTAAAGCCAGTAGAAGTTAAAAAAGTAAAGTCCGGGTCTATACCTGAAAATAAAAAAACTGCTGCAATTAGCAAGGATCTTGCGGCATCAATTAAATGTTTTCAGGAAATGGTCGCGCAGGCAAAACCAGCTCATGACCTTATTGAGTATGCGGTTAAAACTTGTTTATTATGCGGTGTGCAAAGATGCGTTTTTGCTATTAAATTACCGGGTAAAGAAATGATGGTATCTCGTTATTCTGCTCAGGTTTCAGATGATTTGGCTATCAATAATTTTAAAATACCGATTAATAAACCCCATGTTTTTAAGTTATTGATGGAGAAAAGCAGGAATTTATTTTTGAATGAATCAAATGCTGGTAAATACTGGAACTTTATTCCTGAAACGGTAAAGCTGGCAATTGGTGTGAGAAGTTTTTTTGCAATGTCTATTTTTGTAAATAATCATGCTATGGGACTGATGTATGCTGATAAAGTGAAAGGAGAATTGACTCAGGCAGAATTTTCACAGTTTCAGGGAGTTTGTCGTTTGTTAGCTAAAGGTATAATGCAATCGGCCAAAAACAAATCTGATAAAAATTAGATTTCCTGTAAATATTTCCATACACGTGTTTTGATGTCATCGTGCTGAAATGGTTTGAGAATATAACCGGCGGCTCCAAGTTGAATGCATTCACTGATAGAGTCAGGATCTGATTTTGCTGTGAGCATAATGACTTTTGTTTTCTGTAATAATTTCTTGTTGTTTAATGCTTTTAATAATTCAACTCCGGTTATGCCAGGCATTTCTATGTCCATTAATATAATGTCGAAATGATGTTTGTTTATCAGTTTAATGGCTTCAGCTGCACTTTCAGTAGAGTAAAAAGTATAACCTTCATCTTCCATTAAGGTTTTCATTAAAGCAGTTAAAATGTCAGAATCATCAATGGATAATACTGTGTAGTCTGATTTGTTTTTCGTCATAAGCAGAGTTGTTTATCTCAATTGATTTAATACATATTTAATTTTTCAATAACCGAATCAGAGATGTCTTCAAAATCGGGCTCACTGATTCCCAGGAAATCAAAAATACCGGTTTTAATTGATTTCCATTCGTTATCTTCATGGTCTTTACCCAGTACTGCATGCACATGAGAAATATGCTCAGACATTTTTAATATGGCTAAAATAGTATCTGCTTCAGTGCTGTAATCATTTTGTTTAAAACTCAAACGTTCAAAATTATGATGGTCGCGTATTGCTATACGCAGGTGTTCAGGTAGTTTCCAGGCGCGTGAAACCATATATCCAAGAACAGCATGATTTGTAGAGTAGTTTTCATTTTCAATTTGAGTAATCCGTTTATCGGTAGCGTTATATGCGGATTGTATAGTGGCAAGATAATCTTCGTGTTTATCCATTAAAATAGGTATGCCGCAGTTATGGAATAAGCCGAGTGTATAGGCTTCATCAGTAGAGCCAAAACCAAGTATATGCACCAGTGTAGCAGCCGTGTTTGCAACATCATTCGCTGTTTGCCAGAAGTCTGACAGGTCCTTGTTCTGATAGTTTCCAGCCTGTGCATGAAGTAACTGGCAGTTGACTATATTCTTAACCGCTTTTAATCCAAGTAGCATTGCGGCCTGCTGTATAGAGGTGATGTGATTAGCCAGGCCGTAATATGATGAATTTATAGTTTGTAATAAACCTGATGATAGCGCTACATCCTGACTGATGATGTCAGCAATAGTGTTCAGGTTATCATCGGCATTTTGAATTTCAGCGAGAATGTGTGGTTGGGGTGGAATGTTATAGTTACGAATAAGTTTTGTTAATTCTGCCTCATTCATGTCAGGTTCTGTAGAAGGAGAGCTCATTGTATTAACCTGCTATAACTGTTTGTCTGATTAAATGTTTAGAGTTATAGATTATAGTCCATAAGACAGGTATCGATCAGTCGTCACCAAGCTCTTTTCTAAAGTCAGCAAAGCTTTCAAAGTTATTTATAAAGATATCAACCAGTTCGGGGTCAAAGTGCTTGTTTTTCTGATCAGAAAAATATTTTTTAATGTCACTTTCTGACCATGCGTCTTTGTAACAGCGAGAGCTCGAAAGAGCATCAAATACATCAACAATAGAAATAATGCGCCCAAATATATGTATGTCCCGTCCACTTAACCCCTGTGGGTAACCACTTCCATCCCATTTTTCCTGATGTTGATACGCGATTGTAGCTGCAGCCTGAAATATAGGGCGAGATGAGTGTTTAAGTAAATCATAACCAATGGTGGTGTGAGTTTTCATTACTTCAAATTCATCATCAGTTAGCTTTTCGGGTTTCAAAAGAATATTGTCTGGGATACCTATTTTCCCCACATCATGCATAGGTGAGGCCAGACGTATTAACTCAGCTTCTTCTTCAGGTAGACCGGCCAGTTTAGCCAGTTTTCTGGACATTTCAGAAACACGAGCAATATGATTTCCTGTTTCATTAGAGCGGAATTCGGTTGTTGAGCCCAGAGTGAAGATAACTTCTTTCTGGGTCTCAAGAATTTCTTCATTCAATTCTACATTTTCAAAAGCAACGGTGACATTGGCGCTAAAAATATCAAGTAATGATTGTTCTATTTTGTTTAATTTTTTGTAACCATCTATATAAATCAGACTATTATTTCTAAGGTATACAATGCAGCTATCATCAGTAAATACATTGTGCTTTTCTTGATAAGCAATATTTATATGGTGAATAATGTCTGGAGTGAGTGTTTGATTAACAGGTCGATTGATCTGGTCTTCAAACTTTCCTGTGCCAGAAATTATAATCATATTATTGGCATCATTTGTATCTAGCTGTTTGTTTTTATGGCCGATAAAACTGGAGGAGTGACCGTAAAATGCGCTTTCATCGATGCCGATGATTGACATAACCTGCATGAGCACACCAGAAACAAGCTTTTCCATCGATTGCTGTCGAAAAATATCAGCAGTTGCATTAATTATTTTTTCTAAACCCTGTCTGCTTTGTTCAAGGCGAATTATGTCATTGTAACTGCGTAAAGCAGTGTAAACAGTTGTGAATAATTTTTTTGATGTAAGCTCTGTTTTTTCCTTGTAATCATTTATGTCATATTTCTGTATTACATCAAGTTCCGGTGCACTTCCAGGTTGCCCGGTACGTAAAATAATACGTACCGATTGATTATTTAACTGATTACGAATCACCTCAACAGCAGCGAGACCGGAGTCATCCGTTTCCATAACAACATCAAGCAATAGAAGGGCTGTGTCCGGATTTTGTTTGAGTATTTCTATGGCCTGCTTGCCGGTATATGCGTGCAAAAATGTAATCGGTTTATTTTCATACCGAATGTCTTTCAGTGCGAGTGTAGTTATTTCATGTATAGATGGTTCGTCATCTGCTATGAGGATTTTCCAGCTTGAACTGGAATGAGTAGAATCACCGTCTGGATTGTTTTCTTGATGCGTTACTTCGTTGTCATCAATAAACTCAAAAATATCATCGGACATTGTTACTGCTTACACCGTGTCAAAATACCTTGCTGACCATCCCGGTACAAAAAGGTGAAAAATTATTTTTATCGGTACTTCCATTTTCCGGCGCCCATAATAAATAAAACAGGACAAACTTGTAGTGTGGTGACATTTATTAACCCAAACGGGTGATTAAATGTTTGTATTTAAGTGTTTCTCTATATATTTAGAGATGTTTATTCGAGACTACCACAACCATATTGAAAAGTGCTAATCATTTACAATGCGTACTGACAGGCGTAAGGAGTGAATGAGGTTATAGAAAACATTTATTGATGGTGGTTTCAGGGTGATATGACGGGCAATTTAATATCAAAACAAAGCCCTGTTTTAATGTTTGATATTGATATTTCACCCTTCAATTGTTGTGTAATTATATTATAAACCAGATGTAAACCTAAACCACTGCCACCTCTTCCTCTGCGTGTAGTAAAAAATGGGTCGAATGCTTTTTTTCTGTTTTCATCTGAAATGCCAAATCCGTCATCGCAGTAAGTTATCTGAATGTGATTGTCTATTTTTAATATGGTTATATTGATATTTCCTTCATCACCATTATTGAATCCATGAATTAATGAGTTTGTGATTAAGTTACTCATAACCTGAGAATATGATCCCGGGAAACTATCTATTTCTAAATCGTCCGGGCATTCAAGATGGGTTTTAATTTTAGTTACTTTTATTTTAGGGTGTAGGCTGAGTAAAGTTTCTTCTATTGTTTCTTTTATATTGAAGCATCGTCTGTCTTCAGACGTCTGGTCGACAGCAATTTGTTTGAAGCTTCGGATAAGTTTTGCTGCTCGTTCAAGGTTTCGTAATAAAATATTACTGCCTTCATTTGCATCGTGTAAAAAATCTGAAAATTCGGTTTTAGTTATTTTTCCATTTTCGAACTTTTTAGAAAAAACATGAACAGAATCCTGTAAGTGTGAGGCTGCTGTAACGCCAATACCAACGGGTGTATTTATTTCATGCGCAACACCTGCAACCAGCTCTCCCAGAGATGCCATTTTTTCATTTTGTACCAACTGGTCACGCGTGTTGTTGAGGTTTTCAATAGAATCAACCAGATTTCGATTGGTTTTAATTAAAACTCGACTGGTATTATCAAGTTCTAGTGATTTCTGTTCAGCAATGCCTCTTGCTGAGTCTGCTGCTTCACGGTTTTTATTAAGTTCTTCGAGCAAGTTAACTACATGTTTGCTTATTTTAAATATGATGATCAGGCCAAATAACAATGCGAATAACATGATACCGATATTGACATTAATAATTTGTGATAATTTATTATTTAATGTTCGACTATTTTTCTGTGAAATAATGGTGTGATCACGAATTAGTTGATCTATGGTTTCGTCTATGGATAAATAGTTTTGAATTATTTTTCTGGCATTGTTCCAGTGTTCGAAGTTATTAGTAATAAGTTGTGATTTTTTTATAAAATCCTGATTTTCTTTTATGTTTTTTGAAAGCGAGTTTATGAGAGGGGTATTGTTTTTGGATAATGATATTAGTTTTTTTAACTCGGTATTTAATCGGTTATTTGATTTTTTATAAGCCCCCAGCATTTCCTTATTGGGTTTTGCCAGCCAGGTGTTAATTAACTGATTGCTTTCATTTATAGTTAACTTTAATGTGATCATCTGTAAAGTGACAGGGTGGCTGTTTTTATGTGTTTCTGTACCTAATGAAATAATTTCTGAACCAGTTTTATAGGTAATAGCCATGGCTGCGAACAGAATGCAGAAAATAATAGCATAACTGGCTATCAGTAATAATCGGATGTGTTGACCGTGTTGGTCGTGTTTTAAATCATTAATGAGGCTGTAGAAACGATGCATGAACTAGCTGTGATCCGATTATAAATTTTTAATATATATCTTAGAGTTTCTTTGTGCGTTATACATATCTCTGCGTTGAATAGGTATCTGCTTTAAATCGCCTTCGATAAAACCCTTTTCTATAAACCAGTGTGCAGTATGAGTGGTTAGTATAAATAACTGGTTTATATGATTATGTCTGCATTGTTGTTGAACGTGTTGTATTAATTCACCAGCACGTCCCTGTTTCTGGTAGTCGTTATGAACGGCTACACATGCTAGTTCAGCACAGTGATTATCGTAAGGATAAAGTGCTGCACAGGCGATGATCATTCCATCACGTTCTATAACGGTAAACTGTTCAATTTCAAGTTCGAGTTGTTCGCGTGAGCGGTGAGCTAGAACATTCTGTTGTTCCAGGGGTTGAATCAATTCTAGTATGCCGCCGACATCATTTATATTGGCCTGACGTAACCCTTCATAGGTGTCTGTGGTGATCATCGTGCCACTGCCGTCTCTAGTATATAGTTCAAGCAGTAATGCGCCATCTGTTTCATGGCTGATTAAATGCGCTCTGCGAACACCTTTTTTACAGGCATTAACTGCGCTGCAAAGATGTAGCTGAGTGATTTCGTCATTGTTATTTTTTTCTGAAAGTGATTCTGCTTCTGTCAGGCTTAACTGATGCACAATTTTTTTCTGTTCATTTTGTACGCCTGCTGCGGGCATCATAAAAATGAGCTTGTCAGCGCCTAATGCACTTGCTGCTGCAGTGGCCACATCTTCAGCGCGGCAATTAAATGCCTCACCGCTGGGTGAATAGGCTATGGGTGAGAGTAATACAATATTATTCAGCGAGAGTTGTTGCTGAATTGCATTGGTATTAACTTTTCTAATGTCACCTGTAAAACCAAAATCTATGCCCTGTCTAACTCCATAGGGTCTGGCTGTTACAAAGTTTCCGGAGATAACGCTTAATGCAGCACCGGCCATGGGAGTATTAATTAGCCCCTTAGATAAATGTGTTTCTATATTTACTCGAACCTGTCCGACTGCCTGCTCAATGCCGGGTAGTATTTTAGCGGGTGTGATGCGCCAGCCATTGTGAAAATCAGATTTAATTTTCAATGTTTCAAGCTGTTGTTTTATTTGTGGGCGTGCACCATGAACCAGCACCAGTTTTACGCCAAGACTATTAAGTAGAGCGATATCATGAATTAAATGGGGGAAACCATCGTGAGTGATAGTTTCGCCTGAAATATAAATAACAAACGTGCGCCCGCGATGGCTATGAATATAAGGTGAAGATCCACGGAACCAGTCTACGTATTGTTGTTTATTTGATGTCATTGTTGGTTAATTTTTCCAGTTTGTTTTGTTCAGCTCTTCCCCGATGGAGGTGTGCCATGGCAGTGCAACTGACTCTGCACATATTTAAGCCTGAATACAAAACTTATGTATCAGTTTTTTCAGTATATCTACTGTCGGTTCAATCCGATCAATATCTAAATATTCATCCGGTTGGTGGGCCTGTGCAATATCACCCGGCCCCAATACAATAGTGTCTATGCCCATTTCAGTCAAATAAGGTGCCTCAGTTCCAAACGCGACACTACCTGCAATATGACCAGTGAGTTTTTCTGCTGCTTTGACTAATGCAGATTCAGTTGGCGTTTCCATTGAAGGAATACCAGAGAATAAAGGTAGAACCTCCAGTGTAAAGCCATGAGCGGGCATCACTTTTTGCAGGCGCTGTTTTAACTCGGTGCGTAAGTTCTCTAGCGTCATACCCGGTAAGGGGCGAATATCAATATGCAGCTCACAGGTACCACAAATTCGATTTGGATTATCGCCTCCGTGTATATGCCCAAAATTCATGGTTGGTACGGGTACTTCAAATAAGTGATTGGTGTATTGCTGTTGTAATTCATCCCGCCATAACATTAATTCGGCTATGACTTTATGCATGGCTTCTAAAGCATTATGTCCATAGGCAGGGTTGCTTGAATGTCCCGCAAGGCCGGTAATACGAATCGCCTCCATCATAATGCCTTTATGCATACGAATGGGTTTCATGCCTGTTGGCTCACCAATAACTGCGTAACGAGCGGCGGGTTTTCCAGCATCGACGAGAGCTTTCGCTCCGGCCATTGTGGTTTCTTCGTCAGATGTTGCGAGTATTATGAGCGGTTGTTTATATTCTTTTTTCTCAAAACTAATTGCTGCTTCAATGGCGAGCGCTAGAAAGGCTTTCATGTCTGATGTGCCCAGACCATAAAACTTTCCATCTTTTTCAGTTAACTTAAAAGGGTTGTGTTGCCAGTGATTTTCATCATATGGAACCGTATCTGTATGCCCGGCCAGAATGAGACCACCTGACCCTGAGCCCAGAGTGGCTATAAGATTGGCTTTACCGTTTGCAACTGCAAGCTCCTCAACTTTAAACCCTAGTTCATTTAACCAGTTTGCTAACAGGTGTATTACCGGTAAGTTGCTCTGATCAATTTTGGGGTCAACGCAGCTTACAGATGGCGTAGCAATGAGTTGCTGAATCATTGTCAGTGTATCGGGTTTAGAGTTGGCTTTATTCACAGTCGTTGTTTATTTGTCTGGGTTGTTTCTTCAGTCAGCATATTTACGCCACTAAGAGAGCATTTTAGAATTTGCTGACGTAATACTTCAATTGCTTCAGGTCGGGTAAACCCCTTACGCCAGGCCAGGGCAACGCGACGTTGTGGTGCTGGGTTAATAAAAGGGATCATTTTTATTAACGGATTGTTTGTTGCTTTTTGCTTTGAACTGGAAGGAAGTACCGTAATGCCCGTGCCGCTTGCCACCATATGGCGAATAGTTTCCAGTGACCCTCCTGCCAGACTTTCCTGTAAATTACTGGATGAGCTGCAGTCAGGGCAAGCCTGCAATACCTGGTCACGAAAACAATGCCCGGGGCCGAGTAACAACAGATTTTCCTGAGCCAGTTCATTTGCTTTTATCTGTTGACGGTCTTGCCAGTGGTGGCTGACAGGTATAACTGCTTCAAACGGTTCGTCATATACAGCCTGTGTCATTACGCCTGCTTCATTAAATGGCAGGGCAATAAGTATGACATCGAGTTTGCCCTGTTTTAATTGTTCGGAAAGTACTGCTGTGAAATTTTCTTCCAGTCGTAATTGCATTTGTGGTGCGCGTTTATGCAGACGCGGAATGAGTTCAGGTAATAAATAGGGAGCAATTGTATATATGGCTCCGAGTCTTAGGGGCGCTGCTAATGGATCCTGATGGGCCTGAGCCAGCGTTTTCAGGTGTGATGCCTGATCCAGGACCTTTTGAGCCTGCTCTATAATTTGTGCACCTTGTTCGGTAATGCGTAATTCATTACGGGCTTCACGTTCAAAAATACTCAGCTCTAATTCTTCTTCAAGTTTTTTGATACCCAGACTTAACGTCGGCTGGCTAACGAAGCAGGCTTTAGCAGCTTTACCAAAGTGTTTGTATTGCGCGACCGCAACGATATATTTTAATTCTGTTAGTGTCATGGGCTGATTGTAGCTGAATCTGAGCTAATTTCATTTATAAAATCAATCATAAGACTGTTTATGAATAAATAATTTCGCTAAAGTCTTTCTGTTGTTTGTCGATATCTTTGCTATAACAATACTTAAAGCTGAAAAGATCATTGCAGGGTCGTTCGCTCTAAATAAAGTGAGAAACAAAGTGATAAAGAAATATATCTGTTCAAGCATTCGCAATAAATTACTTATGATTACCGGTTTTGGAACCTCCCTTGTTCTGGCTGCAACTGTTTATGGTGTTTATAGTGGGTGGGTTGTAAAGCAGGAAATGTCAGATGCTATACATCATGCATTGAAAGTTGAAGCGGAATTTACTGATATTTCGGTGGGTTTTAGATCCCAGGTTCAGGACTGGAAAAATGTGCTGATAAGGGGGCATGAAGACTCACAGAGAAAAAAATACTGGGGAAAATTTTTAAAAAAACATGAAAATGTACAGCATGAAATTGATCTGTTAAGTGCCGATGTGCATGATGCCAAGATTGAGCAGAGTTTGAGTAAAGTTAAAGCAGAGCACGCTCATCTTTTGCCGTTATATAAAAAAGGGTTGGAGATTTTTGTAAGCTCGGGTTATGACTATAAAGTGGGAGATAAATCTGTAAAAGGCATCGACCAGAAAACCACTAAAATGCTAGAAGTTGTATCGGAGCAATTAGGGGCAAGTGTAAGGAGAATTATAGCGAGAAGTGAACAGCATGCTATGGAAGGTGTGGAAATTACCGTAATTTCACTCATTATCTCTGTTGTGGCTGCATTTTTAGTATTCCTGATTATGGTTAGAAAAATCATTGTTGTACCTGCGCAGGCAGTGGCTCAGGATTTGTCATTAATGGCATCGGGAGATTTTACTCATGAGATAACAGTCGACTCGGCTGATGAATTAGGTCAGGTAGCCGATAGTGCATCAATATTAAGAGATGATATCGGTAATATCGTTAATCAGATTAACCAGTCGGTATACAAACTTTCAACTTCAGCAGAAGAAATGGCGCATAGTACAGAACAGTCTAGTCAGGCGATGGGTCAACAGCGGATGGAAACTGACCAGGTGGCGACTGCGATGAATGAAATGACTGCAACGGTGCATGAAGTTGCGCAAAATGCACAGCTTGCAGCAGACTCGGCTAATCAGGCAAATAGCGAAGTTAATACCGGGCAGAGTGTTGTTAATGAATCTATTAGTGCAATTTCGAAATTAGTACAGCAGGTAGAAAGAGCAGCGGATGTTATTCATGCCCTGGAAAATGATTCGGTAGAAATAGGTTCGGTACTGGATGTTATTCGTGGTATTGCAGAACAAACAAATCTATTGGCGTTAAATGCGGCAATAGAAGCGGCTCGTGCGGGTGAGCAGGGTCGAGGTTTTGCCGTTGTTGCAGATGAAGTGCGGGTTCTGGCGCAGCGTACTCAAACATCAACAGAAGAAATTCAAAGTATGATTGAAAAGCTGCAAAGTGGTGCTCAGCAGGCTGTTGAAGCAATGAATCAGAGTCGTTCACAGGCTGATGTAACTCGAGATACAGCAGCACGTGCAGGAGAAGTGTTAACCAGTATTACTTCATCCGTTACTAATATTAATGATATGAATACCCTGATTGCAAGCTCGGCAGAAGAGCAAAATGCAGTGGCTGAAGAAATTAATCGCAGTATTGTGAGTATTTCGCAGGGTGCTGAAGTTTCTTCAGATGGTGCGACTCATATGGCGGAAACATCGGAAGATTTACGCAATGTAGCTGAGGAGCTTAAACACGTTATTTCCAGGCTCAAGATTTAAAGAGCAGTCGTAAGTCAGAAGTCTACAGTCTTAAGTCAAAAGCGGGCCCTCCAATGGAGAGCCCGCTTTTTTTGTGTTTTAGACTTACGACTTGTGACTTATGACTTACGACTTATAGGTTATTCATTTACAATATCAGTCTTCAATTAAATTAATAAAAGGTCTCAAAATGCCAGTTTATCGCTCTCGAACGTCAACCCATGGTCGAAACATGGCAGGTGCCCGTGCGCTATGGCGTGCCACAGGTATGAAAGATGGGGACTTTGAAAAACCGATTATTGCGATTGCTAATTCATTTACCCAGTTTGTTCCCGGTCATGTGCATTTAAAAGATATGGGGCAGCTGGTAGCGCGTGAAGTAGAAAAAGCCGGCGGTATTGCAAAAGAGTTTAATACTATTGCTGTTGATGACGGTATTGCCATGGGTCATGGTGGCATGTTGTATTCATTGCCTTCGCGGGAAATTATTGCGGATTCAGTTGAGTATATGGTGAATGCGCACTGTGCAGATGCCATTGTCTGTATATCAAATTGCGACAAAATTACTCCGGGCATGTTACTGGCTTCAATGCGTTTAAATATACCGGTTATTTTTGTTTCCGGTGGGCCAATGGAATCGGGTAAATCAGAAATGCTGGGTGAAGAAGTGCATTTAGATTTAGTGGATGCCATGGTCATGGCCGCAGATGATAACCAGTCTGATGAAATCGTAGCGCAGGTAGAGCGTTCAGCCTGTCCAACCTGTGGATCCTGTTCGGGTATGTTTACAGCAAACTCAATGAACTGTTTGACAGAAGCCTTAGGGTTGTCTTTGCCTGGTAACGGGTCATTGCTAGCAACTCATGCGTATCGTGAAGAGTTATTTTTAGAAGCAGGTCGACGTATTGTGGCGATAACCAGAGATCATTATGAAAATGATAACTACGATATGCTGCCTCGCTCGATTGCGAATTTTAAAGCGTTTGAAAACGCTATGTGTCTTGATATTGCTATGGGTGGTTCAACCAATACGGTGTTGCATTTACTGGCGGCTGCACAGGAAGGTGAAGTGAATTTCACTATGGATGATATTGATCGTCTTTCACGTAAAGTGCCTAATCTCTGTAAGGTTGCACCGGCAACACAGAAATATCATATGGAAGATGTTCATCGTGCCGGTGGTGTGATGGGTATACTAGGTGAACTAGACCGTGCAGATTGTTTGCATACCGAACTGCCTACGGTGCATAGCGCCAGCATGGCGGATGCATTAGCAAAATGGGATATCGCTGTATCGGATGATGACGCGGCTAAAAAACTTTTTTCAGCTGCGCCGGGTAATGTGCCGACACAACAGGCTTTTTCTCAGGAAAAAGTCTGGCCATTAGATACTGATCGTGCCAATGGTTGTATTCATAATCTGGAAAATGCCTATTCACTCGATGGTGGTCTGGCTGTTCTCTTTGGCAATATTGCCGAGCTGGGTTGTATTGTTAAAACCGCAGGTGTAGATGAAGATAATTTAACCTTTACCGGAAAAGCACGCATTTTTGAATCTCAGGATGATGCGGTAGCCACTATTTTAGATGATAAAGTTATTGCAGGAGATGTGGTTATTATTCGTTATGAAGGCCCCAAGGGTGGTCCGGGTATGCAGGAGATGTTGTACCCAACTTCTTATCTGAAATCAAAAGGCCTGGGTAAGGCCTGTGCATTATTAACTGATGGCCGATTCTCCGGTGGAACATCTGGTTTATCAATTGGGCATGCTTCGCCGGAAGCCGCGGAAGGTGGTGCGATTGGTCTGGTTGAAGAAGGCGATAAAATAGAAATCGATATTCCAAATCGAACGATTAATTTAGCGATTTCAGACGATGAATTATCTCAACGTAGAACCAGGATGGATGCAAAAGGAAAAGATGCATGGAAGCCGGTTGGGCGTGAGCGAGTTGTAAGCAACGCGCTTAAAGCATATGCAGCGATGACGACCAGTGCGGCGCGTGGTGCGGTGCGAGATGTTTCTCAATTGGAAAAATAAATAAAAAGATAGTCAGAAGTCGTAAGTCAAAACAAAAAGTCAAAAGCCAGCTCCCCAAACAAGGGTCAGCTTTAGATTCTGGCGTACGATTATTTTCAAAAGCATCTGTTTAAAGGTTAAATATGAAAATAGGAACTCCATTATCCACGACAGCAACAAAAGTTATGTTGCTGGGCTCTGGTGAACTTGGTAAAGAAGTTATTATCGAGTTACAGCGTTTCGGTATTGAAGTGATCGCTGTTGATCGTTATGAAAATGCACCGGGACATCAGGTTGCGCATCGTTCCTATGTTATTGATATGACCGATGGTGATGCGTTAAAAGCGCTGGTTAAAAAAGAGCGTCCAGATTTAATTGTGCCAGAAATAGAGGCGATAGTTACTGATATGCTGGCAGTAATTGAAGAAGAAGGTCTGGCTGAAGTTATTCCTACTGCACGTGCTACTCAGCTTACTATGAATCGTGAAGGTATTCGTCGGTTGGCGGCAGAAGATTTAAAGCTTGAAACATCTGATTATATTTTTGCTGATAGTTTTGAAGAGTTACAGCAGGCAGCAAAACTGATAGGTTTTCCCTGCATTATAAAACCGGTGATGTCTTCGTCAGGTAAGGGGCAATCACGACTGGAGTCTGAAAGTGATGTGGAGGCCGCATGGCAATATGCTATGGATGCGGGCAGGGTTAATCATGGCAGAGTCATTGTTGAGGGTGTAGTCGATTTTGATTATGAAATTACCCAGTTAACGGTTAGAGCGCTAAATTCTGATGATGAAATTGAAACGCATTTCTGCGCACCTGTTGGCCATATTCAAAAAAATGGTGATTATGTTGAGAGCTGGCAACCTCACCCTATGTCAGAAAGCGCATTAGAAAAATCCAGAGATATTGCAGAAAAAGTGACCACAGCCCTGGGTGGTCGTGGTTTATTTGGTGTTGAACTGTTTATAAAAGGTGATGAGGTTTATTTTAGTGAAGTAAGCCCAAGACCCCATGATACCGGTCTGGTAACAATCATAACTCAATGGCAATCTGAATTTGCATTACATGCACGTGCCGTGCTCGGCTTGCCCGTGGACACCAGTTTACGATGTGATGGTGCAAGTGCTGTTATATATGGTGGTAAAAATGCAAAGGCTATTTCTTTTGATAATATAGAAAAAGCATTAAGTGTACCTTCAACGGAAATTCGTTTGTTCGGAAAACCTGAAGCATTTGAAAAACGTCGTATGGGTGTTGCAGTCTCAAGTGGTAGCTCAATAGATGAGGCTCGTGGCAGAGCAAGGTTGGCTGCTTCCACGGTTAAACCTGTATAAGTCTGAGTTTGTTATACCTGGGGCTGAATATTATTTTTTAGTGTTTTTTCTCGTCTTGTCTGTACTTAAATATTTGTCGTTAAGTCTTTTTTAAGGCGAGTTGAATCATTTTCATTATATTGTTAAATGTTTGATCTACACTCAGATGTATACCGTCTTTTTTAAAGTTAAGAGATATAATAAATGTCTGAGATCAAAAAAAATTCAAGTTCTACAGCTAATCATCCCGACCTTGACTGGAGTCAGGTAAAAGAAACTGTGCTGATGCTAAAACTGGCGGCAGCTCAGGTAGAGTTTTCATTAAAAGACGGCTCAAATTCAGTGAATACTCTGACCGACTCTTTTACCAGTATGGCGGGGAGTATAAAAGCAATCGAATTAGGCACATCAGGTTTATTTGAGAAATATAATGTGGATGAAAGTGATCAACAAATAGTAGTTGATAACTGTCAGCAGGTCTCAAGTAAGATGCAGCAGGCTATTGTTGCGTTTCAGTTTTATGATACGCTGGTGCAGAGAATGGATCATGTTGTTAATAGTCTGTCCAAACTGGGTGATCTGGTGAGTGATCCAGCGAGACTGTATTCACCCCATGAGTGGGGCGCTTTACAGGAAGTGATTCGAAGTCGTTACACAATGGAAAAGGAACGTGTTCTGTTTGATGCGATTCTTAACGGGGAAGACATGATGGAGGTGCTGGAAAAAATGCATCAGGTTGCTACTACAGAAGATGAAATTGAGTTGTTCTGATTTTTAGATGATATTTTTAGTGTGAATTATTAACAAAACCACCTAAATATCTATTTTTATTGATTTTTTCCTTTACCTTTGTTTTTTATTGGACTATTGTTTATTACAACGAAATGATGAAAGCAGGATAAGACATTGCCACGCCTAGCCGATGTAGTTACACAAACTTTCCGATCTATTAGCCCTGACGCACTAACAGAGCGTCTTTTCAGAGATCCACTAGCACGCTGGTGGCAAACCTATCAGGAAAAACTCGAAGCCAGTGGTTATGATGGTGCTGTGCAGGGTGCTTTCTTTATATCCAGTTTCGCAGCAATGGGACATGTTGCAAAATGTGATGGTCGGGTTAAAAGCGTTGAAATTGAGTTGGCCACACAGGTTATGGATCATCTGGACCTGACGTCAGAACAACGTCAGCTGGCAATTCGCCTGTTTAATGAAGGCAAACATGAAGATTTTACTCTGGAAACTTTATTATGGCGTTTCAAGCGTCAATGCAGTCATCGTGTCAGTGTCGTGCAGGTTTTTATAGAAATTCAGTTAAAAATGGCATATGCCGATGCAAGTCTGAATGACAGGGAAAGCAAACTAATCAAACGCATGTGCAAACGTCTTGATGTGTCAGATTCTATTTATACCCGTATCGAAAGGCGTGTAAGAGCAGAAAAAAAAGTAGCTAATCAGCCGATAGCAAGTGTGTCCAAAAAAGTTTTTAGTCTTTCAGATTCATATGAAATGTTAGGTGTTAACCGTTGGGCAAATCAGGAACAGGTTAAACAGGCTTATCGCAGGATGATGAGTAAGTTTCATCCTGACAAGTTAGTTGCTAAAGGTGCTAGTGAAGTAGAGGTAGTTGAAGCACATGATATTGTTCATGACATCAAAAATGCTTATGAAATGCTGATAAAATCAAAGCGCATGCAGTAAATGATAGTGGTAAGTCGTAAGTCGTAAGTCGTAAGTCTTATGTCAAATTTTCGCTTCCGTGTTCTTATCGGGGGTGCATATCGGGAAGCTTTGCTTCCCGTTTTGCGTATTAAGTATTTATTATATTTAGATTTGAGGTTAACGCGTGACAGTCAATTCAGAAAAATCACTTTTAAACCTTGTTCCAGAAATTTTGCATGAGCGTGTAACGCGACACTGGCAGGATTGGGTAAAAGCATGTGAATCAATAGAGCAAAATCCACAGCAAGAGACTGATTTAACCCTGCTGGGAAAAATCTGGGCCTGTAGTGAATTTATTCCACTGACGATGATTCGTCATCCTCAGCTCTGGTTTGATCTAATACAGGGTAACTTTCTCAATTTAAGTTTTACGCTTGAAGATTACCGTCAGCATTTAATGCTTCGTCTGGAAGAAAATTCTGCAATAAATGATATAGCATTAATGAAGCAGTTGCGTTTGTTCAGGGCGCAACAAATGTTACGCATTGCGTGGCGGGATCTGGCCGATAGTGCGAATACTAAAGAAACGCTTTGTAATCTGACTGACCTTGCAGAAAGTCTTGTAGATATAACGCTGGAGACACTTTATCAGGATCAGTGTGAGCAGTTGGGCGTGCCGTTTAATTCCAGAGAAGAGCAGCAACGTCTGGTTATTTTAGGCATGGGAAAATTAGGGGGGTATGAGCTTAATTTTTCATCAGATATAGATTTAATTTTCTGTTTTGAAGAAGAGGGTGAAATTTCAGGTAAACGCTCATTAGCAAATAGTCAGTTTTTTATTCGTCTGGGACAGCGTTTTATTAAAGCATTAAATGATGTGACAGCTGATGGTTTTGTCTTTCGGGTTGATATGCGTTTAAGGCCTTATGGTGACAGTGGGCCGTTGGTGATGAGTCAGGCCGGGCTTGAGCAGTATTATCAGACACAGGGTCGTGACTGGGAACGTTACGCCATGATTAAAGCGCGTGTGATAGGAGGTGATCGGATTGAAGGGGAAGCAGTGATGGATATGCTTAAACCCTTTATATACAGACGTTATCTTGATTTTGGTGCGTTTGAATCTATTCGTGACATGAAAGCCATGATCAACGCTGAAATTCTTCGTAAGGGTAATCTGAATAATATTAAGCTGGGTTCTGGTGGTATTCGTGAAATTGAATTTATCGGTCAGACGTTTCAATTATTGCGTGGCGGTAGTGATCCTGATTTGCAAATACGCGGCATACTGGATGTGCTTAAAGTACTGGCAGAAAAAGAATACCTGGATAGTAAAGAGTCTGATTCACTAACAGCCAGTTATGATTTTTTACGACGCCTGGAGAACCGGTTGCAAATATATGCGGATGCGCAAACTCACCTGTTGCCTGATGGTAAAGAGCAGCAGGCAAGTATGGCGTTGGCAATGGGGTATGAAAGCTGGCAAAGTTTATTCGATGATTGTGAGAAACATAGGGCATCCGTTCAGGCATCATTTGTTTTATTATTAAATGAGCAAGGGAGTGAATCAGAAAATGATGCAGAACAGGAAAAAACAGAAGAGAATTCCATTCGTTCAATCTGGTTACACCAGCAGGATGAAGATGAAGTTTTAGCTATACTTGAAAATTCAGGTATGGCTAATTTCAAGGCTGTTTATAACTTACTTGATCAATTTAAAAAATCATCTCAACTCAATGCTATGACAGCAACCGGGCGGCAACGTCTGGATACTTTAATGCCGACATTACTGGTGTTTTTAAGGGAACAGTCAAATCCAGAAGAGGTTCTAAAGCGATTGTTAGGATTACTGCAATCGATTTTAAGACGAAGTGTTTATCTTTCTCTATTGAATGAATACCCAGAAGCGCTAAAACAGCTGATTACATTATTTGCTGCAAGTCCATGGATTGCGCAGCTGCTTAGCCGATATCCTGTATTGCTAGATGAGTTGCTGGATCCTCGAAATTTATATCAAATTCCAACAGCTTTAAAATTAAAGCAGGAATTAGATGGATTGTTATTACGCGTTGTTGATGATGAAGAGCAGCAAATAGAAAGCCTGAGGAAGTTTAAACAGGCTCAGGTACTGAAGATAGCCGCGATGGATGTTGCGGGTGTTTTAGATGTGTTTGAAGTCAGTGAGCAGTTAAGTAATGTCGCTGAAATATTACTGGATAAAGTGATGTCTCTTGCACTTGACTGGATGGTAGCTAAACACGGGCAGCCCACATGTGTGATTGATGGGGAGGAATATCTGCCGAGCATGGCTGTGGTTGCTTATGGAAAAATGGGGGGCAGGGAGTTGAGTTATAGCTCGGATCTTGATCTCGTGTTTTTGCATGATAGTCAGGGAGAGCAGCAGCAGACGAACGGTGAGCGTGTGCTAGATAACACCAGTTTTTTTGCTCGTATGGCACAAAGAGTTATACATTTACTTAGTCTGCAAACAGCAAATGGCCGTTTATATGAAATAGATATGCGTTTAAGGCCGGATGGCAATGCGGGCATGCTCGTCAGTAGCGTGCAGGCTTATGACCTCTACCAGCATGAAAAAGCGTGGACATGGGAGCATCAGGCTTTGATTCGTGCCAGTATTTTGTGTTCAAGTGAACATTTAGCGTTAGAATTTGGTAGAATTCGCCGTTCAATCTTAATGCGTCAGCGAGATAATGCGGCACTGGCAACTGATGTTGTGGAAATGCGTGAGAAAATGCGTGATGCCTTGGGCACAAAGCATGAAACAGGGCAATTTCATTTGAAGCAGGATGCGGGTGGGCTAGTTGATATCGAGTTTATTGCGCAGTATGGCGTATTAAGTTGTGCGTCGAAATATGAGCAGTTTACTGAGTATACAGCGACAAGAAAAATATTGATGAAGTTGATCGAATGCAACTTATTGAATTCGGATCAGGCGCAATGTTTATATGATGCTTATAGAGAATATCGAACCTGTAATCATCAGCGTGCCTTGCAGCAGTTAACTTCAGTTGTAGAAATTGAATCTGTAGCGACATTAAAAGATAATGTGAAAGAAATTTGGCGGGTTGTTTTTGAAAAACAGTCGGTCGTATAAGAGCCTTATTTTAAAAGAACACGGGTAAAATAATTTTAGGAGTAAGAAGTATGCAAACCATGGCCGATCGCGATGGTGTAATTTGGTTTGACGGGGAACTGGTTCCCTGGCGCGAAGCTAAGGTACATGTTTTAACCCATACACTACATTATGGAATGGGTGTATTTGAAGGAGTTCGAGCTTATAAAGCAGAGCAGGGTACTGCAATATTTCGTCTACAGGAGCATACAGATCGTTTGTTTGATTCGGCGCATATTATGCGTATGGATATGCCATACAGTAAAGATGAAATAAATGAAGCGCATAAATTAGTGGTGCGTGAAAATAATCTAGAGTCGGCGTATATAAGGCCAATGGCTTTTTATGGTTCTGAAGGTATGGGATTACGTGCAGATAATTTGAAAACACATATGATTGTTGCTGCCTGGGAATGGGGCGCATATCTGGGTGAAGATAATCTGAAAAATGGTTTAAGAATACATACCTCATCTTATACGCGCCATCATGTAAATATTAGCATGACAAAAGCGAAAGCGAATGGGCATTACATTAATTCTATGCTGGCATTACAGGAAGCAATTAGTGATGGATATGATGAGGCTATGCTTCTCGACCCTGAAGGTTATGTAGCGGAAGGAAGTGGTGAGAATATATTCCTGGTTAAAAACGGCGTTATTTATACACCGGATTTAACTTCTGCACTTAATGGTATTACACGAAATACAATATTCAAATTTTGTAATGAACTGGGTATCGAAATTGTTGAAAAGCGCATTACACGCGATGAAGTTTATATTGCAGATGAAGCTTTCTTTACAGGTACCGCTGCAGAAGTTACCCCCATACGTGAAGTTGATAACCGTATGATTGGTGCTGGTACACGTGGACCAATTACCGAGAAACTACAAACATTATATTTTGATGTGGTTCACGGCAGAAAAGAAATAGATAAGAAATGGTTAACAACAGTTAAGTAGGGTGGCTTTGAGGCTGCTCATTCTTAGCATATGATAAATAATTTGCAAAGCCCAAAAGAGAATAACGATGACAGCTCAGGAAAAATTATCTACGCCAAATGAAAAAAACAAATATGAAGTGACAGAGGATGACGTTCCCGTGCATTGTCCTATGCCGGGAACCAGTTTATGGAACTCACATCCACAGGTGTTTATTGCTTTAGATGATGACGGAGAAGGCAAGTGCCCGTATTGTGGTGCTGAATACCATTTAAAAAAATAAATTTATAACTTGTGAGCAATGACTATCTAATAAATAGGTTGTAAGTAAAAATGAGTCAGATATTAAGTTTGATAGGCAGAGAAAAAGAGCTATTCAACGAAGATATTGAAAAATATGATTCCGAGCTTAAAAAGATTATTTCATCGTCCACATTTCTAGTGGTTGGTGGTGCTGGCTCGATCGGCCAGGCTGTAGTTAAAGAAATTTTCAAAAGAAACCCAAAAAAATTACATGTTGTAGATATTAGTGAAAATAATATGGTTGAACTCGTTCGTGATTTAAGAAGTTCAATTGGTTATATAGAGGGTGAGTTTCAGACGTTAGCGTTAGATATTGGTAGCATTGAGTATGATGCTTTTATTGAATCCGATGGTAAATATGATTATGTATTTAATCTGTCGGCTTTAAAACATGTCAGAAGTGAGAAAGATCCCTTTACCTTGATGCGCATGATAGATGTAAATGTTTTTAATACGGATAAAACAATACAGCAATCAATCGATAATGGAGCTAAAAAGTATTTCTGCGTATCCACTGATAAAGCGGCAAACCCAGCAAATATGATGGGTGCAAGTAAAAAGATAATGGAAATGTTTCTGATGAGAAAGTCTTTAAACATCGAAATATCAACAGCAAGATTTGCAAATGTAGCGTTTAGCGATGGTTCGCTACTGCATAGTTTTAATCAAAGAATAGAAAAAAACCAACCCATAGTCGCGCCGAAAGATATTAAGAGATACTTTATTACTCAGCAAGAAAGTGGTGAGTTATGTTTAATGAGTTGCTTATTTGGGGAAAATAGAGATATATTTTTTCCAAAATTAAGTAAGAATCTGCATTTAATGTCATTTGCTGATATTGCAGTAGAGTATCTGAAGGGAAAAGGCTATGAGCCTTATTTGTGTGAAGATGAAGATGAAGCAAGAACTCTAGCTAAAACATTACCCAAAAAAGGTATGTGGCCCTGCTTTTTTACAATTAGTGATACTACGGGTGAAAAAGATTTCGAAGAATTTTTTACAGATAAAGAAACGATAGATATGGAGAAATACCAGAACATTGCAGTGATAAAGAATGATCTGGAATATGAACAAAAATTACTTGAAAATTTTGAAGAAACGATAAGAGTATTTAAAGAAAATAAACAATGGTCTAAAAAAGATATTGTAGATCTTTTTTTCAAAATGATTCCTGAATTTGGCTATAAAGATACAGGTAAGTATCTTGATGGAAAAATGTAATGTATAAGGATGTTATTGATTTTATTAAGTCGGTTTATAAGACAGATGAGTTTATACCATTACATGAGCCAAGATTTATTGGTAATGAAAAGAAATACTTAAATGAGTGTATAGATTCAACGTTTGTTTCTTCTGTAGGTGAATTTGTTGATCGATTTGAAAGTTCTATTGCAGAATTTGTAGGTGCAAGGTATGCAGTGGCTACATCAAATGGTACTTCAGCCTTACATATTTCACTACTTGCGGTTGGGGTAGAATCAGGTGACGAGGTTATAACCCAGCCCCTGACGTTTGTAGCAACGTGTAATGCCATTAGTTATTGTAATGCTATACCTGTTTTTGTCGATGTAGATCGAGATACTATGGGTATGTCGGCCATTTCATTGAAAGTATTTTTAGAAGAAAATGCAATAGTAGAAAATGATACGTGTATTAACAAAAAGACAGGAAAAGCAATTAAAGCCTGTGTGCCAATGCATACATTTGGGCATCCGTGCAGAATTGATGAAATTAAAGAAATATGTGATAAGTACAATATCTCCCTCGTTGAAGATGCTGCTGAATCATTAGGTAGTTATTATAAGGACAAACATACTGGTACTTTTGGTAAATTAGGTGTATTCAGTTTTAATGGTAATAAAATTATAACATCAGGTGGCGGTGGTTGCGTTGTTACTGATGATGAAGAGATCGCAAAGAAAATAAAACATATGACTACTACTGCTAAAGTTCCGCATAAGTGGGAATATAAACATGATATGACTGGCTATAATTACCGAATGCCAAATATAAATGCAGCTCTATTGGTTGCTCAACTAGAGAATATAAGTGTGTTTATCAAAAATAAACATGAGCTTGCAAGGATGTATGAAAATTATTTTTCAACTAAAAATATGACATTCGTGAAAAGCCCAGTGAACAGTGAAGCTAACTACTGGCTTAACTCAATAATTTTAAATTCTAAAGAAGATAGAGACAGCTTTCTTGAAGAGACTAACTCTAGAAATGTTATGACGAGACCAATATGGTGCTTAATGAGTAAGCTGGATATGTATAAAGATGCACAATGTGGTGATTTGGATAATTCGGTATGGCTGGAATCACGTGTTGTGAATATACCAAGTAGCGTAAGGCCGGGATGAAAAAAATAGTATTAATTGGTGGCGGCGGTCATTGTAAGTCTTGTATAGATGTTATTGAACAGGAAAATCTATATGAAATAGTCGGTATTCTAGATAAGAAAGAACTGATAGGTGAAAAAATATCAGGTTATCAGTACATAGGCACAGATGATGATATAGAACGTTTGACCAAAAAAGGTAATGAGTTTCTGATTACTGTAGGGCAGATAAAAACAGTATCGATACGTAAAAGAATTAACCGTATTCTAGAGGTTAATAATTCCAGCCTGGCTAATGTTGTGTCTCCTCGTGCATATGTGTCACGTAAGGCAAAAATAGGACGGGGTACTATTATAATGCATGATGCATTAATTAATGCGGCTGTAACAATAGGTGATAATTGCATTATAAATAGCAAGGCACTTATAGAGCATGAAGTCATTATTGGCGATTTCTGTCATATATCAACGTGTGCTGCTGTTAATGGAGGAGCAAAAATAGGACAAGGCACTTTTTTTGGTAGTAATGCTGTCTGCAAGGAAGGAGCTGAAATAGGTTGTGATAGTTTTATTAAAGCAGGTGAAGTAATTAAAGAATAAGAGATTCAGATAAATCTTATCGATAAATGATTATTGGTTAGTTAAATAGAATAAGCAATGTATATAGATTAAGTGTGAAGAAAGATAGGCGAATAAATAATGATGATAAATGTCTTGGGTTTTGGATTGATGGGGAAACAAATTTCCGCATTATTATATTTGTCGGGCTGTGAAGTTAATATATATAGTAGAAATGATATTAATGAAAAAGATTTTTTAAGACAGGTAAAAATCCTTAAAAAAAGTCTAAGAGATACCCGGGAAGGCAAGTATGTTTTATATGCAGAATTGAATGAATTACCTAACTGTACAACTATTGAAAGCGTCGTTGAAGACATAACGATAAAAAAAGAAATTTATGAAAAAATAAGACTCAATAATAATAGTTTGTATTTAACCAATACATCATCATACTCACCAGATGAAATATCTTCAGAGATATTAGGAATGCATTTTTTTAATCCAATTAGTTTGGGTTTGATTGAGTTGTCAAACAACAATGTGAAGCAGGAAGAATTAGGTGATCTAAGTTCTTTAGTGAGTAAGTTTGAGAGTCTGGGTTATGTTGTCGTTGATGTTAATGAAAATAGAGGATACATAGGGAATTACATACTTTTCCATGAGATTTCATCTGCTTTAAAACTGGTAGAAAAATTTGGTTATGGAGTAGAGCAAATAAACCAGGTGTATTCAAAATTATATGATGGTAGAGATATATTTTTTATTATAGATCTTATAGGTATTGATGTTTCTTATAAAATATTAAGCAACCTTAAAGAGGTTGATGAAACAATATACATGCCAAAAACACTTAAAAAAGCATTAGAAAGAAATATATTGGGTAGAAAAAACAAAACAACGATAAAAAGTATAATAGAAGATGTTTGAAAAAATATTAATTACAGATAAATTAGAGTTAAAAAAACATAAAAAAGAAATAATTAAATTGTTTCATAAAAGCTTTAACGCTGAGCTCGATGAAAAGCTATGGGAGTGGGCTTATATTGAGAATCCCTGTGGTGACCCTGTTGTTTCATTGTATTATCATGAAGGCGCTTTAGTCGGCCATTATGCCGTTATTCCTGTAAGGCTGAAATATAATGGGACAGGTATATTGGCTGCATTGTCTATGACGACTATGGTTGATGTGAGTTATAGAAGGCATGGTTTGTTTATTGAGCAAGCTAATGTGGTTTATGAGGAAGCTAAAAAATTAAATTATTCTCTAGTTTATGGGTTTCCTAACATGAATTCTGCCCCTGGATTCAAAAAGAGGCTAGGATGGACAATCGACACACAGGGTTGTGTAGTTGAGCTTACGAGTGATAAATTGCCGAGAGAAAGCTCAAAAAAAAGTAAAAATCAGATTGAGTTTAGTCTTGATGATGAATTGATGTTGAATTGGCGTTTATCTAAGCCGGGCATGAAATATATTAAAGATGGAAATGTAATATATAAAGAATTTGAAAACGAACATGATCTGATTTTTCATGATAATTATTTTGATTCATTAGATAAGAATAGAAAATATAATTTATATGTAAGTGATTGTAATGATTATGATAATGAGAAGTCATTTGACTACGCCTTTGGTTATAAAATATTTGATGAGCATATGAGTGGATGCAATTTTAAGGTTGATTTAATAATGTCGGACGTTTTCTAATGAATGATAAAGTATTGGTATTAGCTGTACATCCAGACGATGAAACGTTGGGCTGTGGTGGCGCTCTATTAAAGCATAAACTTGAAGGTGACAATATACATTGGTTGATATGTACAAGTCTTAATGCTACAGATGAAAATTATGATAAAAGAGAAGAGGAAATATCAAAAGTAAGTAAAGAGTATGGCTTTAGTAGCACTCATAACTTAAGACTCGATACTATGCGGGTGGATGAATATTCGGTTAGTGATCTTGTAGGTAAAATATCAGAAGTTATTCAAAAAATACAACCAACTATAATCTATCTGCCATTTAAAAGTGATGTTCATAGCGATCATAGGGCAATCTTTTCAGCTGCTTATAGCTGTACTAAATCATTTAGATACCCGTATATTAAAAAAATATACATGATGGAAACATTAAGCGAAACAGAGTTCTCTCCCAGCACAAAAGAAGATGCATATATTCCAAATGTATTTGTTGATATCACAGATCATATTGAAAAGAAATTGGAAATAATGAAGTTATACGAAGGTGAAGTGGGTGAACACCCATTTCCAAGAAGCATTAGAGGTTTAAAGGCACTATCAACATTGAGAGGCTCCACGGCTGGATGTGAATATGCTGAGAGCTTTGTATTATTAAAAGAAATTCGCTGATGAGTAAAAAGATCATATATTCGACGGTAATGTATGAGTGTAAAGAGTTTAAACTATTTTTAAATGATTATTTAAAGTCTGTATTCTGTCAGGTTGATATTGATTTTGAAGTTTTGATCATTAATGATCAAGCAGATGGAGAGTTGATAAGAAGCGAAATAGCAAGTTTAAACAGTAATCACTTAACTATTCATGTGTTTGATGTAACAAATAAACAAACACACATTGAGTTAAGGAAGCGCCTGATAGATTTATCATATGATCTTAATGCGGATGTATTAATATTTTCTGATTTTGATGAGAATGTTGATTGCAACAGGGTAAAAGAAATAAGAAATAAAATTGATAATTATTCGTTTGTGTTTAATGATTTTTACATTGTGGATAAAAACCTTAATAGACTGGGTAAAGAGTCGTTTTTTGGTAGTAGGAGCATCCCGCGTGATATTGATAATTGGAAACATATAAAATCATTTAATTATATCGGGTTTGGAAGTATGGCTATTAATTTAACTGAATATAATTATAGAGATATGATGTTTCCTGATGATATACGCGCACTTGATTGGTTTATAGCTACAAAAGTGTTAATTGATGGCGGTAAAGGCCTTAAGTTAGATAAGACTTTTGCAAACTATAGACAACACGATGAATCATTTGTAGGGTTTGATTTTAAGCTGACTGAAGATAGGCTGGCGCAAGGAATTAGTATAAAAAAATCACATTATAATTATTTTAGGCACGTATGCGCTGAGTTTGAAGAGTTATATTCTGACGTGATTGAATTAGAAAGATTTATAGAAGAAATCGGTAAAGATAAATATATAAGTATTATTAATGCACGATTTAATACTAATAAATTTTGTTGGTGGGAAAATATTAAATTAAAGAAAGAGTTATATGATGATTTTTAAAGAATTAAATAAGCCATATATAATTGCTGAAATTGGATGTAATCACAATGGAAATACAGAGCTCGGTTTGAAAATGATAAAGTCAGCTAAAGATTGCGGAGCTGATGCAGTTAAGTTTCAGTATTTTACTAAAGAAAACCTGTTTACAGAGCAGTATATGTCTGATTTAGATGAGGGTTCAGTAAAAATAGAAAACATCGATAAATGGGAAACAAAAGAATTAAATCTTGATGGTGTATCAGAGCAGATAGATGAGTTTATTAATGACAAAGAACAGCTTGGTGTTTTTAAAAAATATTGTGATGATATAGGTATTGATTTTGGCTGTACACCTGTTGATGCTGATGGCGTTTATTTTTTAAAAGAAATAAATAGTAGTTTTATTAAGCTGGCTTCGATGGATGCGGATAATCTGGAAATGATTGAAGCTGCAATAGATACAGGTTTGCCTATACTTATATCAACAGGCATGGCTGATTTGCAGGAAATTGATGCTGTTTATAATTTATTTAAAAGTAAAAAGTTTGATAACTTCTCTCTATTACATACAGTATCTATTTATCCACCTAGAGATGAAATTGTTAATCTTAATTTTATAGACACATTAAATGCATTATATGATTGTGAAATTGGTTATTCAGACCACACGCTTGGTTTTTCCGTGCCTTTAGCGGCAATTGGGAAAGGAGTGAAAGTAATTGAAAAACATTTTACTTTAGATAAGGAGATGTTTGGCTGGGATCATAAAGTGTCTGCTGATGAAAAGGATCTAAAAATAATTTGTGAAGAAGGAAATAAGGTATATAGAACTTTAGGTAGCTCATATAAAGTATTATCCCCTGAAGAAATTGAAAAAAGAGAAAAATTCAGAAGAAGCGCGACATTAAACGTAGACGTGAGAAAAGGGCATGTATTAACGAAAGAAGATTTTGTTTATAAGCGTCCAGGAACAGGTATCAGGCCTGGCGAGATAGATTATGTTCTGGGGCGTAAGTTCAAAAATGACACTAAAAAAGATAAAACGTTATTATTAAGCGATTTTGATTGACTGGTTCATTAGTTAGGTATAAGTGATGGCATATATTGTAAGTTTAAGTGATGGACTATTAAATAATTTATTTGATGATAATAATATTATTGATTTTATCGATAGATGTAAAATTAAAGCAACAACACTTGAATTGGGTGAAGCTGAAAAAATAATATTAAATGAAGATGTTTTTTGCATCGCAATGCATGCCACTCTAAAGCCTGAAAGCGTGTTTGAATCGCACAAAAAATATATTGATGTGCATATTGTTCTTGATGGTTGTGAAAAAATAGAATTATTAAAGTTTGATAATTCGTTAGAATGTTTTGAGTCAGATATTGATAACGATTATTATTTATATAACTCCGATAAAAAAGTAAAAAATATTATATTGGAACCTGGAAAAGCAGGCGTGTTTATGTTTGAAGATGTGCATAAAACTGGGGTTAAGGCAGGCTGCGATTGCTCGAATGTCGTTAAGTTGGTTGTTAAAATTAAATTAAATTTATTTGAAAAAGTATTTCACTATGAGTAAAAAAACTATTGCCTGCATCATAGCTAGAACTGTCTCAACGAGGCTTCCGCTAAAAGTTTTAAGAAATGTTGTTGAAGACTTCACAATGCTTGATTTTATGATACAAAGATTAAAGTTAGTTAATAATATTAATGAAATATATTTATGCACATCACATGAAGCTGTAGATGATATTTTGGAGGATGTAGCTAGTAGGAATGAAATCAAGATATATAGAGGCTCTCCTGATGCTGTTATCGAGAGGATGATTTCAGTAGGCAATAATGAGTGTGCTGATAATGTTATAAGAATTACAGGTGACAACGTATTTACATCTTATGAATATTTAGAAGAACAAATAAATATTCATAATTTAAATGACCTGGATTACACCAGGATTATTGATGTTCCAGTAGGGGCAACAGCAGAAGTTATGAAGTTGACGGCCGTTAAAGAATGTTTTGATCTAATTGATCCTGCTATAAGTGAATATCTGTTGCTGTATATGTTTAAGCCAGAACATTTTAAATGTGGCGTTGTAAATATTAGAGATCTTAAATCATGTTCTAACTACACCGTTACGGTTGATACCAATAAAGATCTAGATCGAACAAAAAGCATTTTAGAATATTATTCTGGAAATCCCTTGAAAATCAATTTAAAAGATATTGTTGCAATTATAGATGAGAATAAAATAGCGAATAGTAAAATAGAGTCATCAGGAAATATAAAGATGCCATATGGAAAAGAAATAAGTTTCGATGAGTTTCAGGAAGATATGAATAAGCGTATTAAAGAATCAAATTATTTTGAAATTGGGTGATTAATGAGTTTTTATATATATGCTGAAACAGCATTTCATCATGAAGGCGATAAAGAATACTTATTAAAGCTAATTGATGAAGCTAAAAATGCCGGGTTACAAGGTATTAAATTTCAAGTTTTGATGGACTTAAATCAACTTATGTCGACACGTCACTCTTCTTATCAAGATGCTAAAAAGTGGGTGTTTTCTATAGATGACTGGAAAGAAATTTTTGAACATGCTAAAAGTATTGGTCTGGACATTATTTTAATGCCTATTGATGTGGGCGCTTTTGAGTTGATTTCTAGCTTTGATGTTAGGTATGTTGAAATACATTCTGTATCATTTAAAGATAAAAAATTATTATCGAAATTAGATGAATTTTCTGTGCCATTAATATTAGGTGTAGGAGGTAGAACGCTTGATGAAATTGCGTTTCTAGTTAATAAGCATAAAAGCAGAGATGTAACTTTAATGGTTGGCTTTCAATCATTTCCATCCGACCTGAATGACATAAAATTAGGAAGAATAAAAGAGTTAGTTAGTATGTATCCTAATTGTACTATTGGATATGCAGATCATTCATCATATGACAGTGAGATGTCAGTAACAAGTAATGAGTATGCTTACGCATTAGGTGCGAGAGTATTTGAAAAACATATAACAATAAATGAAGGAAAGGAACGAATTGATTTTCAATCTGCTGTAGGGATAGATAAGTTAAAAAGTATAGTTAATAAGCTTACGTATCTTGACGAAATTCTTGATTTAAACGACGATCATCTTTTTGTTATGAATGAAAAAGAAATAAATTACAGGAATAGGCAGAAGGTACCAGTAGCGGCTAGAGATTTGTTGGTAGGTTGCATCTTATCTGAAAATGACATCAATATGAAAACGATAGATAATGAGAGTGCTATTGATGATCCCCAGCTTTTAATTGGAAAAACATTAAAATATAATGTGGAATATGATTCTGCATTTCTTCAAAAGAATATATTATGAAAAACCTAGTTCTATCAAGTAAGTCGACATTCAAAGAAGCTATCAGAATGATTGATACCAATGGTAATGGTTTTTTGGCCGTGGTAGATGATGCTAATAAACTGGTTGGTATCCTTACTGATGGTGATATCAGACGAGCAATACTAGATGATAAGACGAATTTACTTGAGATTATTAATAAAGACCCAGTTGTTATGGATATTAATGCAACAAGAAAACAGGTTGTACATAAATTAAAAGAACTTCATAGAAAACACATGCCAATTGTTGATAGTAATATGGTCTTGCAGGATGTTATTACGCTTGATGATGAAGAGTTTGATTTAAAGCCTAATTGGGTTGTTATTATGGCTGGCGGTTTAGGTACTAGATTAGGCGATTTGACAAAACATACGCCTAAGCCGATGTTGATGGTTGGTGATAAACCTATGCTTGAGCATATTATGGAGATGTTCATTTCTCATGGTTTTACTAAGTTTATTTTAAGTGTTAATTATAAATCTGAAATTATCAGGCAACACTTTAAAGATGGTTATGAGTTGGGTGTTGAAATTAAATACCTTGAAGAGACAAAACGATTAGGAACTGGCGGTGCTTTAAGCTTAATTAATACTGAAATTAAAGAGCCATTCTTTGTGACTAATGGTGACGTTATTACTTCAGTTGATTATGAAAAGTTGCTAGATTATCATAATAAAAACAATTCAAGTGCCACTATGTGCGTAAGAAAGAGTAGCTATCAGATACCTTATGGTGTAATCGAAATAGATAGTCAGAATAATATACTTAATTTGCAGGAAAAACCTGAGCATAATTATTATATAAATACTGGGATTTATGTTCTGAGTCCTGATGTTTTGAAGCACGTACCTAAAAATGAGTTTTTTGACTTACCTACATTATTTACACTGTTGAATGATGAGGGTTATGTTAATAAATCGTATGAAATAAATGATTACTGGATTGATATGGGTTTGCCAGACGATTATGTAAGTATTGTTAATAAAATGGAAAGTAATAATAAACATTAAACCAGTTAGTTATTTGAGCTAATAATTAAAAGAATAATGAGTTAAAAATGAAAAGTGTTTTTTTAATTAAAACTCCGTTGCAATTATTAAATGCAATTGAAGCAAAGCATTACTTTAAGTTGTCAAAAGATGATTGTATTGTCATAATTATGGCAGATAGAAAAAGCCAGCCACAAATTCAGGCATTAACAGAATCAATTGATGAGTGGTGTGATGTTGTTTCTTTAAATGAAATAAATTTATTCTTCGGTAGTCCATTTTTAAAAAATATCACATCAATATTTGGCAAGCTACAGCAGTCAAAATATTTTAAACGTTCATTTTTTTATGTTCCAAGACTTAATAAAATAAGTAGATATCTCGGTGATGTTGAGTATATTGTTGTTGGATACACAAATTATGTCTATATGAATCATTTTATTAATGTGACGCCACATCGTGAACTTGTTTTTTTAGATGATGGAAATGGCACGCTAGACTTATCTGAAAAACGAAAAAATGGATTTAATAAAAATTCAAATATTAAACTCTCAAAAAAAATAAAGCTCTATGGTAAAAGATTAATACAGGGAATTAAAGAACAGGAAGAGGATAAGGCCTGTTTTTTTACTGCGTATGACATATCTGTTCGAAGTACAGATCGAGTTGTAAAGAATGAGTTTAATTATTTAAGGTCAAATGTTGATTCTCTTCCGACTATAGACGAAGCTTACTTTATTGGCTCGCCTCTTAGTGAAATTACTATTATCACTCAAGATGAGTATTTAACGCAGTTAAGTAAAGTTAAAAAATATTTCGGTCAAAAGCCCCTTATTTATATTGCGCATCGAAGAGATTCAGCTGAGAAACTTGATTTAATTAAAAATAAACTGGGTATTAAAGTTGTTTTATTTGATTACCCTATTGAATATCAATTAGCATTTATTGGACCACGCCCTATAGTGCTGGCTTCATTTTATTCGGCCGCACTTGATAGCTGTAGACTGATTTTTGGCGATGAGTTAAAGATAATTTCATTTAGACTAAATATGGAAAATAGTATAATACGTGAAAAAGTTGAATCGATATACGCAAGTTATGAAGCTACAATAAATGATAACTTTATTGTAGAGTCTGATTATTGAATCTATAGGTCAGGATTAGTTTTATTTTTTTCTTCATTTTCTAAATACCATAAACCTGCATATTTATTAAATGATGCTTGAGCAAACATAACAGCCATCAATAAGCCTCTGTGCCCGTCAAGAAACCCTAAACGAAGTATGAATATATGGATAAATGTCCATAAAGCTCTAAGTACAGCGATTTCTATACCAAAGCTTCGCTTTTTTTGAGAAAAATATTTTAGTGTTGTTTCCCATGAGTAACTACGATTTTTTTCCAACAGGTGCTCAAAGTTTCTTAATGAATTATGCATTAGAAAACCTTTCTTAATAGTCGATATCTTTCCTTCAGTTACTACCTGGCCATGTACTACTACCTGAGTAATATGAGATCCTATGCGTTTGAATAGTCGAACAGGTGCTCTTGCTGATCTGCCATATCGTAGTTGCTTGCCAAGAATGATGTTCCCCCAGGGGAGCTTGAAAGCTGTTTCAGTAATCATATCTTGTGACAGAATATCAGTGATTGCTGATTTCATTTCGATATCAAGGTATTCATCGGCATCTATCATTAAAACCCAGTCACAGCTTGCTTGATCAAGAGCCAGTTGTTTCTGGAATCCATCACCTGGCCATGTTTCAGTAACCCATACTTTATCTGTATATCGCTTAACAATATCAACTGTTTTATCTGTACTTCCTGAATCAAATACAATAATTTCATCAACATAATTTTTTAATGATTCCATGCAAGGTGTGATTCTGTCTTCTTCATTCATGCTTATGATTATTGCTGATAAAGTATGCATAGTACGTCCAATTGGGTACGATTTTTGGTCAAATGTGATAATAATTCTAATTATCCTTTCTAGTTGAATTATATAGGGAATAAATCCATCTTCAAGGGATAACTTAATTCATAACCTGCTGTTTTATAAGCTTATTATTCATTTAGTATCATTTAAGTAGGAATAATCGCAATGAAATAGTATTATTCGTCCTGATTTTAAGGTTGTTACCTGATGAGAGAATAAGCAGGTAGTTCAGGAATAAATAAAACAGGCACTATTGTATGAAAAAAGGCTATAAGCATAATTTTTACAAAGATCGTCATCAAAGTACTATTGATGCAGCGAATAACATCTTATCGTTAGTGATTGAGGCGTTACCTAAGTTAGAGTCTGCTGTAGATTTCGGTTGTGGTGTAGGTACCTGGCTTTCTGTATTAAAAGAAAAAGGTGTTTCTGACGTAAGAGGGCTGGAGGGTGCTTGGGTAGAGAAAAATCTTCTTAAAATTTCTGAAGAGGAATTAACAGAAGTTAATTTTGAAAAAGGCGTTAAGTTAGACAAAAAATATGATCTAGCGATTACTCTGGAGGTGGCAGAGCACCTAAAACCTGAAACTGCCAGTAAATTTGTTCAGTCACTAACTACGGCATCTGATTATGTGATGTTCTCGGCTGCAATACCTTTTCAAGGTGGAACTAATCATGTAAATGAGCAATGGCCTGATTATTGGGTAGATTTATTTGAAAAAGAAAATTATGTTCTTATTGATTTTATAAGAATGAAGATCTGGAATGATGAGGCTATTCCGGTATGGTACCGACAGAATATACTCATGTTTGTTAAAAAAGAAAAATTAGATTCGATGAAATTACCAGCACCTGAAGAATTTCGTTTTCCTTTGTCAGTTGTTCATCCTGAAACTTATATATCAAAAATGAATAAGTTATATTCTGTAAAAGGCAACTTGAAAATGTTACCGAGATCAATAAAGAGATGGTTTAAGAAATAATTTTGATCCTATTTTATTCGATAATATGACATTTTTTTACGCATTTGAAACTTACGACCTAAATTTAAAGGTTTAGGTTTCATGCTTTTGTATTCATGTTCTAAAAAATTCTCTGTTGCCTGAATGATTCTTTCAGATGAATTGCCATCCCTGCAGGGGTGAATGCTATTACAGTAGGTTTCTATATTACCCATTAAGTCAGTTGGTCTGCTTAATGCTCTTTCCAGGCTATTTTCAATATCATCAGGATTATTGATGTTTAGTAAATGTGGTCCGGGCACGGATGTCTTATATGTTACTACGGGTTTATTTAATAGTAGAAATTCAATAAAAATTGACGACGTATCGCATAACATGGCATCAGCCGCATTTAACATCGGTATGACCTCTTCACCTGGCTCAATGAAGGTTAAGTTTTCTCCCTGCATATTACGATATGTATCGATAGTCTCTTTCAATGACTTAGGATGAACTGTCACTACCCAGTGCCAGCGACCTGTCTCTGAAAGTTTCTGTATATAGGGAGCTAGATAAGGTGCTGACGTCAGTTTTGGACTAAAGGTTGATGCATAAAATATAATGGGTTTACTGGTATTTATCTTTCTACGTAATAATTGCGGGTCATCACACTTAAACATTGGATCCAGTTTAGACCATCCTGTTTCTGAAACACTAAAATAACCATGATGTTTTGCCAGTTCCTGAAATGGAATGGTTGTGTCAGGGCCTTGTGTGCAATATAGGTCGAAATGACCACGAATACGAAAATGGTCCTGCTTGCTATTTGCACGCTTTCCAACATTAAAACCGTGAAAAACTTCGACTTTAACCCCCGGGAAAAAGTCAGGTACCCAGTTAGTGGGCACAAATACGGCATCAGGTTTGAATTTTTGTACTTCTTCTACGTTTGTCAGTACTGTAGCATCATCTTGTGACAGTAAATTTGGAATCTTATGTAAATACCATGCTACTTGATCACCACGCTGAAGAATGGCTTGCTGGATGGGGCGTAATATGGGGTAACTATAGAGCTGTTCAGCGAAAAGAAGGTATTTTTTCATAGAGATGAGTATAATACGAATATCACATTGCGGTATAGAACATTAAGTTGCTTGCCCTTTAAAAATTAGTTATGAAAAGGCAGTGCCCACAGCTTGGTCGTTATATGAAAGTAAAATTATCAGTCGTCATTATATGTAAGAATGAAGAAAGTAGAATCAGACAGTGCCTTGAATCAATTACATGGGTGGATGAAATTATTGTTATTGATTCTGGTAGTACTGATAAAACACTGGATATTGTTGCCGAGTATACAGATAAAATTTTTGTGAATACCAACTGGTCTGGCTTTGGGCTTCAAAAAAGACTGGCAGTAGATAAAGCTTCTAATGACTGGGTATTATCACTGGACTGTGATGAGGTCGTGAGTGAGCAGCTTAGGGATGAAATTCTTGATTGTATGTCAGGGCTAGATGAAAAGACCGTTTACCGAATTAATCGACTGACTCACTTTTGTAATAAATTTATTTATTATAGTGGCTGGCAACCGGATAGAGTTGTACGTTTATTTAATAAAAAATATTATACATATAATGATAAGACTGTACATGAATCGGTTGATTGTAAAGACGCAGAAAAAGTTGATTTGGAAGGTAAGTTGTTTCATTATACTTTTGAGTCACTAGAAGAGTATATAGATAAAAGAAATGGCTACGCAAAAGCCTGGGCTGAAAGTCATTACGCTAAAGGACGAAAAGTAGGATTATTTGAAATAATTCACCATACGCTGTTTGCCTTTATCAGGCATTATATAGTGCGCCGGGGTTTTTTAGATGGTTATCAAGGTTTTTTAATATCAGTTATACAAATGCAATATACATTCAATAAGTATAACTTTCTTAAGTTCAAAAATATTTCTAAATAATCTAAATGTTAGAATTTACACCGTCATATAAAAAAATATGTATATTACGTCTCTCTGCTATCGGGGACGTAACGCATGTAATTCCTGTGGTTAGAGCAATGCAGAAGCAATGGCCCGGTGTAGAAATAACATGGGTATGTGGAAAGTTTGAATATAAATTATTAAATATTATTGAAGGTATTAACTTCATTATTTTTGATAAAAAAAAGGGAATAAAAGCTTATCGTGAATTATGGAATGCTCTGAAATCTGATCATTTTGATGTGTTATTGCATATGCAGGTAGCTGCACGAGCAAATATTGCCAGTCTGGGTATAAAAGCTGATATTAAACTTGGCTGGGATAAATCAAGATCTAGAGATTTTCATCAATTATTTATTAATCATTCAGTTGCAAGAGAGAATCAACAGCATCAGGTACAGGGTTTTTTATCATTTGCAAGAGAGTTAGGCCTTCAGCTCGACGAGCCAAGCTGGGAAATTCCAGTGACAGAAAAGGCAAGAAAATTTGCTGAACAATATATTGATAAAGATAAAAAAGTACTGATTATATCTGCTTGCTCAAGCCATAAGTTACGTAATTGGAGTGTGTCTAAATATGCTGAACTTGCTGATTATGCAGTAGAACATTATAGCATGCAGGTCATATTGAGTGGCGGGCCGGCGGATATTGAAGTTGAAATGGCAAATGAAATATTAGCCTCAATGAGAACTAGTGCATTGAACCTTGTAGGTAAAGATACGCTTGAACAACTAGTCGGGTTATTAAGCAAAGCTACAGTCGTAGTGTCACCTGACTCCGGGCCTGCACATATAGCAAATGCCATGTGTGTGCCTGTTATTGGTTTGTATGCCTGTACCTGGAGTAAGCGTAGCGGTCCTTATAACTCACTTGAGTATTGTGTTGATAAATTTGAAACTGCAGCTAAACAGTATTTGAATAAATCAGTAAATGATTTACGCTGGGGAACAAAAATTGAAAAGCCGGGTGTAATGGAGTTGATTGAAGTAGATGAAGTTTGTAGACAGCTTGATCGAGTTATTAAACATTCATCTGATAAAACATCAGTGATTAAGGAGTGATTTAAAATATTTAATATATCCTTCTACGGTTCTGGTGTGTGACATTTTATCTTCAAGTACTTTAGGGCTGTTACTGGATAGCGCTTTTAAAAGGTCGGGTGATTCGTAAAGGTTGAGTACAGTTTTTGCTATGGCATCTGAATCACCTACAGGAACAATGCAGCCATTTATTCCATCATCAATGATTTCCATGCTGCCCGGGTTAGCTGATGCGACTACGGGAGTACCATATGCCATTGATTCAAGAACTACTCTTGGTAAACCTTCCCCTGAAATTGAAGGTTGAATCAGTATATCGCTCGCTGAAATAAGTTCAGGTGCATCATTTCTATATCCAGCAAGATGAATTCTCTGTTTCATTTTACTATTATTAATCAGGCTTTTATATGGTTCTTTGTCCATGCCATTGCCAACCAATAATAGGTGAAAGTTACTAATATCAGCAAGTTTATTAGTTGCTTCAAGTGCTATATGAATACCTTTGTGTGGGCGTGCATTAGTGACGCATATAGCAGTAAAATCATTCCGACCAATACCAAACTCTGCTAGATCTGCTGATGGCTTGTCATACCAATTTATATCATGTCCTTTGTATATATAAGTAATGCTTTTGTTTTTCAGAATTTTAAGAGATGAAACATAATCATAAACATATTTTGAAACGCATATGATGCCATCAACCCTGGGATGCAATACACTTAGGTAGTTACCCGGATCATGCCAGTACAGGCCGCTTGCAGTACCTCTATATACAACAAGTTTAACGGGAAGACCTATACATGCAAAAGCTGTGTTAGGTATGGATTTTGAGTTGGTAGCGTAAACTATATCAATACTTTGTTCTTTAATTATTTTTCTAATCAGGCGAATAGATTTTATGCTGATTTTTTTTACAATAGGTTGCTCAATTAAGTTTATATTATGATCTAGAAAACGTTTACTATAAATTTCATTGTTATGTGTAATTATTGTAACGTTATGCCCGGCTTTGGCTAGACTGATATAGATTTCATGTTCAGGTCGAAGACTATTATGTGAGCAATCACCTGAAGTACAAGCTAAGATATTCATTGGCTAGTATTCTCTATATTTATTTTCATTAAAATTATTATGTGTAAGTTAAAAGTTATTGTTTAAATTTTTTCTGCAGTGATGACTATTAACCAAACAACGCCATTTTTTCTTGCTTCTGTAATCTGGTTTTCTGGATAGGTTGTTATTTCAACAGCCCAGTCTTCAAATTCATTTTCTGAGGGTGTATAACGCTCCAGAGGCAGATAGTCTTCTCTCCATTTTTCTATTTGAATGTTTTTCCAGTGACTATCAGGGAATAATGATTTTATTTTATCAATATCGCCCATAATAAACATTTCGTTGCCATGAAAATGAATTGGAGCATCGAGATAAATGCTGCCGCCGGGTTTTAATGCACGATGAATTTCGGTAATGCAATCTTGATATGAAGAAGGGTTCAGGACGCTATTTGCATTTTGTCGCCAGTGTTCAACTGACTGAATACCAAATATTTTATCAAATGTCTGATCAGCAAAAGGAATATGTGTCGCATGACCATATCCGCTTTTCCCCATAGTAGCCGATTCATTTTTGGGGCGCTTAGGGTCTATCCCTGTCCAGGTGCCGCCACTTCTATTTATAAGATTTTTAGCTAGATTAGAGCGACCAAAACCAACTTCTAAAATATTTTTGTTCTGGCTGTTAAAAAAATGAGCTTCTATGCTGGAAGACACACATTTACGAAGTGGGGTGCCGTAATTAATCCCACAGAGTTGCTGTTTGGAGTCAAAACTGGGGCATTTTATACAAGATACAACACGAAACCCGTCATTATCATTCCAGTATTGATGATTCCATTTTTTTTCACATGCTTTTGGGTTTATTTTTAAACTATGCCAGCGTTTAAGTAGAGATTCTTTTTTTGAATGCATAGATAATAATTACGTGTAATCCTGATAAGATTTCTCTTCCACGATATCAGATTTTAAATAAACATTTATACGTTTTTTAGCATCACCGCGCTGGTCATTTACAACATAAACACTGCGAGCCAATTCAATAAAACGAGCATCGAAACGTTTATTACGCTCTTCATCGCGAATATCATCTTCAATATCCCATAGCTTTTCATTGATTGATTTCAGGTCCGATCTCATCGATTTGATATCGCTATCTTCGGTCACAGCATCAGCCCAGACCTCGTTTAACATAGCTAGCTCTTTATCTACATTGGCTTTTTTTTCGGCAGATTCAATGCATTTTGATTTAATTTCAAGAATGGTGATTTTATCCAGTAGCTCGCCGGGTGATATGGGGATAAGTACTTGTTTCATAATGTTTATTTTGTGGTGGAATATTGGCTATATTATAAATGTAAATATACGTTGATGTTTAATTTTTTTAAAAAACGCTATATTCTGTCTATATGAATGATTATTAAGGGTATTTCCATGGATTTACAGGGTTATTTAGATCGTATTGAGTTGTTTGACTATCTGCTTATTGCTTTGAATTTGTTATTACTGGTCTTAGCTAAACGTATTTTATTGTTTTTCAGGGAAGAAGAGAGTGATAAATCTACATTTATTCTTAAAGTTCAGGCTTTCAGGGCTTTAAACCTTTTAATTATTCTAAGTTATGGTTATAGCAATATTTACCTCGAAACTATAGATAGCGGCCCTGGATTGAAACTGGTTTCGATATGGGTACTGATTTATCTATCTTATCTGACAAAGCAAATTCTTAGTTATTGGGTACGTAAAAAATATGGCAAATTACGTGATATTAATGGTGAGAGTAAAAGTATAGAAACTTATACCAGTCGATTATTAAGTTTACTGACGGGTGTAGTGATTTTTGTCATTGCCCTTATTTCTATCATTAATGTACTTGAATTTAATAGCCTGTTACAGGCTGGAGGTGTAATTGGCATTATTGGTGTCTTTCTGGCATTAACTCAGAATGCCTGGGCACCGGATATCATTAGTGGCCTGATATTTCTTAATAACGGTATGATCGAAGAAGGAGATGTTATTGAGCTTGATGATAATGGTTCTTTTATTGGTGTTGTTTTTAAAACCAAGATGTTTCATACAGAAGTTTTAAATCTGGTGAATAATCATCGTGTCATGATTAAAAATGCACGCTTAAGGGAATTTACTATTCACAATTTATCAAAGTTTGCCTCAGCTAAGGGTTTAAGAGAGCAGCTTACATTTAAAATTGGCTATGATGTGACAGCTGAAAAAGTAAGACAGATGTTTAGTGAAGCTGAAAAAAGACTGGAAAGTGATTGCGGCATTAAGTTGGGTGAAGAAAATACATTTGAAATTGGAATATTAAATACAGGTGATCACGCAATTGAATGGGGTGTTTATTATTTTACCAAAGATGTAAAAGCTTTAATTAAAAACAGGCAGGCTATTCGAGAATGCATTTTGAAAACGGCACAGGAATTTGATATCTCATTGGCTACACCGATTACGCATGTGAATATGGCTTAGTGATAATAGCCAGATAAACTACAATTTACCTGATTTAATCACAATCATCTTTTCAATCTGCATATCCTTAAAGGTATGCGGTATACCGCCTACACCCATACCAGACTGGCGCAGACCGGCAAATGGCATCCAGTCAACACGAAATGCAGTGAAATCATTAACCATAACTGCTGATGCATTAAGTTGTTTATAGGCGTGCATTGCCGTATCTAAATTTGAGGTGTAGACGGCTGCCTGAAATGAAACATCCAGAGAGTTGGCGCGTTTAATTGCTTCATCAATATCTTCATATTCATAAACACAGATCACGGGTCCAAAAATTTCCTTGCAGGTAACAGATGTATTTTCAGGTGGATTAAATAACACGGTAGGAGAATAACAGCTATCTGATATTTTTCCCGAGCCAGATATTCTTTCAGCGCCAGCATTAATAGCTTCTTCTACCCATTCGTTTATACGATTAGTTTCAGAATGTCGAATGATTGGGCCAATATCTGTATCTGCAGATGTAGGGTCACCAACAGTCATTTTATTACCGAGTTCGGCTATTTTTTCAGCCACTTGACGAGCAATCGCTTTTTCTACAAATACACGTTGTACAGATACGCAAACTTGTCCTGCATGATAAAAACCACCTTTTGCAAGCATAGGTAAGGCGCTTTGCAGATCGGCATCAGCGGCTACAATAACAGGTGCTACGCCTCCGTGTTCTAATGCGCACCTTGCACCGGGAGCTAGTTTTGATCGCAGCATCCATCCGACTCTGGCGCTGCCAATAAAACTAAAGAAACCCACTCTTGAATCAGTTACCAGGGCTTCAGCGACATCGTGACTTTCTGGGCTTACAACTTGTGCCCATTCTTCAGGTAAACCGGCCTGGTGAAAAAGTTTTACTAATTCATAACATGAAAGAGGAGTATCATCTGCGGGTTTAATTATTACAGGGCATCCTGAAGCTACTGCAGGGCCAACCTGATGAACGATTAAATTAATAGGGTGGTTAAACGCGCTAACCGCAACCACAACGCCAATAGGTTCATGTGATGTAAAAGCTAACCTATTCATAGATGCTGCATTAAGGCCCATGGGGATCTCTTCACCATGATTATTACGAATACACTCTATGCAGTTGTTAATACCGTCAATGGCACGAGCCATTTCTACTTTTGTGTCGTTTAAAGGTTTACCGCCTTCCTGAGCAGAGATTAGAATTAAACGTTCAGCGTTATCTTCCATTAAAGCAGATAAGCGTGTGAGTATTTCGATACGTTTATCAGCACTTAACCATTTTGATCGGTCATTATATAAATCACTGGCAATATTAAGCGCATGGTCAATAGCGTTTTTATCGACTTTATCAACAGTCGCAATTAACTGACCATCATAGGGTGCGGTAACATCCAGCTTTCCACTAGCTTTTATGTTACCGGTTATCATATTTTGGTAGTGCGAAGCCATCTGTAAAACCTTATATATTTATGAATTTTATATATCATTACTAACTAAAGATTATATCTACAAAAATCATTGTTTGTAGGAGTTAGCTCTTCAGCTGACGATACGATACTAGATAAAAATTTATACCTTAAATTGGGCAGGCTATATCACCTAAACGTTCTGTGAGTATCATGTTTTCACGATAATCAATAGGTATAAGTACCAGGCTTGGGCCGTCTTCATTTAGTGCCGTCTCAAGCGTGTTTTTAATTTCAGATGATTTTGTTACTTTATGTCCATTCCAGCCAAATGCTTCAGCGAGTTGCATCCAGTTGGGATTACCAAATGCGAGGTCAGTATGTTTACCAAACTGACTTTGCTGTTTCCAGGCAATTAAACCATATTCATTGTCTTCCCATACCATGACAGTGCATTTAACATTTAAACGTCTGGCTGTTTCCATTTCCTGCACATTCATCATAAAGCCAGCATCACCACAAACAGCTAAAATGCGTCTATCCGGGTGCACCATCGAAGCGGCAATTGCTCCTGGTAATGCGAAACCCATAGAGCAGAAACCATTCGGGATTAAGCAGGTGTTGGGTTCATGGCATTGATAATGTCTTGCTACCCACATTTTATGTGCACCGACATCTGACAACATAATGTCATGTGGTCCCATCACCTCACGTGCATCCCATAAAACTTTCTGAGGTTTTAATACATCATTGGCATCATCATCCTTATACATAGCCAATTCATCATGCATTTGTTCACGTGTTGCTTTTTGTTGTGACAGGTCAAAGCTTAAGCCACCATCTTGTTCTGCTCGATCCAGTAACATGGTGATGGTTTGTGCCATATCACCAATTAATTCAACTTCCGGATGGTAGTGTGCATCTATTTCTGCAGGATAAAAATCGGCATGAATAATGTTTTTATTTCCATCCTTATTCCACAGGTTAGGGTGATATTCAACCATGTCATAACCCAGGGTCAGAACCAGATCGGCAGCATCAACAGCGCAAGCGACAACATCTTTGGACTGTAAGCCAATAGTGTAGAGGCAGTAATCAGCATCCATATCTACACTGCCTTTACCCATAAATGTACTGACTACGCCAATGCCGGTAGCTTCACAGAATTTTCTTAACTGTTTACTGGTGCGACGTCTGATACAGCCATTGCCCGCAAGAATAATAGGGCGTTTAGCTTTTTTAAGCATTTCATAAGCTTCATCAATAATCTTATTGTCAGGCCCAGGTCGACGGAAACGACGAGGTGGAATGGGTGTCGTTGTTGTCTGTAATTTAGCTATATCTTCAGGTAGTTCTATTAAAACGGCCCCGGGTTTTTCTGAGCGAGCGACTCTAACCGCTTTACGAATAATTTCAGGAATATTATCCTGATGTAAAACACTGGTTGCCCACTTAGTGACAGGGGCATACATTGCTACCACGTCCATGACCTGATGTGACTCTTTGTGTAATCGTTGTGATGAACCCTGTCCGGTTAGTACCAGCATTGGTGCATGATCCATATTGGCATCTGCTACACCGGTGATAAGGTTGGTTGCTCCAGGGCCTAGCGTACCTAAACAGCCCGCTGGATTTCCTGTTAGGCGGCCATAAATTTCGGCCATGAAAGCAGCGCCCTGTTCATGGCGACATAAAACAAACTGAATTTTTTTTGATTTTTCCAGCGAGATCATAAAATCAGCATTCTCTTCACCAGGTACGCCATAAATATATTCAATGCCTTCTTCTTCCAGGCATTTAACAAATAAATCAGATGCTTTCATTTTGGGTTCTCACTGAAATAATAGAGTAGATTAAGTGTAGTTCAATAAATATGGTTTATAAAAATACACTGGCGATGACAGGCTCTTCTATATAGTAACCTTGTAAATAATCAACGCCCATATCGGTCAGTAATGTTTTAGATTCTTCGGTTTCTATCCATTCGGCAATTGTTTTAAGTTTTAGTTCATGTCCAATTTGATTAATAGTTTTAACCAGTGACTGGTCAATCTTATCAGTGACCATATTACGAATGAATACGCCATCAATTTTCAATATATCTACAGGTAGTGTTTTAAGGTATGAGAAAGAGCTAAGGCCTGTGCCAAAATCATCCAAAGCAAATGAACAGCCAAGTTTTTTGAGTTGTGTAATTAAAGTTAAGGCCGCTTCCTGATTGGTAATCGCAGCCGTTTCTGTTATTTCAAAACAGAGTTGATTAGGGTTAATTCCTGTATGAGTAATATTATTAGCTATATACTCATATAAGTTAGCTTTACCCAGTGATTGACCAGATAAGTTAATGCTGTAAAGCATATTTGCATTAGCCAGATACTCTATTTCATTGATGGCGTGTTTTATTACCCAGCAGTCAATTTCATGCATCAAATTATAACGTTCAGCTGCCGGAATGAATGCCATTGGTGGTACCAGGTCACCATCATCTGATTTAAGACGTATAAGAAATTCTGTGATTGGTTTTGTCGTATCCGGGTTTGTCGGTACTATCAGTTGTTTGTAAAGAACAAAATTCTGATCCTGTAGCGCAGACCTTATACGTGTCGGCCATTGCATTAAACCAATATGTTCTGCAATCGCTTTATCATCAGGTGTATAGATATGAACGCAATCGCGTCCATTCTCCTTTGCTATATAACAGGCTGAATCGGCAGCACTTAAAACATCCGTTATAGATTCAGTATGTTTATCTATAAATACCAGGCCGATGCTGGCACCGACAGTGAATAACTTTGACTCCCAGACGAACTGAGTTTTTTTGACTTCTTCTCGTATGCTGTTGGCTATTTTTTCAGCAACTTTAATATCGCAGTTGGTTAATAATATACCAAACTCATCTCCACCCAGGCGTGCAAGAACATCATCTTTTCTAATGTGTTTTTTAATTTTAGAGCTAATCAGTTTAAGTAATTCATCGCCTGCAGTATGTCCACAGGTATCATTAACGACTTTAAATTCATCCAGATCGATGTAACAGAAGCTGTATTTACTGGTGTCACTACGTCGATCATCAATAGCATATTGCAATTGTGTTTCAAACCCACGCCGATTGGTTAATCCTGTTAATTCGTCATGAGTAGCCTGGTAGGCTATTTTTCTAACCAGTTTTCTCTCTTTACTGATGTCTCTTAAAACGAGTACAACACCGGTTAGCTGGTTCGAAGAGTTGTGTATGCTTGCAGCATTTGTATTAATAGAAATAGGGGTGCCATTGTGGTGTAGTAGCATGGCCGTTTCAGACAGGGTTCCAGTTGCCGGATTATTGAGGCAGTATTCAACCGGTTTTTTTATCGAATTAGGATCAATTTCATCAACTAAAATAAAAGTTTGAGAAAATTCCTTTCCGTAAACTTCATTAAGTGTATATCCTAATAGTTGTTCAGCTGCATTATTAATAAACTCAATTCTTCCATGTATGTCGGTAGAAATTACAGCATCACCAATTGAAGTAAGGGTGATGCGTGCTTTTTCCTGCTGATCGAAAAGCTTTTCCTGTGATATTGTTTGTTTGTATTGAGAATTTCTAAGGCTATGTAAAAGCAGAATAAATACCAGACTTATGCTAAAAGATAGAATGCTCGCCGTGTACAATTTTTTGTTTATAAATTCATCGATGGATAAAAATTTAGATATATTTAGTTCGAAATTGCTATCGTGAATTTTTAATAACGCCGAAAAGCGAAGAGGGTCTGTATGCCAGAATGGAATATCAATTTCTTTTTTTGATTCAACAGAAATAAAGCCTGATTTTTTTTCAGTGATAGCAATATTAAATTCACCATAAAATGTCACAAAGTCAGGAATTAATTTTTTCACATTTATTTGTATTATGGCTAAAGAAACAGCCTGATTTATTCTGGATGATTCTGCTGCAGGTTTGAAATATCCGGAGTAAATGGATTTTAATAAATAATAATGTGAATCTGACTTAAATAACTTATTGTCAGGTTTTGTGTTTACTATTGTTCCAAGTGAAATGGCTTTTGATATTTCCGAGGAATATCGGTCGTTAGTATTAAAATCAATGCCAATTAATTTAGAGGTAGATTCTGTGTAGGGCTCGACAGTGTTTATAATATATGAGTTTTTGTGTAATTCAGCTGTTTGTTTGTCAGGGGTTGATTTGTTACTAATATAAATTGCGTCTACAAAATCAAAACTATTTAGTATGTCGGTTGAAAATTTAGAAACATCGTCGTGTTTGTTATCGGCCGAAATATGGTTTAACCCAACCAGTGAGATCAGGGCAACATCAATATTATTTAGTCTGTTTAGTAAGGTGTTATGAATGGTTTGGGTGCGTTGTGCAAACTTGCTCTGTATATCCTGTTGACTCATCCATATAGAAATAGCAATGAAACCACAGTTCAGGCCAATCAGAACCATAATGGCAAGCGCATAGTCCTTGAATGAAAATGAATAATTTGTCTTTTCAGGTTTCAATATGAGTAAGCTTTAACAAAATGAAGCAACAAATTAGTCATTAACTAACTAGAGGCGTCTTTTGCGTGTCCTTTTCAGCTATAGCAATGATTTTGAGTATAGACGAATAGACCAAAATTGACTATGGCTTTCTAGTTCTTAATGCCTATACCCCGATTAAGCAGATACATGGCATAAGTAAACAGTATGAGTGTGAAACCAATAATTATAATGATAGCAGTGGTCAGGTCAGTATCACTGGAACCTATCATTCCATAACGAAATGAACTGATCATATAAAGTATCGGGTTGGCTAGTGAAACGGTTTGCCAGAAATCTGGCAACATATCGATAGAGTAAAAGATACCGCCCAGATATGTTAACGGTGTCAGCACAAAAGTAGGAATAATACTAATGTCATCAAAGCTGTTGGCGTATATGGCATTAATTAATCCGGCAATTGAAAAGAGTGTGGCTGTTAATACAAAAACGAGCAGACTTAAAGTATAGCTGTGTATCCGAATATCAGAAAAATACATAGCAACCAGTGTGACGACAATACCAACAATTATACCTCTGGCGACACCGCCTAATACATAACCAATAAGAATCAGGTAGTTAGGTGTGGGTGAAACGAGTAATTCTTCTATGCTTTTCTGAAATTTGGCACTGTAGAAAGAGGAAACAACATTACCATATGAATTGGTAATAACAGCCATTAATATCAGACCGGGCACAATATAATCCATATATTTATGCCCATTAATATCACCGATTTGTGAGCCGATTAAATTACCAAAGATAACAAAGTAAAGCGCCGTGGTTATTGCAGGCGGTAATACAGTTTGAATCCAGATTCTAATAAACCGTAGATACTCTTTGATAACGATGGTTTTTAATGCATTAAATTTTTCAGCCCAGGTCATATTTAATTATCCGCTTAAATTATCTGCATGAGATGTTTGTTGCAGTGTTTCAATGAGGTCAGGGTTATTGCGATTTTTTTCAACCAGACACATAAATAACTGTTCAAGTCGATTGGTTTTATTTCGCATACTTGATATATGAATATTATTATTAGTGAGTAGTTTAAATAACTCATTTAACTGAGATTTCTCATGCAGATTAATTTCCAGTGTATTTTCATCAACCGTATGAATCTCAAAAGGGGATAACTCACTATTTTGCAGGCATCGGGTGTCTATTAGTGGAGACTGCAAATACAGTATAAAAGTTTCTGTATTTAACTGGCTTAGCAGCGCTTTCATGCTGGTATGCTCAATAGTGTAGCCATGATCAATAATAGCGATGTTTTTGCACAGACTCTCGGCTTCCTCAAGGTAATGAGTTGTTAGAATAATTGTTGTTCCCTGCTTATTTATCTTGCGTAAAAAATCCCACATAGAGCGTCGAATCTCGATATCCACACCTGCAGTAGGCTCATCAAGGATAAGTAGCTTAGGGTGATGTATCAGGGCTCGAGCTATCATTAAACGGCGTTTCATGCCCCCGGATAACTCACGTGCCATTACATCGCGCTTATCCCACAATTCCAGTTGTTTCAGATAAGTTTCAGCTCGTTGGTAGGCAAGCTCACGGGGAATCCCGTAATAACCTGCCTGATTAACCAGAATCTCAATGACACGCTCAAACTGATTGAAATTAAACTCCTGAGGTACCAGACCAATGCAGGATTTAGCCTGTGCCTGGTGAGTATCATAATCGAAGCCGAAGATATTTACTTTACCGGCTGATTTATTTACTAACCCCGATATTATGCCAATTGTGGTTGATTTTCCTGCTCCATTTGAACCAAGCAAGGCAAAAAAATCACCTTCTTTCACTTTAAGGTCGACACCTTTAAGGGCCTGAGTACCATTTTTATATGTCTTCTGTAAGTTGGTTATTTCAAGGGCATTCATAGGTTTCGGGTCGTGATCATTATTTTTAATAAGTTATTGATTATATATGACAATCTGACCGCTTATCAGGTATAACTTGAAAAAAACCATAAATAATAATACGATTGTCTTAGAATTAATTGTGGTGTGATATAAATAATGTATATCATTAGAAAATAATGGAAATGCCACTATAATCAGAGTTTGGGCTCAGGTTATTCAGTAATCAGAAATACACAGGTAAAATTATGGGAACTAAAGGATCAGCTAACCGCCAACGAATCGTCGATGCTGCTGACCATCTTTTTTATTCGCGCGGATATAACCAGACTTCATTTAGTGATATTTCTGATGAAACGGGTATACCTCGTGGTAATTTTTATTATTATTTCAAAACTAAAGAAGACATTCTTGCTGCGGTTGTTGATGCGCGTCTGGTTGAATTTAAAGGTATGTTAAAGAGTTGTGAGGATATAACAACTGATCCTCTGGAACGTCTGCATGCGCTTACTCAGTTTCCTCTTCAGCGTGAAGCTCAGGTACTGCAATATGGTTGCCCAATTGGATCACTAAGTTCTGAACTTGTTAAAGAGCAGGATACAGAAATATCACATGCACGACTGACAGCTGTTTTTGATTTATTAAAAAGCTGGATTGAGGAACAATTAAGTCAGTTAGGGCAGGACACGCGTAGTGATGAAGTCGCTAAAGATCTGTTAGCAAAAATGCAGGGAATTATTATTATTGCGAATGTATATAATGATGCCGATTTTTTACACAGGGGTATTAAAGATATACAAAGCTGGCTTAATCAGACTCTGAGTAACTAAATAGATACGTATATTATGAATAATCAGAACTCATCATTTTCGGACCCCTATGTAAAACGGTTTAAGGAAGGTCGATTTGAATCATTAATGCGTTGGGAGCAGCTAGAAAAGTTCTGGGAAACACTGCGCCCGCAGATAGATGACAGTTGGTATATTTATGCTGTCGGTGAAACTGCACCTGCTATGCCCAGTAGTAAAGAAAGCGTGCTTAGTTTTATAACTGAAATAGATCAGTTACTTCAAAAAGAGCATGAAGAAAGATACTGCGGTATTGTTTATGCGGATAACCATCAATGTCCGGATTTTATTAAAATATTTGATCCAAATAATCTGGGAGTGAGCTGTGGTTTTAGTGAAAATCCGCCATTACCTGGCTGGGTTATGTCTAAAATGAAACCGGTTAATTTACAGGACGCACTCCAACCTGCCAACAACCGGCGTCGTTGGTGGCAAAAAATCTTTGCTTAACTTTTAACGGTTATAAAAAACCAACTAACTCTGCATGTAGGCCGTAATTATTAACTGCATGTAACAGGGTTTTCGGACTTGTTGCATCCCGGTCATATTCAACAATCATCAAGTGTGGTTGTGTACCGTGGTAACCTAAGCCAATCACACCCGTTTGATCCCGCATCTGTGACTCTAGAATCAGCTGTTCTTTCTGGTTCAGGTCTTCATCAATATGCAGCATAATATCTGACATATGAATATCCATAACACCCTCCTTATTAGCTAGAATACGCTCCTTTATTTTAAAAATTAATGGTGCAAAAATCAAAGAAAATTAATTGATGAGCTTAGCTGCTGATAAGGGGGATTGATGAGGGAAAGGTCTCTGTCTGTTATGGCGTATATCCACATGGGACAGTCCGCTGCTTTTTAGCGCCCTGTCCCATGGGGTGATTCCGATCAGATTGGCAGAGCGATGAACGACTCCGTACAGCTTTTGGTGGCCTTAATAAGGGGACGGAGATCAAAAAACGAGTTCCATCCCCGATGGAGATGTTCCTTAAAAGTGCTTTAGTTCATAAACCGTTTATGCAGTAAGTGATCAACGCTTAATTTACCAGCACCCAGATAAACCAGAGCAAGTAACATAATGAAATAAGTTGTCGCAAACTCAATACCGTTGTTGAGTATAACCAGACTGCCATTTTCGGTTAACCAGCTGTAATTCGCATTTTCCTGCAAAATTGATTTAGCTCTATCAAGCTTGTCAATGGCTGCAATCGTTCGGTCACTTGCAAAGAAACCGGAGCCTTCTGCAATAGCTAACCAGCCATTTTCCCAGTGAACACTGACTGCTGCGATAAACATTGTGAACATAAGAGGGATCGATATCCAGCGAACAGAAATTCCAAAGAATAAAAAGATAGCACCGATAATCTCAGTGAAGGTCGCAAGGTAGGCCATTAAACCGGGAAGAGGCATACCTAAACCCCAGTCCGGGTTTCCAAACCAGGCAATTGTATCTTCCATGCTAGCGAGTTTTTTTGTGCCAGCCATCCAGAAAATGGGTACCAGGTAAAGCCGTAATAATAACGGAGCAATAAAATCGAGTAATCTTATTTTCTCAAGAAAGAAAGCATGTGTGTCTGCCATCATGTCGATTAACTTGTTCATAAGGGGGGGCCTTTTAAAAAAAATTATTATGTTACATTGACTGATAGTCATAGAGTAAGTTCATATTTGTTTCCATGTACCTATCAGGGTTATTCACCAGGATATAACTCTGATAAGGATTTGGAATTGCCACTTGCCTGAACAATTCTTGCATGATCACGATTAAATTCTCTGGGTGATTTCACGCCGCAGGAGTGCCCGATAACGCCAACTTCATGAATTATATTTTTAATATAATGTGTCACACGCCAGGATTTTTGGGTATAAACCAGACCTCGCTGTAATTTTATATTATGAGTAGTAATTCCAGTAGGGCAGGCATTTTTATCACATTGTAGAGCCTGAATACAACCGAGAGCAAACATAAAACCGCGAGCGGTAACAATGAAATCTGCTCCCATGCATAATGCCCATGCAACTTCTGCTGGTGTGATTAATTTACCAGAGGCAATGACCTTTGTGCGCTCACGTAGACCGTGAGCTTTTAATTTATCAATTACTAGAGGCAGGCTTTCCTGGATTGGCAGGCCTACGTAATCTATCAGGCTCATAGGTGCTGCACCTGTTCCACCAGTTGAACTATCAACTGTAATGAAATCTGGTGCATACTCTAAACCACGTTCCTGTATTTTTTTACATAATTCATCAATCCATCCATAGGCACCAATAACAACTTTAAAGCCAACAGGTTTTCCCGTGACGTTACGAATGCGATAAATCATATCCAGTAAGTCATCGTTAGAGTTGATATCTGTATGGCGGTTAGGGCTGATTGAATCTTCACCTTCTGGAATACCTCGAATAGCGGCTATTTCTGCGGTGACCTTATCTCCGGGAAGTATGCCGCCTTTACCTGGTTTCGCACCCTGACTAAGTTTGATCTCAAACATTTTTACCTGGTCAATTGCCGCCATTTCTTTTAGTTTTTCATCGGATAAATTTCCTTCTTTATCTCGAACGCCATATTTAGCGGTACCGATCTGAAAAACAATATCTGCACCACCTTCAAGGTGATAGGGAGATAAACCGCCTTCACCCGTATTCATCCAGGCCCCTGCTTTTTTTGCGCCATGAGATAATGAAATGACAGCAGGTTTTGAAAGTGCGCCAAAACTCATGCCTGAAATATTAAAAATAGATGAAGTTGTATAGGGTTGTGTACAGTTCTCACCAATGGTTACCGGTTTGGGTTTGACAGCATCTTTTCCCAGAGTCGGAAATGGACAGTTAACAAAAATAACGGTGCCAGCAGGTTTTAAGTCACGGGTTGAACCAAAAGCTACAGTATTACTGATGTTTTTAGCTGCGCGATAAACCCAGGAGCGTTCAGCACGGTTAAAGGGTAACTCTTCCCGGTCCATAGTAAAAAAATACTGACGAAAGAAAGTTCCCAGATGTTCAAACCAGTACCTGAAACGACCTATAACAGGGTAGTTACGACGAATTGCATGTACAGTCTGGTTACGGTCAATAATATAAATAACAATTATAAAAATGACAGCAACGCCGATGGAAGTTACAAATAATATGGCAAGAACTTGCAGAAAGTCGTGTACGAAAGGGATTTCAGTCATATTTGTTCAACTAATTTATTTTGTTGTATACATAAAATAGCAGTAATTATTAGAGTTTGCTGTATTAGTTGTGGTGATTGTTTTCAGATTTTACAATTTTTATTTAGCTAAATAAGATAAGTAGTTATTAGAATATGAAACGGTTCTGTAATAAAAAAGGCCCCGAAGTGTCGGGGCCTTTTTTATTATCGAATACTGAAAGTCAGAATTCGTGTGTGCTTATGTATTAGCTATTATTTGCCGCCACATTTGCCTTCGCCGCACTTAGACTTTTTCTTGTCGCTGCCGCCGCATTTGCCTTCGCCACACTTAGATTTTTTCTTGTCGCTGCCGCCGCATTTGCCTTCGCCACACTTAGATTCTTTCTTGTCGCTGCCGCCGCATTTGCCTTCGCCACACTTAGATTTTTTCTTGTCGCTACCGCCGCATTTGCCTTCGCCACACTTAGATTTTTTCTTGTCGCTACCGCCACATTTACCTTCACCACATTTGCCTTCTGCAACAGTGATCTGGTCAGCATCTATGCTGCTCATACCGAATGGATTTTCCGCTGCGTTTGTAATTGGGCTAAATGCCATTACAAATAAAAAGCTTAATGCTGCAATAAGAGATTTGTTGAATAATTTAGTCATCTTTTTTATACCTTCTGGGTTGGTTTCAGTGCCTGAGTCTATCCTGATTCATTCCGAATTGACATAAGATTAGTCTCAGGGATTATCTACAAGTTCACATTTTTTAACTTTGAGTAAACTTAGACACTGAATTTAATCCAAGTTCCTTAATATGTCTAAATTTTAGTTTATATAAGAAAAACCGAATATAACAACGGTTATATTTGTAATAATTTTTTAAGAGATAACAGATACTTTGCTTCGTCAGGTGGTGTATTGTTTGCCTGTGATGACCACATTGCTTCAGCAAGGCATTCAATCATACTGTGTTCAGCATCATGGGCTGAACCTTTTATTTTAATCAGTCGTTGATAAATATCGGTAATACCCTGAGGTCGGTTGGTTGCCAGTTGTTCCCTTAGTCCTAAATGTAATCCCATATGTAAAAAAGGGTTAGTCTCCCCTGATTCAGGTAGAAAGTCTTTATCTAACTGAAGTACAAAGTCGTGATATTCCGGATGTTCTTTTATGACATCGGTTATCTGTATTTCCAGCGGGGTTAAAATTGTCTGTTGCTGGAATTTCTCCCATGCAGTTTTATACATTTTTCTTAGCTGATTTCTATCATTACCAAACATCAGGGAGCCCTAATCAATATTCTTCTGTTTAAATTCGCAAAGGTCTTCAATTATACATGAGCCGCAGCGAGGTTTACGTGCAATACAGGTATATCGCCCATGTAAAATAAGCCAGTGATGGGCATTCAGCATATATTCTTCAGGTATAAACTTAAGTAATTTTTTTTCCACCTCCAGAACATTTTTTCCCGGTGCGATTTTTGTTCGATTTGAAACCCGAAAGATATGGGTATCTACAGCCATAGTAGGATGACCAAAAGCAGTGTTACGAACAACATTAGCTGTTTTTCTGCCAACACCCGCCAGGGCTTCAAGTGCTTGTTGATCATCAGGCACTTCTGAATTGTGGAGCTCGATTAGCATCTTGCAGGTTTTTATAATATTTGTGGCTTTGGTGTTATATAAACCAATTGTTTTTATGTGTTTTTTTAAACCGCTTTCACCTAGCTTTAATATTTTTTCTGGTGTATTTGCAATAGCAAATAATTTTCTGGTGGCTTTATTTACGCCTTTGTCTGTTGATTGAGCCGATAAAGCAACCGCCACCAGTAACTCAAATGGTGATGTGTATTCCAGCTCTGTTTTGGGTTCAGGGTCTTCCGCCTGTAGTCGTGAAAATATTTCACTGCGTTTCAGTTTATTCATTTTCAGTCGCGATTAAACAGAAACTTCAGTTGCAGAAATTGTCTGAGATGCGCTAAGTGTCTTTTTCTTCTTATTTCGATTATCGATGACATTTTTTAGTGCAATAATTAAACCCATACCAATAAATGCGCCCGGGGGAAGAATAGCTAATAAAAAGCCTGAGTAATCTTCAACAAATACCCATGTCCAGTTACGTGCGCTTTCACCGAACATTAGATGTGCATTACTAAAAAATGTGCCATAGCCGAGTATTTCTCTGATAGCGCCCAGTGTAACCAGTACCAGTGTGAACCCAAATCCCATCATAAGGCCATCAACTATAGAAGGTAATAGTCTGTTTTTAGATGCGAATGCTTCAGCTCTGGCGAGAATGCCGCAGTTGGTGACGATTAATGGAATGAAAATACCCAGTACAGTATACAGTTCGTATAACCAGGCATTCATGGATAACTCTATCGCGGTGACTACCGATGCAATGACCAGAACGAAAACGGGTACTCGCACTTCTGGTCGTACCAGATGACGGATGAGGGAGACAACAGCATTGGATATAATCAGCGTTAACATGGTTGCCATGCCTAACCCCAGACCATTTATCACTGTACCTGTTACCGCAAGTAAAGGGCAGAGACCTAACAGTTGTACCAGTGCAACATTATTGTTCCACAGTCCATTTTTACTGATCTCGTTATAGTTGTCGTCATTCACGTTATGCGTTCACTTCGTTTATATGTAGGTTTATCTGACTTTTTTCTGTGTCGTTAGTTTTGTTCTCAGGTGTTGGTGATGGTGTCTGTGATTCATACTGTGCCAGTAATTCTTTTTTATGCCTGTCAAAGTATACCAGACATAAATGTACAGCCTGAACGACTGCTCGAGGTGTAATTGTAGCACCGGTAAACTGATCAAATACACCGCCATCGCGTTTAACTTTCCATTGTTTTTCCGCGGGTGAATGTAAAGATTTTCCATTAAAAGCATATACCCAGTCGCTTTTTTCAGTTTCCATTGCATCACCTAGCCCAGGAGTCTCTTTATGGCTTACGATTCGAACGCCTGCCAGTGTTCCGTCTATATTAATGCCCACTAGCATTTTAATTTCACCGCTATAACCTTTTGGTGCAATGACTGAAAAAATCATTGCACTGACTTCGTTCTGGCGTTTAGCTATATAAATGGTAGAAGTTTTATCCTGGCCTAATCGATGATCTGCTTCGATGTTAATGGTCGTATGTAATAGATCATTGTCGTATTTTTCACTGGGTAATATCTGATTAAGTTTTCTTAGCAGGGCAAGGCGTTCATTATCAGCAATCTGTTCAGACGTTGCCTGAAAAGTGATACCGACAAGAGTTGTACCAATAACGGCAAACAGGCCGAGTATTAATCCGCTGACTAAAATATAACGTTTATTGCTCATCATCATCTACTTTATGGTGATGTGGAAATTCTGTCCAGCTATGACCAAAAGCCCGGGGCATAGTGTAATAATCAAGTAATGGCACAGCCATATTCATCAAGAGGACTGCAAAGGCGATACCGTCCGGGTAAGCGCCCCATGTGCGAATAATAAAAATAAATATGCCAATGCCTGCACCATAAAGCCAACGTCCTTTTGTTGTGGTTGAAGCGGTTATAGGATCAGTTGCAATAAAAAAGGCAGCTAACATAATGCCACCACTAAATAAATGGAAAGTAGGTGGAGTAAATGAAGCGTAATCGTAAAGCGCAAATGTATTTGATAAAACTAAAAGCGCAATAATCAGTCCAGCGGGAATGCGCCAGTCTATAATGTTTTTTAACGCAAGATATAATCCTGTCGCCAGAAATAATCCATTAACCCACTCCCACCCAAAACCACCGACCGAGCCAAACATCGGGCCATAGATTTTATGATTTTCAATTTCATTAATACTTAGTTCAAGACCTAATTGAGTTTTTACCGTATCCAGAGGTGTTGCCATAGTAATAGCATCCCAGGTATAGGTGAGTGGTAAATTTCCACCAAAAATAATATTTAACGTTTCAGTAAATGTAAGTTGGGTATAAGTCTCTAACAAAGGTGGAACCCATTGAGTCATTTCGCGAGGAAAGGAAATGATAACAACCACATAACCTACCATTGCAGGGTTGAAGGGGTTGAATCCCAGACCTCCAAATAAATGCTTGGCAAAAATTATTGCAAACAATGTACCGATAACGGTTAACCACCAGGGTGCTAACTGCGGTAGAGCAAGTGCAAGCAAGCATGCGGTAAGTAGTGCACTACCATCTGTAATATAAGGTTTTATCGGGCGTTTTCGTATCCATAACATTAATGCCTCAGCAGATAATGCAACCACAGAAGCAAGAATAATATTTATTAATACACCCCAGCCAAAGAAAAGAATCATAGCAATTGTGCCAGGAACCATAGCTAGCAAAACTTTAAACATTAAAGTCTGAATGCTGTTTTGCTGTGCTATGTGTGGTGAGCTGGCAGTTTTAAATAGCATTGTATTTTCCGAAAGTTATTAAGTTTTGATTGCTCAAAAAGTCACGCCAGTTATTACTTCTCATGAATGTTCTCTTTGCTTGCAAGTTTCGCCGCTTTTTTATCCTGTACCCGTTTCATGGCTGCTTCAATAGCTGCTTTTTTCGGGTCAACTTCATTGTCACCTTCTTCTTTTTTTGCAGCTGCTTCTGCCATTTTTTTCTTTTCGAGTAATTCTTTTTTCTTGCGTAACTTTTCTGCGCGTTCTATCTTTTCTCTGTCAAGGCGAGCCTGTTTAAAGTCATGGCGAACACGGGCGTGGTCGGATTTAATTTTGTCCCGTTCCTGATTCCATATTTCTGTTTTTGCAAATCGATAATATTGAACCAGTGGAATCTGGCTAGGGCAGACCTGAGCGCAACATCCGCATTCAATGCAGTCAAATAAATGGTAATCCTGCACAAGATCGAAATTTTTTGAACTGGCCATCCAGAAAAGTTGCTGAGGTAAAAGTTGTGCAGGGCAAACAGCTGCGCAGGCACCACAACGAATGCATGGCATGGTCGCGGGTGTTTCTATTGGTGTATTTTCTACCAGAATACAGTTACTGCCTTTAATAACAGGTAAGTGATCTGTCTGTAGGGTGAAGCCCATCATTGGTCCACCCATAATCAACTTACTGGCATCTTCATGGTAGCCACCGGATTGCTCGATTAATTCAGATATAAATGTACCGAATAATACTTCCATATTTTGTGGTTGATTTACACCATCACCAGTAATCGTAACAATGCGTGATATAAGTGGCTCACCACGAACAACTGCATTATGAACTGCGACTGCTGTACCGACATTTTGTACTAGTAAACCAATATCTGAAGGAAAGCCATCACTGGGTACTTCTTTTTGAGTAAGTACTTTAATTAACTGTTTTTCACCACCGGTAGGGTAGAGTGTTGGTATGCGCACTACCTCGATGGTATGTAATGCTTTTTCTTTTATAACAGTTTCAATGGCTGTTATTGCTTCGGGCTTATTATCCTCAATTGCGATCAGGCAATGTGTGGCCGAGATAATATACTGGATAATTTCACAGCCAGAAATAAGCTCATTCGCATATTCTCGCATCTGCATATCATCGCAACTGATATAAGGTTCACATTCAGCTCCGTTAATAATCAGTGTTTCAATATGGGCTCCCGGACCCTGATTTACTTTTACTGCGGTAGGAAAAGCAGCACCGCCTAAACCCACAATACCTGCATTACGTATTATCTGGCGTAATTCAGAGGGTGATTTTGTGTTTGGGTAAAGCGTTGTTTCCAGTTCGACCCATTTGTCTTCACCATCAGGTTCTATTACTACACACAGTGTATTCAAACCAGAAGGGTGAGGTGCAGGAAATTTATCAATGTCGATAATTGTGCCGGATGTAGGTGCATGAATTGGCGCACTTATGTATTCAGTGCTTTCTGTAACGGGTTGTCCTTTTAATACCCTGTCACCGATGGTTACCAGTAACTGACCAGCTTCACCAATATGCTGTTGCACTGGCAATACCAGACGTTTGGGCATATTGGCTTTAACAATTGGTGCGCTGGTCGACATTGCTTTATTGCTGTCGAGTTTCAAGCCACCGTGAAAATGCCAGAGCTGTTGAGAAGATCGCGTCATGTTTAGAATTTAATCACTATTGTCTTTTTACTTTTTAAATTAATTATAAGTTCATGCTTTGGGTGTTGTGTCATCGGATTCAGGTAATGACCAGCGCCAGGTATCCAGTTCGGGTTTAACTGTTTTTATATGAATACAATCAACCGGGCAGGGAGGGATGCATAAATCACAACCCGTACATTCAGCTTCTATAATAGTATGCATTTGCTTGGCAGCGCCTAATATGGCATCAACCGGGCATGCCTGAATACATAATGTGCAACCTATACAGGTTTGCTCATCAACATAAACAACTGTTTTTTCGGGATCACTCGCAAGTTCCTCGTCAAGTGCAACAGGTTCTACACCTAATAGCTCGGATAGTGCAAGCATCGTGACCTCTCCGCCAGGAGGGCACTGATTAATATTCGCTTCACCACTGCCGATAGCCTCTGCATAGGGGCGGCATCCGGGGAATGTACATTGACCACATTGTGTCTGAGGCAGTAGTGCATCTATTTTATCAACAATGGGGTCACCTTCTACGTGAAATTTGACCGAGGTATAACCCAGCAAAATACCGAATAAAAGCGAAATAATGGCCAGTGTGATAACAGCAACAAGTATCGACATTAAATTTAATTCACCAGACCAATAAAGCCCATAAAGGCCAGTGACATTATACCAGCAGTAATCATAGCAATTGCGGTGCCCTGAAAGGCTTCGGGCACATCGGCAACCGCTATACGTTCACGTATACCGGAAAAGAGTATTAATACCATTGAGAAACCAACAGAAGCACCAAAACCGTAAAAAACCGATTGAAGAAAACCGTGTTGTTCCTGTGTATTGAGCAGAGCAACACCGAGTACAGCGCAGTTGGTGGTAATTAAAGGCAGGAAAATGCCCAGTACGTTATAGAGTACCGGACTGGTTTTATGTACGACCATTTCAGTAAATTGCACAACAACGGCAATCACCAGAATAAACATAATAGTGCGTAAGTAGACAATATCGAGGGGTAACAGAATATACTGGTTAACCAGATAACTGCATATAGATGAAAGTGTAAGCACAAAAGTGGTTGCCAGAGCCATGCCTATAGCGGTTTCGAGCTTACGTGAAACCCCCATAAACGGGCACAGACCGAGAAATTTCACTAATACGAAATTGTTTACCCATATAGTACTGATTAAGATTAGTGCGTATTCAGTCATATCCATTCATATTCTTAGTAATGAAAGGGCTCAGTTGATCATTTAGATCAGGAGTACTGATTAAGATTAGTGCGTATTCAGTCATATCCATTCATATTCTTAGTAATGAAAGGGCTCAGTTGATCATTTAAATATATATTATTTAAGCCATAGAGATAAGAGTTTACCTTAATACACAGCCCTTGGGGGCTGATAAATATAAATATAGGGAATTACTGATATAGAGCATAAAAGGGGGTTTGTATATATTCGGCTTAAATATTCAAGTAGCAGATAAAAGGTCTTGCCTTTAATGGTAGAAGCATGCGTTAATGATCGTCTTTCCCGCTAAGTGATGCCTCTGTGGTTGTGGCATCGGTTCCTCAGGAAACGCTTAAAATCGGGTCAAACATTTTAAACTAGCGTGGAAATCCGTAATGTTCGGAGCCGGCTCTAAGCCGGCTTTTTTTATGCCTGTATAAAATGTAAATTTTAACCATCAGGTTGTAACTACTCTGTCTGAGTTCTACAAAGCTCAGGTCTGAACTCATTCTTTAGTGTTCCTTTCAGGCAATTCCAGACAATTCGTCCTTTTAATGTATGGGGAGTGAAAATTAGTGTCTGTTCTTCACCGTCTAATGCCTGGGCACGTAAAACAACAGTGATGGTTGAGCTTTCTCCCACAGTGACTGATTTTAATGTCTGGTTACTGATCTGTTTGTCCAGCCCCGCATCAATATTTTGATTGGGCCAGAAATTTGTTTTGAGAATAAATTCAGTCACCGCGTTACGAGTATCATAAGCCAGCATAAGATCTTTTTCGATTTTCTTTTGTCTGGCGTATTGCTGGTAGAACGGGTAAGCGATAGCTGCACAAATAATGAATATAATAAATATTATGCCCGCTTTTATTAATGTTGCTTTGGTTTTGTTTCTCTTTAGTTCTTCCGGGTCATAACCACAGTGAAGGCAAGCTGAATTTGCACTTGCCCGGATTGTTCCACAGTCAGGGCAGAAGTTGGCCGGGTCAATGTCTTTAATAACATCCTGTGTGTCGGGTGTGTTTTTATCTGCAGGCCCATCGGCAAGGCTCAGGCTTGCGTGCTCGCTATGCAGAGGTGTGATTTCGGGTCGAGTTATATCGGTGAGTGGTTTTGCCTGTGCGCTGGTTTTTACTTCTTCAATTTCGGGTAATGCGCTTTCTTCTTCAGTTATTATTTCATCGATACGGCAATTTACACCGACAGAAGAAATTGCCTTGTGAAATTTTTCAGCAGTTGTTTTATCGGTTTGTTTTTTTATTATAAAAGATTCTTTCTGTAGAATTTGCAGGGCTTTTTCTGGGGAAATTTTAAATAGTTTGGCTAGTTGGCCAGCCAATGATTCAGACGTTTGCGTTTGAAGAATAGTGACGTTAAATTTTTTATTATCCATATAAATGATCCATTTAAATTCTCTTCTTTTTTAATTATTTTGAAGCGACTTTTTATTCGAGGACAAATCTTGTTTTTTTAAGCTCTGTCCCCGATGGGTCAGGTGTTATTAAATTGCCTTAAAGCCGATATCTTTACGATAATATACTTTATCCCAGTGTATTTTTTCAACAATTTCATATGCGGCTTTCTGTGCTTCTGCGACAGTATTCCCCATGCCACATGCACATAATACGCGTCCGCCATTGGTTATAATCTGTCCGTCTTTAATTGCGGAGCCTGCATGAAATACTTTAGATTTGTGGGTGTCCAGGCCTTCAAGGCCACTAATAACGTCACCTTTATTGTAGCTTTCGGGATAACCACCCGCAGCGAGTACAACTCCTAAAGCATACTGTGAGTCCCAACGAGTACTTTGCTGATCCAGTTTGCCATCAACGGCTGCAAGACATAATTCAACCAGATCAGATTGTAAGCGCATCATAATCGGTTGAGTTTCAGGGTCACCAAAACGGACATTGTATTCCAGAACTTTTGGTTTATTATTTTCAATCATTAAACCTGCATATAAAAAACCGGTAAATGAATGGCCTTCTTTTGCCATGCCGTCCACCGTCGGGCGAATAACTTCATCAATGACTGTCTGGTGAATTTCATCAGTTACCAGAGGAGCGGGTGAGTAAGCGCCCATGCCACCGGTATTTGGCCCTGTGTCGCCTTCATCACGTGCTTTATGATCTTGTGACGTTGCCATAGGTAATATATTTTTGCCGTCGATCATGCAGATGAAACTGGCTTCTTCACCGGTTAAAAATTCTTCAATTACGACTCGTGCACCTGCATCACCAAAGCTATTGCCCGACAACATATCTTTAACCGCATCAATGGCTTCATCTTCGGTTTGCGCAAGAATAACGCCTTTACCTGCAGCCAGACCATCCGCCTTAATTACAATAGGCGCACCCTGTTGTTTTATGTAAGTAATAGCTTCGGCTTCATCAGTGAAGTTACCGTAAGCAGCAGTGGGGATATTATTTCGAGCAAGAAAATCTTTAGTGAATGCTTTGGAGCCTTCAAGTTGTGCTGCGCCACGAGTTGGGCCAAATATTTTTAAACCTGCCGCCTGAAAACTATCAACAACACCATTTACCAGAGGTGCCTCAGGGCCAACAATGGTCAGGGCTATTTCGTTTTGCATCGCAAACTGTTTTAGCGCATCAATATCTTCAGCATTGATATCAATATTTTTTACTTTATCTTCATGGGCTGTGCCCGCATTACCAGGTGCAACGAAAACAGTTTTAACGTCTTCAGACTGAGCAGCCTTCCAGGCCAGAGCGTGTTCGCGACCACCGCCGCCTATGATAAGTATATTCATGTTTTTCTCTTTTGACGCAGAGGCACAGAGACACAGAAAAAAGAGTATTTATTAAAAAATAGCTCTACGCCTCTGTGTCTCTGTGTCAAAAAATTAGTGACGGAAATGTCTCATGCTGGTAAATACCATTGCCATGCCGTGTTCATTGGCGGCAGCAATAGTTTCATCATCACGCATTGAACCACCTGGCTGTATTACCGCAGTAATACCGGCTTCATTTGCGGCATCGATTCCATCCCGGAAAGGGAAGAACGCATCAGATGCCATAACAGAACCTTCAACCTGCAGGTTTTCATCAGATGCTTTAATGCCTGCAATTTTCGCAGAATAAACACGGCTCATCTGACCCGCACCAACACCAATAGTCATCTGATTTTGAACATAAACAATGGCATTAGATTTAACAAATTTGGCAACTTTCCATGCGAATAATAAATCGCGCATTTGATCTTCAGTCGGTTTCTTTTCAGTAACAACCTGAAGGTCGTCAATACCAACCATGCCAAGATCGCGATCCTGTACCAGTAATCCGCCATTGATGCGTTTAAAATCAAGAGCAGGAACCTGTTTATCCCACTGTCCGCATTCTAAAACACGAACATTTTTCTTTTCAGATAATACTGTTTTTGCTGCATCACTTACTTCTGGTGCAATA
>QFXC01000012.1 GCA_003349885.1 endosymbiont of Galathealinum brachiosum | reverse complement strand
GTTTCGCAATACGCGAAGGTGGTCGTACTGTAGGTGCTGGTGTTGTAAGTAAGATTACTGAGTAATCCTTACTAAAAAAATTGGAAGCGGGGCGCTCTTTTGGAGCGCTCCGCTTTTCCATGTTTATAGGCCAGTGGCTCAATTGGTAGAGCATCGGTCTCCAAAACCGAGGGTTGGGGGTTCGAGTCCCTCCTGGCCTGCCACTATAAACGAGCAAGAACAAGTAGAGTAATCCATGGTCGCTAAGACTGAAACAGAAGAAAGCGGTAAGCTTGATAGTTTGAAATTTTTAATTGCAATTGCACTGCTGGTCGGTGGAATCTGGCAATTCTATTTCTTTGCTGAAGAGTCCCAGTTGTATCGCATACTGGGTCTGTTAGCGATGGTTGTTATGGCAATGCTTGTTATGTATACCACTCGCATGGGTTATGGCTTGTGGTTGTTTGCTCGTGATGCGCGAACCGAAGTAAGAAAAGTGATCTGGCCAACCCGTCAGGAAACAGTGCAAACTACTCTAATGGTAGTTGTGATGGTGTTTCTTGTAGGGATTATGCTTTGGTTGATTGATATGGTCCTGAGGTGGGCGATATTGTTGTTAACCGGTCAGGGAGGCTAGAGCATGGCGTTACGTTGGTATGTAGTGCACGCTTATTCGGGTTTCGAAGCGAAAGTTAAGTTGTCGTTATTAGAGCATATTCGGTTGAATGGGATGGAGGATCTGTTTGGTGAGATTCTGATTCCAACTGAAGAAGTTGTAGAAATGCGTGATGGTAACAAACGCAAATCAGAGCGTAAGTTCTTTCCAGGTTATGTGTTAGTGCAGATGGAAATGACTGATGAAAGCTGGCATCTTGTTAAAGATGTGCCAAAAGTAATGGGTTTCATCGGTGGTACTAAAGACAGGCCTGCTCCAATTACTGAAAAAGAAGCTCAACAGATATTAAATAGTGTTCAGGAAGGTACTGAGAAGCCGAAGCCCAAAGTGCTTTATGAAGCGGGTGAGGTTGTACGTGTAACTGATGGGCCGTTTAATGACTTTAATGGTGTTGTTGAAGAAGTTGATTATGATAAGAGTCGTCTAAAAGTGGCGGTTTCTATATTTGGTCGTTCAACGCCTGTAGATCTTGGTTTTGATCAGGTCGAAAAAGGCTAAAAAATTTTAATCAACACGAGCATTTAGTTCGTGTTGTTTTGCTAAAACAGGGGAGACCGGAAGCTCGTAAGAGTTAGTACGTCGTTATTACCCAACAGGAGTAAATCATGGCAAAGAAAGTAGAAGCTTATATTAAGCTGCAAGTACCTGCGGGTGCTGCAAATCCAAGTCCCCCGGTTGGTCCAGCTTTGGGTCAGCATGGTGTGAATATCATGGAGTTCTGTAAGGCATTTAATGCTAAAACAGATAACTTTGAAAAAAACATGCCTATCCCAGTTGTTATTACGGTTTATAACGACCGTAGTTTTACTTTTATTACTAAGACACCTCCAGCATCTATTCTGATTAAGAAAGCGATGGGTCTTGAAAAAGGCAGTGGTCGTCCTAATACTGAGAAAGTTGGTACTATTACACGCGCTCAGTTAGAAGAAATTGCAAAAACTAAAGAGCCTGATCTAACAGCTGCTGATATGGACGCAGCTGTGCGTACTATCGCGGGTACTGCATATCGCATGGGTCTGGAAACTGAGGGAGTTGTATAATGGCTAAGTTATCTAAGCGCGCTAAAATGATCGCGGAAAAAGTAGAAGCTGAAAAGCAATACCCGATTGATGAAGCGCTTGCACTTATCAAAGAGTTATCAACTGTGAAATTTAATGAATCAGTAGATGTTGCTATAAATCTGGGTATTGATCCTCGTAAATCTGATCAGGTTGTTCGTGGTTCAACTACATTGCCTCAGGGTTCTGGTAAAACAGTTCGTGTTGCTGTTTTCACACAAGGTGAAGCGGCAGAAGCGGCTACAGCAGCAGGTGCTGATGTGGTTGGTATGGACGAGTTAGCGGCGCAAATGAAAGGCGGCGATTTAAACTATGACGTAGTTATTGCCTCTCCTGATGCAATGCGTGTAGTCGGTCAGTTAGGTCAGATCCTGGGTCCACGTGGTTTAATGCCTAACCCTAAGGTTGGAACGGTTACACCTGATGTTGCAGGCGCAGTTAAAAATGCTAAAGCGGGTCAAATTCGTTTCCGTGCTGACAAAGCCGGTATCGTTCATGGTTCGGTAGGTACTGCCAAGTTTGAAGTTGCAGCACTTAAAGAAAATATCGATGCATTGATGGAAAGTCTGAAAAAGGCGAAACCAGTTTCTGCAAAAGGTCAGTACTTCATGAAGATGACTTTGTCGTCAACTATGGGTCCTGGTCTAACTATTGATTCGTCTTCTCTGGATTCGATCAAGTAGTAAAAGAATAAAAGGAATATAAGGAATTATTCTAAAAGAATTTGGCTAGCCGAGTATCGGTGTGTCAAAGACCGTGAGAGCTGGAGCATTTATGATGCAAAGCTTAATAAAATCAGGATGATTTTTTCTCACGCAGATGGTGTGTTTGATTATTTAATTAAAAATACCGCAGGTGGTAAAAAAATATGAAAATTATTTTTTTACTTTAATACTTGGCTGGACATACAGTTTAAATTCTAAAGATTTGACTATGTGCTCCAACCGAAACAGGAGTAATACACGTGCCTCTTAATCTTGAAGACAAGAAAAGCATTGTTGCTGAGGTAAGTGCGATTGCCGCTGAGGCTCATTCAGTTGTTGCAGCTGAATACCATGGCCTGACTGTAGATGAAATGACTCAATTGCGTGCTACTGCACGTAATTCAGGCGTTTATCTTCGTGTTGTAAAAAACACATTGGCTCGTCGTGCCTTTGAAGGAACTGATTTCGAATGTATGAATGACGGTTTAGTAGGTCCCCTACTGCTTGCGTTCTCACAGGAAGATCCCGGTTCTGCAGCTCGTCTTGTAAAAGACTTTGCAAAGGATCACGAAGCATTAGTAACCAAGATGTTATCAGTTGGTGGCGAGTTACTCGCTGCGAATGAAATTGATCGTCTTGCGAAACTGCCGACCAAAGATCAGGCTATCAGCATGTTAATGGCTCTAATGATGGCGCCTACAGAAAAGCTAGCACGTACTTTGAAAGAAGTTCCTGCAAAATTAGTTCGTACTGTAGAAGCGGTCAAGCAAGCCAAAGGCTAGCAAACGCATTTAATCACTTAGTATTTACGATTTAAACGTATATAAAATTTTGGAGAAATATCATGGCTGTATCTAAAGAAGATATGCTAGAAACTATTGCTAACATGTCAGTAATGGAAGTTGTTGACCTTATCGAAGCAATGGAAGAAAAATTCGGCGTTTCAGCAGCAGCTGCTGTTGCTGCTGCTCCAGCTGCTGGCGGTGACGCTGGTGCTGCTGCAGAAGAAAAAGACGAGTTTGATGTAATGATGACTGGCTTCGGCGAGAACAAAGTTGCAGTAATCAAAGCTGTTCGTGCTATCACTGGCGCTGGCCTTAAAGACGCAAAGACAATGGTTGAATCTTGTCCTGTTGCTGTTAAAGAAGGCGCGTCTAAGTCTGAAGCAGAAGACGTTAAGAAGCAGCTTGAAGAAGCTGGCGCAGCAATCGAACTTAAATAATTCGATTGTTGTTCGGCAATTAACTTATTGCCCAGGTGGTAAGGCTGGTGAATTTATTCACCGGCCTTTTCCCGCTTCTATGCATTGTTATTTTGAAGCAGGATAAAGTTGTAGTAGAAAATCTGTAAATTGATAAAAGATGTTTCCCGGAAATTTTCCTGAGACGTTTTTCACCAGCTTACAGGCTGAAAATAAAAAGACCTTTATTAAGGTTAAAGTAATACAGCTCCCGGCATGAGCTGGTAAACATGCCATAGCACTTACATTGCGAGGAACTTCGATGGAATATTCTTTTACCGATAAAAAACGTGTCCGTAAGGATTTCGGTAAACGCCCACCTATTCTAGACGTGCCGTTTTTATTGTCGATGCAGATCGACTCTTATCGTGGCTTTTTACAGGAAAACAGAAAAGAGAAAGACCGTAAACAGGCTGGTTTACAGGCTGCTTTTGGTTCTGTGTTTCCAATAGTTAGCTACTCTGGTCACGTACAACTTGAATATGTTAAATACCGTTTAGGTACACCTGCTTTTGACGTTAAAGAATGTCAGTTGCGTGGTATGACTTATGCGGCACCTTTGCGTGTTGTGCTTCGTTTAACGATTATGGATAAAGATCTTTATCCTAAGACGAAAGTAATTAAAGAGTCTAAGGAGCAGGAAGTTTACATGGGTGAGCTTCCTCTTATGACTGATACCGGTACCTTTGTTATCAATGGTACTGAGCGTGTAATCGTATCTCAGTTACATCGTTCACCGGGTGTCTTCTTTGATCATGATAAAGGTAAAACGCATAGTTCAGGTAAGTTACTTTATTCTGCTCGCGTTATTCCTTACCGTGGTTCATGGTTAGATTTTGAGTTTGATCCTAAAGATTCAGTTTTTGTGCGTATTGACCGTCGTCGTAAATTACCGGCGACTATTTTACTGCGTGCATTAGGTTATCAAACAGAAGAAATTCTCGATATGTTCTTCGAGAAAATTAGCTGCAAGATGGTTAAGAGTGGAATTGAAATTCCACTGGTTGCTGAGCGTTTGCGCGGTGAAACAACAACATTCGATATTATGTCGGGTAAAGAAGTTGTTGTTGAGGCGGGTCGTCGTATCACAATGCGTCACATCAAGGCGCTAGAAAAAGCAAAAATTAAAAAGCTGGTTGCTCCTCATGAATACATGGAAGATAAAATTCTTGCCCATGATTTAATTGATGAAAGCACGGGTGAGATTATTGTTCCTGCAAATACAGTTATTACTGTAGAGATCATGGAAACTATTACCGAAGCGGGTATTAAGGCATTTGAAATTCTTTATACCAATGATCTGGATGCGGGCGCGTATATATCAAATACATTAGCGATAGATCCAACAGCTTCACAGCTTGAAGCACAAGTTGAAATCTACCGCATGATGCGTCCTGGTGAGCCACCAACCAAAGATGCGGCTGAAAATCTGTTCAAAAATTTATTCTTCACTAGTGATCGTTATGACTTATCAGCGGTTGGTCGGATGAAGTTTAATCGTCGTTTGCGTCGTGAAGAGTCTACTGGTTTAGGCGTGCTTTATGATGGTCGTTATTTCTCTGAACGTAAGAAAGACGAAGAAGCGAAAAAACTATTTGAAGAGCTGGGTGATTCATCTGATATTTTAGATGTTCTAAAACAGTTAATCATGATTCGTAACGGTAATGACATAGTTGATGATATCGATCATCTGGGTAATCGTCGTATTCGTTGTGTTGGTGAAATGGCGGAAAATGTTTTCCGTGTTGGCTTGGTTCGTGTTGAACGTGCGGTTAAAGAGCGTTTATCAATGGCGGAATCTGAGGGTTTAATGCCTCAGGAATTAATTAACGCTAAACCAGTATCTGCAGCAATCAAGGAATTCTTTGGTTCAAGTCAGCTGTCTCAGTTTATGGATCAGAATAATCCGTTATCTGAAGTGACTCACAAGCGTCGTGTTTCAGCATTAGGCCCCGGTGGTTTAACGCGTGAACGTGCTGGTTTCGAAGTTCGAGATGTTCACCCGACTCACTATGGTCGTGTATGTCCAATCGAAACACCTGAGGGACCAAACATTGGTTTGATTAACTCATTATCGGTTTATGCACGTACTAATGAATATGGTTTCCTTGAAACGCCTTACCGTAAAGTTATAAATGGTAAAGCAACAATGGAAATTGATTACCTTTCTGCAATTGAAGAAAGTAATTACATTATTGCTCAGGCAAATACTGACCTGGATAAAAACGGTAAATTAATTCAGGAAATGGTTTCCTGTCGTACTAAGAATGAATTTGCTCTATCAGGCCCTGATAAAGTGGAGTATATGGATGTATCGCCAAAACAGATTGTATCGGTTGCGGCTTCAATTATTCCATTCCTTGAGCACGATGATGCTAACCGTGCATTGATGGGGTCAAACATGCAACGTCAGGCTGTTCCAACATTACGTGCTGATAAGCCGTTAGTTGGTACGGGTATGGAGCGTTCTGTTGCGATGGATTCCGGTGCAGCGGTTAAAGCAAAACGTGGCGGCGTGATTGACTCGGTTGATGCGAGTCGTGTTGTTGTTCGAGTTAATGATGATGAAACTGAAGGCGGTAAAGCCGGCGTTGATATTTATTCATTAACTAAATACACACGCTCAAATCAAAATACATGTATTAATCAACGCCCATTAGTAATGCCAGGTGACGTAATTGCACGTGGTGATGTTTTAGCTGATGGCCCATCTACTGACTTAGGTGAGTTGGCGCTTGGGCAAAATATGCGTGTAGCATTTATGCCGTGGAATGGTTATAACTTCGAGGATTCGATTCTGATTTCAGAACGTGTTGTTGAAGAAGACCGTTATACAACTATTCATATCGAAGAGCTAACCTGTGTTGCACGTGATACCAAGTTAGGTTCAGAAGAAATTACAGCTGATATTCCAAATGTAAGTGAAGGTCTGCTTTCTAAGTTAGATGAGTCGGGTATCGTTTATGTTGGTGCAGAAGTAAGTGGTAACGATATTCTGGTTGGTAAAGTTACACCTAAGGGTGAAACGCAGCTGACTCCAGAAGAGAAATTACTGCGAGCGATCTTCGGTGAAAAAGCATCTGATGTTAAAGATTCATCTTTACGCGTACCTACTAGTAAAGTGGGTACAGTTATTGGTGTTCAGGTATTTACTCGTGACGGTGTTGAAAAAGACAAACGTGCACTTGAAATAGAAGAAGATCAGGTTGCTGAAGCGCGTAAAGATAATAATGACCAATGGCGTATTGCGCAGAAAGATATTTATGCGCGTGCAGAAAGATTAATGCTGAATAAGCAGGCAGCTGGTGGACCAGCGGGTCTTAAAGCTGGTGCAAAAATCACTCAGGCTTATCTTGATGATCTTGAAAAAGCCAAGTGGTTTGAAATTGGCCTGAAATCTGATGATGCGAATGCTGCATTAGAAATACTGGCTAAACAATTGAAAGACACTCGTACAGAGCTGGATGAATTGTTTGAAGAAAAGAAAGGCAAGATTATTGCTGGCGATGATTTAGCACCGGGTGTGTTAAAGATGGTTAAGGTTTATCTAGCTATCAAACGTCGTATTCAGCCTGGTGACAAGATGGCGGGTCGTCATGGTAATAAGGGTGTAATCTCTATGATTGTACCTGTTGAAGATATGCCATATGACGAACATGGTCGTCCAGTTGATATCGTATTGAACCCATTAGGTGTTCCATCACGTATGAACGTGGGTCAGATTCTTGAAACGCATCTTGGTTGGGCTGCTCAGGGTCTAGGTCTGAAGATCGGTAAGATGCTTGATGATCAGTGCAAAGTAACTGAAATGAGAACCTTCCTTGATAAGATTTATAATCATGATCAGAAGAAGGTTGATCTAACTCGATTTGAAGATGATGAATTAATGAACATGGCGGGTAATCTTCGTAAGGGTGTGCCAATGGCAACACCTGTATTCGATGGCGCGCATGAAGATGAAATTCGTCACATGTTAGATCTGGCTGACCTGCCTAATACGGGGCAAACCACATTGTGGGATGGTCGTACAGGTGATGCATTTGATCGACCGGTTACGGTTGGTGTGATGTATGTATTGAAACTGAATCACCTTGTTGATGACAAGATGCATGCTCGATCTACAGGTCCTTACAGTCTGGTTACTCAGCAGCCATTAGGTGGTAAAGCACAGTTTGGTGGTCAGCGCTTCGGAGAGATGGAAGTCTGGGCACTGGAAGCTTATGGTGCTGCCTATACGCTGCAGGAAATGTTAACGGTTAAGTCCGATGACGTTGCAGGTCGTAACAAGATGTATAAAAACATTGTTGATGGTGATCATCGTATGGAAGCCGGTATGCCGGAATCATTTAACGTATTGTTAAAAGAAATTCGTGCTTTAGGTATCAACATCGAACTGGAACAGGATGAGTCTTAAGTATTTAGTTATTTAATTTTAAAAACTTAATATTTAACTCAAACATAAAATTTTGGAGATAAGATTTTGAAAGATCTACTCAAGCTATTAAATAATCAGGGTCAAGATGATGATTTTGACGCAATCCGAATTGGTTTAGCGTCACCTGATAAAATTATGTCCTGGTCTTACGGTGAAGTTAGAAAGCCAGAAACAATTAACTATCGTACATTCAAGCCAGAGCGCGAAGGTTTATTCTGTGCCAAAATTTTTGGTCCGGTAAAAGACTACGAGTGTCTATGTGGTAAATACAAACGTTTAAAACACCGTGGTGTTGTTTGTGAGAAATGTGGCGTTGAAGTTACACAGTCAAAAGTGCGTCGTGATCGCATGGGTCACATTGACCTTGCGAGCCCGGTAGCTCACATCTGGTACTTAAAATCATTACCTTCGCGTATTGGTTTATTACTGGATATGACGCTGCGTGAAATCGAACGTATTTTATACTTCGAAGCATTTGTTGTTATCGACCCAGGCATGACTACGCTAGAGCGTTGTCAGTTATTGTCGGATGAAACTTATCTTGAAGCTATTGAAGAACATGGCGATGAGTTTGATGCGCGTATGGGTGCTGAAGCTATTTATGAAATGCTTTGCAGTCTTGATCTGGGTGATGAAGCTAAGCAAATTCGTGAAGACATGGGTAATACCGCGTCTGAAACAAAACTAAAACGTTACGGTAAGCGTTTAAAATTAATTGATTCATTTGTTGAGTCTGGTAACAAACCAGAATGGATGATCATGACAGTTTTACCTGTTCTACCACCTGATTTACGTCCATTAGTTCCACTAGACGGTGGTCGTTTTGCAACTTCAGATCTAAATGATTTATACCGTCGTGTTATTAATCGTAATAATCGTTTACGTCGTCTGTTAGAGCTTTTTGCTCCAGATATTATTGTGCGTAACGAAAAACGTATGTTGCAGGAATCTGTAGATGCGTTATTAGATAACGGTCGTCGCGGTCGTGCAATTACCGGTACCAACAAGCGTCCATTGAAATCACTTGCTGACATGATTAAAGGTAAGCAAGGTCGTTTCCGTCAAAACTTACTTGGTAAGCGTGTTGACTATTCTGGTCGTTCAGTAATCGTGGTTGGACCTACACTGAAATTACATCAGTGTGGTTTGCCTAAGAAAATGGCACTTGAATTATTCAAGCCATTTATCTTTAGTAAATTACATCGTCGTGGTTTAGCGACAACAATTAAAGCGGCTAAGAAATTAGTTGAGCGTGAAGGCGCGGAAGTTTGGGATATTCTTGAAGAAGTAATTCGAGAACATCCTGTCATGCTTAACCGTGCACCAACTCTTCACAGATTAGGTATCCAGGCGTTTGAGCCAGTATTAATTGAAGGTAAAGCGATTCAGCTTCACCCGTTAGTTTGTACAGCATTCAACGCTGACTTCGATGGTGACCAGATGGCGGTGCACGTGCCATTGTCAATCGAAGCACAGTTAGAAACTCGCGCTATGATGATGTCGACAAATAATATTTTGTCTCCAGCATCGGGTGAGCCAATTATTGTACCTTCACAGGATATCGTTCTGGGTCTTTATTACATGACTCGCGAAAACATTAATGGCCACGGTGAAGGTATGGTGTTTGCTGATGTTAAAGAAGCAACTCGTGCTCATGCAAATAAAGCAGTTCACATTCAGTCTAAAATAAGAGTTCGTATTAATGAAACTCTTCCAGATGAGAATGGCGAAATGAAAACGGTTCGTAAACTGGTTGAAACAACAGTTGGTCGAGCAATGTTATCTGAGTTATTGCCAGACGGTCTACCATTTGAAGTGGTTAACCGGGATATGACTAAAAAGAATATCTCTAACCTGATTAATACAAGTTACCGTTTAACAGGTTTGAAGGAAACAGTCATTTTTGCTGACCAGTTAATGTATACCGGTTTCCGTGAGTCTACTCGCGCAGGTGCATCTATCTGTCTTAACGATATGGTTATACCGCCAGAAAAAGCAAATATTCTGTCAGGTGCAGAATCTGAAGTTAAAGAGATTCAGGATCAGTATGAATCTGGTCTGGTTACAAATGGCGAACGTTATAACAAGGTTGTTGATATCTGGTCTCATGCAAATGAGCAGGTTGCGAAAGCAATGATGGATAAGATATCTAAAGCTGAATTTGAAACGGCTGAAGGTGATACGCTTAAATCTGACTCGTTTAATAATATTTATATGATGGCTGACTCTGGTGCTCGTGGTAGTGCGGCACAGATAAGACAGTTAGCTGGTATGCGTGGTCTGATGGCTAAACCTGATGGTTCAATCATCGAGACACCGATTACTGCGAATTTCCGTGAAGGTCTGAACGTACTACAGTACTTCATCTCTACTCACGGTGCTCGTAAAGGTCTGGCTGATACGGCACTGAAAACTGCGAACTCGGGTTATCTGACGCGACGTCTTGTTGATGTATCTCAGGATAATGTAGTTCTTGAAGAGGACTGTGGTACTGAAAATGGCGTAATTATGGTGCCAATCATCGAAGGTGGTGATGTTGTTGAGCCATTACAGGAACGTGTTTTAGGACGTGTTGTTGCAGTTGATGTGCTAAAACCTGAGACTGATGAAGTATTGGTTGAAGCAGGTACTTTCCTTGATGAGGAATGGGTTGACCGTATTGATAAGATGGGTATTGATGAAATCAAAGTGCGCTCTGCAATTACCTGTGAAGCAGTTCATGGTGTATGTGCCGAGTGTTATGGTCGTGACCTGGCGCGTGGACATAAAGTAAATATGGGTGAGGCGGTTGGTGTTATCGCTGCTCAGTCAATTGGTGAGCCGGGTACACAGCTTACTATGCGTACTTTCCATATCGGTGGTGCGGCATCTCGTTCAGCTGCAGCTAACAATATCTCAGTTAAGAATAGCGGTAGCATTCGCCTTCATAACATTAAGGTTGTTAAACAGGAGTCAGGTAATCTGGTTGCGGTTTCTCGATCTGGTGAAATTGGTGTTGTTGATGAGTCTGGTCGTGAGAAAGAACGTTATAAGGTGCCTTATGGTGCAATCATTTCTACTGCTGAAGGTGATGCGGTAGATGGTGGTCAGATTGTAGCAACCTGGGATCCTTATACTCACCCGATTATCACAGAGGTTGATGGTGTGGCTCAGTTCGGTGAATTCATCGAAGGCGTGAGTGTACAGAAAGAGCAGGATGAAATTACTGGTTTGTCTTCTACTGTTATTATCGATCCTAAGCAACGTCCAGCAGCGGGTAAAGATATGCGCCCAATGGTTAAACTGGTTGATGCTAAGGGTGAAGACCTGATGATTGCCGGCACAGATATTCCAGCTCAGTACTTCTTGCCAGCGGGTGCGATTGTTGGCATCGAAGATGGTGATGAAGTTAAAGTAGGTGACGTGGTTGCACGTATTCCTCAGGAATCATCTAAAACGCGTGATATCACAGGTGGTCTGCCTCGTGTTGCTGATTTATTCGAAGCGCGTATTCCGAAAGAATCTGCAATCATGGCAGAGAAGACCGGAACCATCGGCTTTGGTAAAGAAACGAAAGGTAAGCAGCGTCTGATGATTACCGGTGATGACGGGGAAGCTTATGAAGAATTAATTCCTAAGTGGCGTCACATCAACGTGTTCGAAGGTGAGCATGTTGATCAGGGTGAAATCATTGCTGATGGTGAGCCTAATCCACATGATATTTTACGTTTACGTGGTGTTGAGTCTCTTGCTGATTATCTGGTTAAAGAAATTCAGGACGTTTATCGTCTGCAGGGTGTGAAAATCAATGACAAGCACATTGAAGTTATCATCAAGCAAATGCTGCGTAAGGCTGAAGTGATTACCGGTGGTGACAGCCGTTACCATAAAGGTGAGATCATTGAGTTAAGTAAACTGATCGATGTAAATGTAGAGCTGGAAAAAGAAGGCAAAGTGCCTTGTAGTTACCAGAAAATGCTATTGGGTATTACCAAGGGTTCCCTTGTTACTGAATCGTTTATTTCAGCTGCTTCGTTCCAGGAAACCACACGTGTGCTTACTGAAGCATCGGTACGTGGAAGTAAGGATGAGTTACGCGGCCTGAAAGAAAACGTTATTGTGGGTCGTTTGATTCCAGCGGGTACTGGTCTGGCTTTCCATAAGGAACGTCGTAGAAAACGCCAGCAAACTCAGGAAGAGTCTGCATTAGAAAGACTGGCACAAGCTACAGCGGCAATGGATGTTGAATCTTCTGAAGATACAGCTGCTGATTCATAAACTGACGATGAGTTTGTGAATTAAAAAAGCCTGCTTTTTAGCAGGCTTTTTTTTGAGCAGTACTTTGATGTAGCTTGAAGAAAGCTGAATATATAAAAGCTGGAGTTGGCTTTGTGGAAGCCTCTCTGAATTCCTGTGGATAAAATTGAAACCATTAAAAATGCCTGGACTGAATGAAACCTAAAACACCAGAAGCGATGCAGAGGCTTATAGATGAAATCAGGCAGGTTTTGCCTTTTGATATGCCTGAGGCTTATCTATGCGATGGTGTATGTAAGGGGTGTTCTCTGAAGTTGTTAGATTATCTCGATTCTGAATTAGCTGGCTGGGAAAGTCGTTTGTACGATGGCGAGGTGCCGTGTCTGGCTGATATTCAAAAATTGGCAAAAAGTAGTAAGAAAATATATAAGGTACTAGAGAAAAATGATCTGTTGGGCTAACTATTTTGCGCGCTATGATCTAGTCACCATCGGCGAAAGGGCTTGCTTTATAAGCTCTGTCCCCTTATCCCATATCACCAAAAGTTTAATAGAGTCGATTAATTACACTACCAATTCTTGATGGTATGAATTAAGTGGATAGGGGGTCAAAAAGCGGCGACCTTCCCCGATGGCTATGTACCATAGTCTCCTTGCAGAATCCCCGTACTCCGCATTAATTGCTTTGCGCTGGAAACTAATGTTCAAAGAGGTGTTTGCACTTGACACAGCGGCCTGATAAGCATATTATTCCGCTCCCGCAACTGGCGTAGCTTTTTTTGGAGTTTGTCTGTTGTCTAGTGAAAAGCCTCTTTTATGGGGCTTTACGGGAATATTTTTAGTCCGACCTGGCGGGTCCAGGAAGTAAAGAGAGAATTGTTTATGCCAACAATTAATCAGTTAGTACGCAACCCTCGTAAGAGCAAGGTTGAGAAAAGCAACGTACCTGCGCTAGAAGCTTGTCCGCAGAAACGTGGTGTTTGTACTCGTGTTTACACGACTACACCTAAAAAGCCTAACTCAGCAATGCGTAAAGTAGCTCGTGTACGTCTAACCAATGGTTATGAAGTAACAAGTTATATCGGTGGTGAAGGTCACAATCTACAGGAACACAGCGTTGTGCTGATTCGTGGCGGTCGTGTAAAAGATTTACCTGGTGTTCGTTACCACGTTGTTCGCGGTAGCCTGGATACGCAGGGTGTTGAAAATCGTAAAGCAGGTCGTTCTAAGTACGGCGTTAAGCGTCCTAAATAGTTCGTTTAGTTTTACAAATAATTAAGGTAATAAGATGCCAAGAAGAAGAGAAGTCCCGAAACGTATTATCCTTCCAGATCCTAAGTTTGGAAGTGAGAAGCTGGCTAAGTTCACCAACATGTTGATGAAAGGCGGAAAGAAAGCCGTAGCCGAACGCATCCTTTATGACGCTCTAGATACAATCGTTGCAAAGAAAGAAGGTGTTGATCCATTGGAAGTTGTGGATACTGCATTGGAAAATGTAGCGCCTATGGTAGAGGTTAAGTCTCGCCGTGTTGGTGGTGCTACATATCAGGTGCCTGTTGAAGTTCGTTCAACACGTCGCCAGGCACTGGCTATGCGTTGGTTGATTGAAGCGGCGCGTAAGCGTGGTGAAAAATCAATGAACCTGAAGCTTGCTGGTGAATTGTTAGATGCATCTGAGCAACGTGGTTCTGCTGTTAAGAAGCGTGAAGATACGCATCGTATGGCTGAAGCTAATAAGGCATTTGCTCACTACCGTTGGTAGTCGATTAGCAAGTTAGAGGTAATGGCGAGAGAAACTCCGTTAGCGCGCTATCGCAATGTGGGCATTATGGCTCATATCGATGCAGGTAAAACAACGACAACCGAGCGTGTTTTATTCTATACGGGGATCTCGCATAAAATTGGCGAAGTTCATGATGGTGCTGCCACTATGGACTGGATGGAGCAGGAGCAGGAACGAGGTATAACCATAACCGCTGCTGCAACGACCTGTTTCTGGCAGGGAATGGATCGTCAGTTTGATCAGCATCGTATTAATATTATTGATACACCGGGTCACGTGGATTTCACGATTGAAGTGGAGCGTTCGTTGCGTGTTCTTGATGGTGCTGTTGCCGTATTTTGTGCGGTAGGTGGCGTAGAGCCGCAGTCTGAAACCGTATGGCGGCAGGCAAATAAATATCAGGTGCCTCGCCTGGCATTTGTTAACAAGATGGATCGTTCCGGCGCAGATTTTTTACGCGTTGTTGAGCAGATAAAGGAACGTCTTGGTTCTAATCCGGTGCCTATGCAATTGGCTATTGGTGCAGAAGAAGATTTTGAAGGTGTTGTTGATTTAATTAAAATGAAATCAATTCACTGGAGCCCTGATGATATGGGCGTGACCTATGAAGAAGGTGATATACCTGATTCAATGATGGCTGATTGTGAAGCATGGCGTGAGCGCATGGTTGAATCAGCAGCTGAAGCAAGCGAAGAGTTAATGGATAAGTACCTTGAAGAAGGTGAGTTATCTGCAGAAGAGATTAAGCAGGGTATAAGAATACGTACTCTGGCAAATGAAATTGTTCCGGCATTTTGTGGCTCCGCTTTTAAGAATAAAGGCGTGCAGGCAATGCTGGATGCGGTTGTTGAATATCTTCCCTCTCCATTAGATGTGCCATCTATTAAAGGTATTGTTGAAAGTAAGGGTGGGGATGAGTCAGAGGATGAGCGACATCCTGATGATAAAGAGCCGTTTGCGGCATTAGCATTTAAAATTGCAACGGATCCATTTGTGGGTAATCTGACGTTTTTCCGGGTTTATTCCGGAGTATTGAAGTCAGGTGATACAACTTTTAACCCGGTTAAAGGGAAGAGAGAGCGAATTGGTCGTCTGGTGCAGATGCATGCTAATAGTCGAGAAGAAATAAAAGAAGTTCGTGCAGGTGATATTGCCGCTGCAATTGGTTTGAAAGTGGTGACAACCGGCGACACGCTTTGTGATGAAAAAAATCGCATCACATTAGAGCGAATGGAGTTTCCTGACCCGGTAATATCGGTTGCAGTTGAGCCCAGGACGCTAGCGGATCAGGATAAGATGGCGCTGGCGTTATCTAAGCTGGCTCAGGAAGATCCTTCATTTCGTGTGCATACGGATGAAGAGTCGGGTCAGACAATTATATCTGGTATGGGTGAGCTTCACCTTGAGATTATAGTTGACCGAATGTTGAGAGAATTTAGCGTAGATGCCAATGTAGGTAATCCGCAGGTATCTTACCGTGAAGCATTGACAAGTACGGTAGAGCATGAAGAAAAGTTTGAGCGTGAAATAGGCGGGCGCGGACAGTTTGCGCATATTTGTCTACGAATCGAGCCGCTTGATCAGGGCTCTGGATATGAATTTGTAAATGATATTGCGGATGGGCTTATTCCAAAGGAATACCTGCCAGCAATAGATAAGGGTGTACAGGAGCAGATGCTCAATGGTGTGCTCGGTGGCTTTCCAATAGAAGATCTAAAGGTGACGCTGTTTAACGGCTCATACCATGATGTGGATTCTAATGAGGTTGCCTTTAAGATCGCTGCTTCCATGGGTTTTAGAGATGCGGCCCTGAAAGCTAGTCCGGTTCTGATGGAGCCGGTTATGAATGTAGAAGTCGTCACTCCCGAAGAGTATATGGGGGATGTGATGGGTGACCTTAATCGACGTCGAGGCGTTGTGCAGGGGATGGAAGACAGCCCGGCTGGTAAGCAGGTAAAAGCTGAAGTGCCATTGTCTGAGATGTTTGGTTACTCTACAGATTTGCGCTCAGCAACTCAGGGGCGAGCAACGTATTCGATGGAGTTTTCGAAATACGCTCAGGCACCGAAATCGGTATCTGAAGTGATCGTTAACCAGCGAATGGGTTAGAGATAAGGTCTTCGGTATTATTGAATAGCGAAGCATTAAAAATTTAAGATTAAGATATTTAGCAGAGGTGATTGATTGTGTCTAAGGAAAAGTTTGAACGTAATAAACCCCACGTCAATGTGGGCACTATCGGTCACGTTGACCATGGTAAAACTACATTAACGGCTGCATTAACGAAAGTTATGGCAGAAGCTCAGGGTGGCGAAGCAAAAGCGTTCGATCAAATCGATAACGCCCCGGAAGAGCGTGCACGTGGTATCACGATTGCAACGTCTCACGTTGAATATGAATCAGACGTACGTCACTACGCACACGTAGATTGCCCAGGTCACGCCGATTATGTTAAAAACATGATTACTGGTGCGGCACAGATGGACGGCGCGATCCTGGTATGTTCAGCAGCTGATGGCCCAATGCCTCAAACACGTGAGCACATTCTGCTTTCACGTCAGGTTGGTGTT
>QFXC01000011.1:736899-942359 GCA_003349885.1 endosymbiont of Galathealinum brachiosum | reverse complement strand
CGTTTTTCAGTAACCTGTAAAGCGTTTTCTTTAACTTTCCTTGCCGTCTTTTTCGTTTAACCTTTCAGCTAACGACCCGTTTGCCTTAACGAGGAGGCGCATTCTACAGCTCTGGTTCTAACCGTCAACACCTTTTTCACATTTTCTTAACATTATTTTTTAATCATCAATTACACAATCAAAAGCACTTCTAAAAACAGCCCTACAGGGCTATATTTCGGCCCGCATTGATCATTAAATAATCACTTATTTTAATGTGATTTTTGCTATTTTCTTCTTGCCTGCCTGAATGATATACACACCTGCAACCAACCTGCATTTAGCATCCACCACTTCCCAGTCAACTTTTACGCGCCCATTCGTTAACATATCTTTTGCCTGTGCAGAGTTTTGTGCGAGGTTTGTTTTATTAATGATTGCAGATACAGGCATATCATTCTGCTCACCAAGCTCAACCTCCAGCTCAGGCGTGCCTTCTGGCAGCTCCCCATCTTTAATAATATTGCCAGCTGCTTTATCTGCATTCGCGGCAGCCTCTTTACCATGAAATCTTGTGATCAGTTCTTTTGCCAGTTCAATTTTTATTTCTTTCGGGTTTCTGCCCTTTTCCATTTCCTGCTTCAGATCATCTATTTCAGAAATTGAACGGAAACTTAATAACTCATAATAACGCCAGATAAGCGAATCCGGCATTGATACTATCTTGGTAAACATTTCACCCGGCGCATCAGTAATGCCTATATAGTTATTTAACGACTTGGACATTTTATTAACGCCATCCAGCCCTTCCAGTAACGGCATCATAATAATCGTTTGTGGATCCTGGCCGTAATGTTTCTGCAATTCACGGCCCATCAATAAATTAAACTTCTGATCCGTACCACCCAGTTCTACATCAGCGTTCATTGCAACTGAGTCATAACCCTGCACTAACGGATACAGAAACTCATGTATTGAAATGCTTTGCCCGGCTTTATAGCGCTTTTTGAAATCATCACGCTCCAGCATTCTGGCCACTGTCTGCTGCCCCGCCAGCTGAATCATTCCTGCGGCACCCAGTTTTGACATCCACTCGGAATTAAAGACTATCTTTGTTCTGTCTTTATCAAGAATTTTAAATACCTGCTGCGTATAGGTTTCAGCATTAGCCGTTACCTGCTCTTCCGTTAATGGCGGTCTGGTCGCACTTTTACCCGTCGGGTCACCAATCATGCCGGTGAAATCACCAATCAAAAACAAAACTTCGTGACCCAGTTCCTGGAACTGCCTCAATTTATTAATTAAAACAGTGTGTCCTAGATGCAGATCTGGTGCCGTTGGATCAAATCCCGCCTTGATTTTAAGGGGCTTTCCCGACTCCAGTTTCTTAACCAGCTCTTCTTCGACGAGAATTTCTTCGGCGCCGCGTTTAATTAACGCCAGTGATTCGTCTACGGATGGCATAATGTCTCCACATTGTTACAACTTAATAAAGCATGGTCTTATACAAGAGCAACCTTAATATGGCAATAGCTAAACTACACCTTTTAGCAATACTGATTATTTCTTTACTACTTAGCGCGTGCTCACAGGAGACCGAAAGCTCCCTGTATAACAAGAAACTTCCTCAAACCAGTATCACAATCGTTGCGGTAGGTGACATTATGCTTGGCGGTACCGCGCAGGAAATATTAATGGAAGAAGGTTATGACTACCCCTTCAAGAACGTAAAATCTCTATTCACAGATACAGATATAGCTATTGGCAATCTTGAAGGACCATTAACATCCATTTGCAACAGCGATATGGAGCTCGACAAAACATACGTTTTTCGTTCACCCGCCCCAAAAGTAGCCCCCGCCTTAAAAAAAGCCGGCTTTAATATATTAAATCTGGCAAATAATCATATTCTTGATTATGGCGTTCAGGGCATGAATGACACAATTGACGCACTAAATAAACACAACATATATAGTGTAGGTGCAGGTGAAAACAGTGCAGCAGCCCGTTCAGGCACAATCATTGATACAGCCAACGGGAAACTGGGGTTTCTAAGTTACTCCCTCACCTTCCCTGAATCATTCTGGGCAACCGATGAAAAAGCCGGTGTTGCGTTCGGTCACGAAAAACAGATAACAGCTGATATCAAACGCCTTAAAAAATCAACTGACAGTGTCATCGTCTCTTTTCACTGGGGTAGAGAAAAAATCACTGAACTCAGACCTTATCAGCCCAGGTTAGGTCGGGCGGCAATTGATGCGGGTGCGTCAATTGTGCTGGGGCATCACCCTCATGTTTTACAGGCAATTGAGCAATATAATAAAGGCCTTATTATATATAGTTTGGGTAATTTCGTTTTTGGATCTTATAGTCAGGATGCAAAAACAAGCGTAGTTGCCCGCATCACACTTAATAATGGTCAGTTTTATAGCGCCGAACTCACTCCTATTAACGTTTTAAATACTGAAGTTGTTTTTCAACCTCAAATTCTCCAGCAAAGTGCCGCTATAGGGGTTATAGAGCACATAAATACGCTCTCAAAAGCCTCAAATACTCGATTAGATCAACTAAATTACCGTGGATACTTGCATGCATCTGAAAATAAAATACAATCTTTAGCCCGCAATAATTGATTTTCCTCGTTTTTCGAGCTATTTTACCTAAGAAATAAACATAAAAACTTATATAAAACCGTGAATTACAATAACTTTATAAACAAAGACTTTCGAAATCACTCGCAACCCGAGAAGCAGCAGCGCCATCCAGCACTGCGATGGATGCTTTTGGGGGCAGGCTGCGCAGTGATTAGTGTAGTGCTTGCCAGCACCGGTACCACAGAAGAAGACAGCATTGTTCTTGATGAAACCGACATTATTCAGAGTATAGATTCAGATATTACCGAAGCTCAGAAGGCAACCAGCAGCATTCAACTAAAGCTGCCTGAACTATCAAATTATGAAGCGACAAAATCAGGCTCGGGCCATTCTACCTATCGCGTAATTAAAAACACCACCATTACAGATGAGAGCATTACTAATGATAATGCAGAAAACACAGAGAACATAAAAACAATAAGCACTACACCTGTGGCAGCTGTTACTAAGAACAACACAGTCACTGACATCGACAATCCCGAATGGCAATCACTTAAAGTAAAACGTGGTGACAGTTTATCTCTATTATTTGATCGTGCAAAAATCAAACCTGCCCAGTTACTCAAATTAATGAAACTGGGCAAAGCCACCAGCGAACTAAAACGTATTCACCCGGGCGACACCATTAAAGTCATTAGTGACAACGAAGGTAAATTATTATCACTAAACTACCAGATAGATGGTGTGAGATATTTACAGGTTGAACGTGAAAACAATGATCTAACCGCTAACATCCTTAAACATCACATAGAAGTTCGCAGTGCTTATGCAACAGTCGAAATTGAATCATCGTTATTTTTAGCTTCAGCTAAAGCTGGGCTTTCACAAAACACCACCATGGAACTGGCCAATGTTTTTGGCTGGGACATCGATTTTGCATTAGATATTCGTAAAGGCGACAAGTTTACGGTCATTTATGAAGAACGATTTAAAAATGGCAACAAAATAAAAGATGGAAATATTCTAGCCGCAGAATTCATTAATCAGGGCAAAGTATTTCGCGCACTACGTTACACCGACCCTGTCACTAACTTCACAGGTTATTACTCTCCAAACGGGCACAGTTTACGTAAAGCCTTTTTGCGTAGCCCTGTTAAATTTAGTCGCATAAGTTCACGCTTTACCACCAAACGTTATCACCCGATTTTGCATAAATTCCGCTCTCATAAAGGCGTTGATTATGCCGCGGGAAGAGGCACACCTATACGCGCATCTGGTGATGGGAAAATTATTTATAAAGGTAAAAAAGGTGGCTACGGCAGAACCGTTATCATTAAACACGGTAGTCGATACACTACCTTATATGCGCACATGAATAGCTATAACAGAAAAATTCGTTCAGGCGGACGCGTTAAGCAAGGGCAGGTTATAGGTTATGTCGGCTCTAGCGGCTTAGCATCTGGCCCGCATCTACATTACGAATTCCGCGTTAACGGCGTACACCGTAATCCGTTAACGGTAAAATTCCCTAGCACTAAACCAATTCCAAAACGCTACCGCGATAACTTCGAGTTAACCACTAGCAGTTATCTTGCACAGCTGGATGTACTATCTCGTAACGCACTGGCATTAAACGACAAATAATGTCAGAGCTTTATATTGGCTTAATGTCAGGCACCAGCATGGATGGTATCGATGCTGCGCTGGTAGAGTTTAAAAACAGTCAAATCAAACTTGTTAGTAGTCACAGCCACCCTATTCCGAAGTCACTAAAAAAAAGCTTACGCCAATTAAGCCTGGACTCCACTGAGGCCAGTATTGATATGCTTGGGGAAGCAGATACTCACCTAGGTTTAGTGTTTGCAGAAGCAGTTAAAAGCTTACTCAATGAAGCGGGTATAAAAGCAGAACAAATAACAGCTATTGGATCACATGGCCAAACCATACGACACCGCCCGGATTTACAGCATAATTTTTCGATGCAAATTGGTGACGCCAATCGAATCAGTTATTTAACAGGTATAACAACAGTCGCAGACTTCCGTCGTAAAGACATGGCCGCTGGTGGGGAAGGTGCACCATTAGCCCCCGCATTTCATCAACAGGTCTTTCACTCTGAAAAAGAAAACCGGGCCATATTAAATATTGGTGGTATCTCTAATATCACTTTTCTACCAAAAGACGATACACTGAAATGCTTCGGCTTCGATACTGGCCCGGGAAATATGTTAATGGATGCGTGGATTCAAAAACATAAAAACAAAAGTTATGATAACAATGGTTTGTGGGCCGCAAGTTCCACACCCAACCAAACTTTAGTCAATGCGTTAATGCAGGATGCTTTTATTTCCACAAAACCACCGAAAAGCACCGGACGTGAACACTACCATCTAGACTGGTTAGAACAACAGCTACAGCAAGAACACTGCGAACTAGACGAAAACCAGATACAGGCAAGTCTATGCCAGTTCACCAGTGACAGCATTATTTACGCCATCGAAAATTTCCTGCCTGAAATAGATACTTTAATTGTTTGCGGTGGTGGCGCACATAATTCAAATTTAATGAATCATCTATCTGAAAAATTAATGCAAATTCGACTCGCTTCTAGCGAAGATTACGGCATACACCCTGACTGGGTTGAAGCCATTGCGTTTGCCTGGCTAGCAAAGCAAACCATTAACAATAAACCGGGGAATTTACCTGCGGTTACAGGTGCAGAAACAGCAATCGTACTGGGCGCAATATACCCAGCTTAAACACGTTATAAAATATAACTACGATGGAAGAAAATCGATAGGGTATTTAACTGTCACCTTCGCAGCATTGCTCGGCTTGAAACGGAACAACTTCACACGCGCTATCAATTTTCTTTCTAATTTTTTGTTATTCAGGTCACTTGATAAAATTCTTGCTTTTATTACCGTTCCATTCGATGCAATAGTTAACTCAATAACAACCTTACCCTGTAACGTAGGATCTTTTCTCAGTGCTCTATTGTAAATAGTATAAATTGCACTCTTATTCTTCTGGAACACCTGCTCAATTTCATACTGTGGACGTATTACCTTTCCGCTCTTATTACGTTTTACAGTCTTTTTAGCCGAGCCTGTCGCAATATTACTACTGACTTTAGCTGTTTGTCGTGATGATAATTTTCCACCACCAGTTGATCGACTCAACTGACTATTTTTAATGCCTCCACTGCTTTTCATTGCCGTGCTACTAATAACTGCCGGACTACTGAAGTCTTTAGTTTTGGTTTTTCCTGCTTTACTTAACGACTGATCTTCAATATCTGAAAGATCAAATGTATCACGTAGGTCATTCAATTCAGAAGCCATAGACATAAGACCACTAGTAGCAGCCGTTTTTCTAGCCACTTTCTGCTTTTTATTCAGCTTCTTTTTAACCGGTTTTTTTAACGGCTTTTTAGTTTTTGGTTTTTCTTTAACTTTGGGCTTAGGTTTAGCCTTAGGCTTCACCGGTTTAGGAATTGGCGGCGGTAATTTCCGTTGTTCCATTATTAACTTTGCTAAGCGTGGCGAAACTGTTTTTAAATCTTTTTTAACTGGCTCAGAGGTAGGTAAAAATGGCACAGCGATGCCAAACAACGTAAAAAACACAACGCTAGCCAGCAGTATTTTTAAAAAACGCCGATCATTTGCACTTTGAACCCAGGGTAGAAAGGGCTCATCCCAGGTATTAATTCGTGACATACTCAAGTTTTATCTGCCGCTTTTTTATTAACTGCTAAAGAAATATCTGTAAAATTAGCAGCCGCACTGGTAACCATTATCTTTTTAAGCAAGATATAAGGAACATCCTTATCACCCATAATAGTGACACCCTTTTTAATTATTCTCTTAGCCTCATCAGTATTCTTACTCTGCTTTAACTGCTTTTTAAGCGCCTCCATTAATGGCATAACAACATTGTGATTACTTTTAATTACCCTGTCGATGCTGGCAATCTTTTTTCCCTGAATCAAAATATCATTATTACCTATGATAATAACTATATTTTCCTTAGGAATTTTTTCTGCCGTTGATAAAGGTAATTTTATATTTTTCGGTGTCGGCAGAATATCTGAATTTGCCGCACTCACTAACAGAAAAAATACTAAAATTGTAAAAATATCCATTAACGAAACCATATTTAGCGACGCATTCTTATCAGATCGACGCGCATGGTGTCGCTGCATTCTTTTCGCTCTGCTTGATTCTCTCATCTTTTAATCCTGGTTACTTTTTAGCCGCATCGCCAATGGAGATGGCCGGAAACAACTCAGCAACAACTACTTCACCATCCTGTAACGTTTTAAACTCACGCACAGAGTCCATTACCTGCACTAACGTTTCATAAGATGTATACGGCTCAGATAGTATCGATATATTTGTTTTTTCTGGAAATTTAAATTTAATAAGTCGTAACGTCTGGTTCAGTAACACAAAGTTATAACCACTCTTTGTGATTGGAATATGCTTTATCATTCCACCTTGCGTATCAGATAAATCCAGTGCATTTTTACGCACTGTCACCTGTAATTCAAAATCAGGCTTTTTTTCACCCGGCTTAGATTCACCCATACCAGGCAATTTAAGATCGAGTATATTAATGCTGGTAAAAACAGCGCTCATTAATAAAAACGGCACGAGCACAACCATCAGATTCATAAAAGCTGTAATATCCAGCTCGACCTGTGTCGATTTTTTAATTCGTTTATGGCGTCTTGCAGGCATAATATGTACGCTTATTGTTTGATCATTATCAGATTTATAAACTTAATCGTCGCCATTTCAAGGCTATCTACAATTTCAGTTGTTTTCGTCTGTAAAATCGAAAAAATAATTATTAGAGGAATAGCAACTGCAAGCCCGAATGCCGTCGTGTTCATCGCAACAGAAATACTACTGGATAATATTTCTGCTTTTAAAGACGGGTCTACCTGCGCAACTGCTGTGAATGCCTTAATCAAACCAGTAATCGTGCCGAGTAATCCTAGTAAAGTAGCGATATTTGCAAACATTGCTAAATAATGCGTGCGTTTTTCAAGTCTGGGAATAATTTCCATCAGGCTTTCTTCCATTGCCATTTCAATCTGATCACGCTCAGGTTTTATCTTTAAGCGAGTAAGCCCCAGATTTAACATTTGACAGATGGCCACTTTTGATCGCGATGTAATTTGATACACCTGATTAAGATCTCCTTCTTTTAACAATGGCATTAACTTTGCCAATAAACGTCGATTATTAATTTTAATCGCAGTTAGATAAAAATATCTCTCAACTGCAATAGCCATTCCAAAAGCGAGCACTGCCAGTATGGGATACATAAATGACCCACCGGTTTGCATAAAGTTGACTATTTCATCGTACATTTTTATCTCCAGTATAATTCTTTGTAGATAGCAACCTTCCTCAGGCACTAATATTTTTTACAGTTATTCTTTTTTATTTAACTTTTAAACTTATAGACTTAAATAATATCAATCACATTGTGCTTTAATTTTATTACTTTTGCACCTTTAGTTCAGCCTGCAATACGCCCTGCTGCTTTATTACCTGCTTATAATATTGTCGCCTTAATATAGTCTGGCGATCAAGCGGCTGCAATGCATCATTTATTAAACTAGAAAGCGGTAACTCAACCATTTCAGGAAGATTAGCCTGTTTCCATGGCAATATATAAAGGACATTCGGTAATTCTTTGTTTCCAATTATCGACATAGCCTCCATATCAATACGCTCTTCTGCATTGACCAGATGCGCCATCATTAAAGCACATACCACAATAATTAATTTTATTATATTTTTCATGGTTTCTTACTCTTCGCTATGCGGCGTTTTACTTCAATAATCCACTTAGAAACTTTAGCGTCTTTTTTATCAATTTTTGACTGATATATTTCATACTGTTCTAATGCAGCCTCTAACTCATATAAATACAAATCCAGTAATATGCCGTAATTCAAATGCGCAATAGCATAATCCGGATTCAACTCAAGCGCTTTCTTATACATCGTCGATGCTGAATCGAAATCGCCATTTAAACGAGCAATAACCCCGAGATGATTATAAGAGGTCGCATTATCAGGGTTAATTTCTATCGATTTTTTCAAACTCTTTTCTGCAGCAGTACGATCTTTTGATTTTAGTTGCTGCAGTCCCATATTAGTATATGCAGGCGCAAAAGCCGGGAACTCAACTATCGATTGCTTAAATAAATTAATCGCCTGCTTTGAATGCCCTTTTTCAGCTGCTTTTAAACCATCAATATAAGATTTAGGAACATCATTCCACGCCTCATCCTGTTTTGGTGAAACTGAGCCCCCATTAATTGATGCACAGGAACTGAGCGTTAACAATAAAACACCAGTATAAAATAGTGAACTAATGCGTGATAAGAACATAAGACTCTATCTTTTCATGTTTAGAATACTGTATAGGCTGAATACTTCTAAGAACAGCCAGGCTCTTCTTTATCCATTCGTCATAAATATTCTGCTTAGTACGTTTTGCATTTATGCTATGAATATCGACAGACTTCTCCTCAAAAGGATACGCCTGTTCTTCCAGTAAAATATCATATTGCTCAAGCTCGTCTACAGACAATCCTTTAGGGCGCTGCGACTCCATTAAAGAATGCGCCAGATGATTATAAATTTCACCCATCTGGTATGTTGATGCCGTCGAGAATTCCGCGACTTTATAATCCATTACTTTCTTTAACGATTTAATCGCTATCTCCATTCGTTTCTTCTTATTACGTAAGTTTTTCTTTAATGGAATACTAAGTTTAACTTTTTGAAATTGCAGTATAACTGGTTGCGCCAACTCAAATGAAGCACTTGCAGCTAGATATCGACTCCTGTCAGTCCGTTGTTTCCCGCCTCGTTTTTCTGCGGAAACTAACTTATTTAACCATGACTTTCTCTGTTTTGCTGGTTTCTTCGTTTTATAATATTCACTAACACGATGATGCGCTTCAATAGACTGCAAAAATGGCTTTGAATACTTTTTAATATATTTTATATATATGTTGTTAGCTTTTGTCTTCTGACCTGCTTTTTCATACATTTCAGCAGTTTGCCAGAGAAGTTTTCGATGATCCTCTGGCTTCTTAGCAAAACCGGCTAACACTCCCAACTCTTTAGCGGCTTTATCAAAGTGACCAAGCTCTGTATACGCAACGACTAGTTTAGTACTAATACCCTGAGCGAACTGCATCCCCGATGATGGCGCCATACGCATACTTTCGAGTATTGAACTTGACGTTGCCCAGTCATTCATTCCCATATAAAGTGTAGCTGCATCATATTCTGCAGTAGCACGTATACTGGATGATGGAGCGGCTTTACCCACTCTCAGAAAGGCGATAGCTGCCAGTTTATTCTCGCCTTTTGCTTTATGTATTTCAGCCTGCTTATAAATACTTGCTGCCAGTTTATCGGTTAATTCGGCTCTTAACTTTAAGTCATTTTTATTTTTTCGCGGTACACGGCGAATAGCCACAGCATAGGCTTTTTCAGCTTCGACATACAGCTCAAGTTCATATTGTGCATGAGCATAAACAATCCAGGCCGTTCTCTTCAAATCAACCTGCGTAATTAACTGATTATCAATAATGCGTTTAGCAAACTCGGTAGCGAGCACATAATTTTTAGCCTGTAATAAATTTTCTGCTGTTTTGGTAATAACGGCTGGTGCATGTTTATCTTCAGGAAAGGTATTACTAAAGCGAATCGAACTATTCAATGATTGCTGTTTCAATTGTACTAACTGTTTCTGCTTAGGCTGTTTCAATAACACATTATATGTTAACAACGCAGCATAACCCGCTTCTGCACTTTTAGCATGAGCCGGATATTGATAAGCTGATTTCTCATATTCTACAAGCGCCTGTTTATACGAGTGCGAATCATAAAGCGCATCAGCATATAAAAAATTCATATTGGCCGCTTCTTTTTCTTTTGGGAAAGAATTCAGAAAGGTTAGATACCATGTGGCAGCAATTTTGTAATCTTTCTGTTTTTTAGATTTTCTAGCCTGAGCATGGAAGTGAAAAGACAGCTCACGAACATGGCGTATTAAATCAGGCCTGATTACAACTCGATCTTCAAGCTTTTGCTGTTTCCAGTATTTCGAGCCAATACCATAGTTTTTTACATAAAGAATTTTACTATTTAGAATTTCACTATTTAACTTACCGTCCTTATACGCCAGTAGCGCCAAAGAATGAAAAGATGGCGACAATACACTCATTGGGTATTTTTTAGTAAAAGCCATAAAGGTATCTGCAGCATCTGAATAACGCTCTTTTCTGGTATAAAGTCGACCTAGTTGCTCATAGATCAATGGCAGATATAACTTATCACCCCTGTCTTTAAATAATGGCGCTATTGTTTTATAACCATTCAGATATGACAACGAAAGACTCGTCACACGTAGTGAATCAATGATAAAATCTTTTTCAGAACGATTAACCGACGCGGTAATTCCATATTGATCTATTTTCTGCTCTGCTTCCTTTATATCAAGCAGAGATAAATAAGTTTGCAACGTTTCATTATAGTGTGACTGTTTAAACTGAGACCAGCCTAACTTATAAAGCGCTTTCTCATATAAAGGTGACTGCTGATATTTCGTAACAATAACTGCATACGCCTGTTCAGCCTGCTCAAACTCCTGATCTACAAATAATATTTCACCTCGACGGAACTGCACTTCATCTATATGTCTTGATTCAGGGTAATCTTTAACAATTTCATCCATAGCCTGCATTGCTTTGTCCATTTCACCAACAAGTGAATAAGCCTTTGCCAGCTGATAAAGTATCAGATCATTTTTTTCATGGCCTGGATATGTTCTAAGATATGTATTGTAATGCTCAATTGACGATAGCTTTATTGCCTGAATAGCTGCCTCGTCAGCACCACCACCTACGCCATGCACTCCATGCCGTTCTTCTTCACTAATTTCCAGCTCCAAGTCTGCAATACGTCTTAAGGCTTCACCATAATGTGTTTTGAATTCAGTTTTTTGCAGGTATGTCTGATACTGCTCTATAGCATGGAGACGCTCAGCCGATACAGTGCTTGCCAAAGGGTAATCTATAGGACTGATTACCAGGTCTTTTACCGTGATTTCTTTCTTAACTTCATTTCCACACGCCGTCACAATAAACACCAGTAACAACAGAATTCCTTTTTTCAATGCAGCGTTCATATCATTCACGCTCCATTAATGAATCATACAAACGCGCTTTAGCATATAAAGCTCGATCATGATAAAGCTTTATCTGATTACGATGTAACCTGAGGTCTTCAAGCGCAATAGCACGCAATTCACTTTCATACGATACAATTGCAATATCTATTTTCTTTTTTAATTGTTTTATATGCGCTTCTTTGTTCGCAATTCTCACTTCAAAACCTGAGAAATCTGATGGTGCTGTTTTCCATGCCGACTCTAGTGATGACATTGTATCGCTCATCTCATCGGTCGCTACATTAAGCTGCTTAAGCTGTTTTCTTACTGCCCAAATACGAACAGGGTAATCCGTATCAACTTCCCAGACCATTCTACCTTTCAACAAACGAACTTTATTCTTAATTTCAACAGTCTCTTCATCCTGAGTTTTTAACTGCCCAAGATGGCTATCTCCTTTATCTAATAACTTCAGATATTCAGCTTCTTCAGCTGTTAATAGCCTTAAAGATTCCTCAGATAATTCGATCTTTTTTATTTGATCCGCTAATTTCCTGCGCTTGTTAATTAAAACCTTAATCCTGTTTAAACTATCATCATCCATTGTTTTAGATAATTTATTTTTATAAGTTTTACGCTTCTCACTCAGTATCATCTGTAATGCTGGTATATTATTTTGCCAGTGATTAAGCATATATTTCAGATGAACGACTTCCAGATAAGACTTAACTTTATACTGGTAGTCATTTGATGATAACAACGGCAATAAATACCGTGTTAATAGAGGATCAAGATTTTTTATTATACTGACTGCAGAAGTTATTTCTTTACCCAGGCTTCCCTGATTTAACTGTTCGATAAATGCAGAACTCTTTATAAACTTTACTAACTGCTGAGTTTCATCCAGTTGAAACTTATAACTATCTAGCGCCAAAACATAATGATGTAAAGCCTGGTCTTTCAGTTCCATTTTCTCAAATGCATATGGAATTGAAATAAAAGCCTCCTGAACTGCCAGATCTGACTCTGTCTGACTTGATGCCAGATGCATCCAGGGAATAACCGCCTCTTTAAACTCATTTTCACGGTAGCGGGCCCAACCTATTCCAAGCAGTGCTTTATTTGTTTCAATACCTTTTAATCTAACTTCATTAAAGTACTCGATTGATTTTTCAGAGTCACCATCCCTAAGCGAAACATAAGCCAACGCTAAATTCGCCTTATCTTTCAGAATACGCTTTTCATAATCTAACGAATCATCAATGGCAAGTTCAGCTAAAAGATCAAAACCTTTCTCTACATTATCTTCTACAGGATGCTGTATTAAACGACTCGCTACATTGAATTTCGCATACCCCTTCCAGACAGATTCAGATGAAAAATATTCCAGTGTTTTCTGAGCCTGGAAAAAATCATCATTTTTGAGAAAAATAGCATTTAGTAAAAATAACTTTTCATCTTCACTTTCTAACTGAAGCCCATCTTTTATCTCTACAAACTGTTCTTCTGCCAGTGAAAAAAGCCCATCGTTATAATGATTTTTTCCTAACAAAAAACGTGCCTGATCCTGGATAGTAATGGGCATTCCACCGCTTTTATTTCCAAGCAGTTTATTAAATGTCTTAGCAGACTGCTGATGCAGGTCATACGACAGATAAAGACCACCTAACAAAAGAGAGGGATTATTTTCATCTGATTTTATTCGCTGGTAATGCTCTGCTACCAATAAGTCGGTTATCGCTGAAAAATATTTTTGCTGAAAGAAGTCAAATAACGCAACACCATACGCAAGATCTTCTACGTGATGAACTGATTGATTATCAGCTCGTGCACTATATCCACATACATACCCGAAAGTAATGCATGCAATAAGCAATATTCTAATAAGGAGTCTATGCAACATAGAGTTTTTTAAACGGCTATTCCCAGACCTTAACTTCAAAATCGGGCTGCTCTTTACTACTATTGCCAGTTATTTTTAATTCAATGTACTTCGCATAGTCTGACTTATTAATTTTCCTGGTTGTACCACGCTTATAATCTCGATCACTCGGCCCCTTACCAATAAAAAAGGCCGTTAACTCATGCTCACCCGAAGTCAGGTTGCCAATATACAAACGCTGTACTCCGCCTCTTTTTAATGCTTTTATTTCACGTTCAGTATATAAATAATTACTAACTATTTTATCGTCCAGTTTTAATTGTACTGAATCCAGCTTAAAGAATTCATCTGCATCCATAGATAAAAACACACTTACCTGAGTATTAGCTGAAAATAATAAGTCTTCCTCAAGAACAAATAAATCTCTGTTAAGCTCAATAACTTCAGTTTTTAAACTTTCAATATCCTGAACTACAACCTGAGGAGCCGCTGCCTCTTTGTCTTGAGCATTTATAGCCTGGCTAGACATAAGACTATAAAACATAAAAAGTGTAATTATTATTTTCAATTTAGAAACCTTAAAACTTAAAAAAACTATAGTTTATAACTTTAACAAAAAGCTACATCCAACAAACAAACTCTAATAATATTATCTACTTACGTAAATATAAAACTGGACCCTGATTACAAACATTACTTTAAGTTTAGATTTTATACCGTTTTTGTAAAAAAACGACATATATAATTTCAAGAACATGAGCCAGTTCACTAAATTTGTAAATATCTTTGTTTAGAATATTAATCATTGATCCTCATAAGGATTACAGCGCAACTATAAACATAAAAAATAAACAGCGCTCAAATGAACAGCCAAATGATAAAACCCTGAAATAAGTGCTTACTCCCCCCTTAAGTGGACACGATCTAAGCACGTATATTAGCTATTTAATAATAACTACAAGCGTACTGTTATGTGTAGGAGAAACGCGTGCCATTAAGCCAACAAAACCAGAGCAAGTCTATACTATCTTCATTGACATGTGCAGGACGTCTTTCAGTTGTAATCTCTTTATTAATAAGCAGTCTGGCTCAGGCTGGTGTTACCGAGCGAGATGAAGCGCGTCGCATACACGACCGTCTAACAGGGATCGCTCCAACAAATTCCGTTCTGACCACAATGGAAGGCCAAATACTTGCAGGGGATGCTGAAGCTGCTGCTTTTGAAGCCATGAAAAACCCGGCTTTCTATAACGTTACCTTAAAAAATTACGCCGCTCCCTGGACCAATGAAGCCCAGTCTGTATTTGTTCCGCTTAATGATTATACCGCTACAGTCATTGGGCTTATTCGTGATGATATCGATTTTAGACAGGTGCTTTCTGGTAATATCATTTATACAGGCGCGGGTGTTACTCCGTCGTATTCAAATGCCAATAACGACCACTACGAAGCGCTTGAGCAGCTTGGTCCAGTTTCAGGCGATTTATCTAATGGCGCTATATTACAACAGAGAGTTCAGTCAGATGTAACCGGTTTGCCTGCTAGCGCGACAGCCGGCGTGATGACTACACGAGCAGCTGCTGAAGCATTTTTCAAAGATGGCACTAATCGCGCCATGTTTCGTTTCACATTCATGAACCACTTATGCACCGACCTTGAACCACTCAAAGATGTTAGCCGTGTGCCCGATATGGTTCGTCAGGATGTTTCTCGCAGCCCTGGTGGTGATAGCCGAATCTATATGTTTAGCTGTGTAGGCTGTCATGCAGGTATGGACGGCCTGGGTGGCGCTTATGCAATGTATAATTTCAACACCGATACGCAGCAGATGGATTATGCTCGAACAGACGCGGCAGCTTTAGCCGACACTTCATTAAACGGCTTTGTTGCAGGCGGACTAAGCGCGAAGTACCACAATAACTCTGATAATTTTAAACCCGGCTTTATCGCCACTGATGACAAATGGGTCAACTACTGGCGCAATGGCCAGAACAAATTACTTGGCTGGAGTGAAACGCCTTCCGACCCAGGCATTGTAATTGACGCTCGTGGCCACGCATCTGGAAATGGCGCAAAATCTATGGGCTCAGAACTAGCCGATAGCAACGCATTTGCCAGCTGTCAGGTCAAGAAAGCTTTCCAGACAGTATGCCTGCGAAACTCTGATGATTACTCGGCCGACAGATCAATAGTAGACAGCATAACTGCTGACTTTAAAGGCGCTGACAACTATCAGATGAAGTCGGTATTTGCCAAAGTAGCGGCCTATTGTAAATAACCCCCCTCACTGCCATAAAAATTAATTAAATACAGTGAATAGTGATGAATAAATTTGGAGATATATCAGAATGAGAAATGAGCGGAATTATTCAGCACCATTTACTCTATTTTCACGTAATGCATTTTCATTACGGTCGTTTTTACGCTGCATCACTGTGATGTCAGCGCTAAGCGTTTTAGCGTCGTGTGGAGATAGCACTCAGGTAGAAACCAACTCAAATGGCGGTACAGGAAGTTCTGCACCAAAATACCTGGGCCCTGCCCCTCTTACTGATGAAGTCCAAACCTTCAAAACTGAATTCTGGGATAAATTATCTGCAAATGACCGCTGTGGGCAATGTCATACAACAGGTGGACAAGCCGCAGATTTTGCATTTGTAGACCTACTGGATATCAATACCGCTTTTGCTCAAGCCACCTCAACAAACAATCAGGGACAATTACTGGTTGATCGATCAGACCCAACAAACTCCAGAGTCATACTAAGAGTGAACGAAGGCCATAACTGCTGGGAAGGAAACCCTGATAGTGTTTGTGCTACGATTGTTGAAGGTTATATTAATAACTGGTTAAGCGGCACATCGGGCACTGGTGGACGAGGTATAGACCTGACAGCTCCACCTATTTTTGCCCCGGGCGAAAGCCGCAACTTCCCTGCTACAGCGGTAGATAACGATCCAAATAGCTTTGAAAAAACAGTCTACCCTGTATTAACAGATAACTGTGCAGAGTGTCACTCAGATACCTCTGAAACACCCCAGTCTCCTTTCTTTTCTAGCGCAGATGTAGATGCAGCCTATGCAGCAGCAAAATCCAAAATTGACCTGGATACCCCTGTAAACTCACGATTTGTGACCCGAATAGTAGAGCTACATAACTGCTGGACAGCAGTTTGCCAGAATGATGCGGATGAAATGCAAGCTGCGATCGAAGCATTTGCCGGCGCAATTCCGCTTACTCAACTTGACCCTGCGCTCGTTACCAGTAAAGCAATGACGTTAATTAATGCAACGCTTGCCAGTGGTGGCAACCGTTACGAGAATGATCAAATTGCTCTCTGGGAATTCAAAACAGGTGAAGGCAATGAAGCCTTTGATACATCTGGTGTTGAGCCCGCTATGAAATTAACATTCAATGGACCGGTCAGCTGGGTTCTAGGGTATGGACTTGATTTCTCAGGTGGCGGCAAAGCTCAGGCATCTACTGAAACCAGTAAAAAACTAACTGATCTGATTGGTTTGAATAATGAATATAGTATCGAAGCATGGGTAATTCCTGGAAACGTAACTCAGGAAGATGCTCGTATAATTAGTTATTCTGCAGGTGATACAGCACGTAACTTCTCAATGAGCCAGACGCTTTATAATTATGAGTTCTTAAATCGCTCAAGTAACACCGATGCAGAAGGCAGAGAGTCACTATTAACTAATGACGACGATGAAGATTTACAGTCAGCGTTACAACATGTGGTTATCACTTTCGATCCAGTTAATGGACGTCGCATGTATGTTAATGGCGTATTCACCGATGATGTTGACTCAACCGATTCACAGGGCGGCACTTTAATTGACTGGAATGATACTTATGCTTTTGTACTGGGTAACGAAGTTAGTGGTGACGCTAATGCCTGGAGCGGAAAATTAAGACTGGTTGCAGTACACAACCGTGCACTTAATCAGGATCAAATAACACAAAACTTTAATATTGGTGTCGGCCAGAAATACTTCATGCTGTTTTCAGTTGATGAGTTACTGGGTCTGACAGATAGCTACGTAATGTTTAAAGTTGAACAGTTTGATAACACCGCTTACCTGTTCGAAGAACCGGTATTTATTAGCCTGGATGATACCTATACACCGGCAGCTAATATTCCTCTTGAAGGATTACGCATTGGTGTAAACGGAAGAGAGGCTGTTTCCGGACAGATGTTTGGTCATCTTGATGTTGATATCAATGCCACTGACTACACCGTTGATGGTCAGGCACTGTCAAGACTGGGTACAGTTATTGCCGTTGAAAAAGGCCCTGAGTCAGATGAGTTCTTCCTGACATTTGAGCGTTTTGGCAGCAATACAAACACGCGTGTTGAAGTTGAGCCAACACCTCCAGCAGCAGCACCTGATGCTGCACTTGTATCTGAAATAGGCGTGAGAACATTTGATGAAATCAATACCAACATGTCATTTGTAACGGGCATTCCCGTAGCAAACCCGACTGTTACAGCAACATTCTCATCTTATAAACAACAGTTACCTGCCGTTGAAAATATCAAAGCGTTTCTGGCATCACATCAAATGGGTGTTGCCCAACTAGCGATGAGTTACTGCAATGAGCTGGTTAGTATAGATAAAGCACTACCTGTAAATGATGCCAACCGTATTTTTAAAGGTTTTGATTTTACGCAGACAGCTTTAAATGCTTTTACACCAACGTCTAAAAACCAGCTGATTGAACCATTGCTTGTTCGCCTGATGAATCTTGATCTGGTCACACCTGCAAATAATCTGGCGACTCAACCGACAGATGCAGAAATTAAAGACCTGCTTGGCTCAACAGCAACGCAAGACCTTCAGGACAAACTAGCTGACGCAAGCGATGATTATCAAAGCCTGATTACCACCATGACACAATGCGCTGGAGCCTGTGACACGATTGGACGTACCGAAGAAATCGTAATCGCAACCTGCGCCGCTACATTAGGTAGTGCACTGGTGATTTTACAATAACGCATGATCCGAATGAATTTTAAGAGGTTTATATAATGAGTAAAAAAAGCAAACCATTGGGAGTTAATGACCCACTTCGTCATGCGGATCACCCCAGACCAACAACTCGTCGTGACTTCCTTAAACAGGGATTCATAACTGGTACTGGTTCGGTATTAACAGGTGGCGCATTCGGATTATTTTCAAACCCCAGATCTGCATATGCAGCAGTATCCTCTGACCTTGATGCCCTTGCAACAGATATTGGCTGCAGCCTTGGCGGCGTTGCTGATGGTACTGCTAAAATACCTTTTATTTGTTTTGATCTAGCTGGTGGTGCAAACTTCGCCAGCTCTAATGTGCTCGTTGGTCAGGCCCTTGGCCAGGACGACCTTCTCACAACCGCGGGTTATAGCAAAATGGGCTTACCCGGAGATATTATTCCCGGATTAAGCGATACTGTTCTTGCCTCTACCATGCTAAACCTCAGTACTAATAGCGACTTTACAAACAACCAGCTCGGTCTAAAGTTTCATTCAGATAGCGCCATGTTATTTGGTATTTTAGAAAAATTTACTTCCATTGCACCCGGTGGAACATCTGTAGGCAAAGTAGATGGTACCGTTATTCCAGCACGCTCTGGAAACGACACCAGTAACAATACTCATAACCCTTTATATGGTATTGCTCAAGCAGGCGCAAATGGTGGGGTTGTAAAACTAATTGGGTCACGTAATACAGAATCCGGAGGTAACTCAATGGCCCCTCCTGGATTAATCGACCCTGAAATTCGTCCAACCAAAGTTGATCGACCAAGCGATGTTACTGGCATGGTCGATGTTGGAGACCTTACTGCCATACTTGATTCAAAAGAAGACGTGACAGCAGTTATGGAGTCAATGGCTCGTATAACACATAAGAAACTCAAACTATCTTCAGTTGCACCAAACATATCTCCATCACAAGATGAAATAGTTAAAGATCTGGTTCAATGTGGTTATTTAAAAGCAGCCGACATAGCTGAACGCTTCGCAGGTGTAGATGTTGACCCTTCAACTGATGTCGATATTGTAAGTGATGCCGGTGGCATTTTCGGTGTTAATGAATTTGATAACGAAGGTGAATTTAGAAAAACCGCCTCTGTTATGAAAATGGTAATTGATGGACATGCAGGTGCTGGCAGCATCACAATGGGCGGATACGACTACCACACCGGTGACCGTATTGTTGGTGAGAATAGAGATTTACGTGCAGGCCGCTGCATTGGTGCGTGCCTTGAATATGCAGCCATTAGAAACCAACCCTTAATGATTTATGTTTTCAGTGACGGTTCAGTAGCCAGTAACGGTACATTAGACAATAGCGCTGCAGGTGCGCCAGACTCAAGCGGCATAAAACTGGGTGGCCGTGGCAAAGGCGTATGGACCGGCGACAACTCATCTACCGCGTGCTCTTTCTTTCTGGTATTTAATCCAAATGGAAATATCAGTGTATTTAATAGCGGTATGCCGGACCACCGACAAATTGGACGATTTTCTTCTAATGGTTCGGTTGTAACATCAGCAACACCTGCTGCTAATAATGTGAATTTATTAGTTAATACCGTACTTGCTAACTATATGTCATTGAACGGTGATTTAAATCAGTTTGCCAGCACATTTACTAACCATGGTCTTGGCTCATATGAAAGTTATGTTTCGTTCGGACCTCTTACTTAACGTTATATGGTTTTAAAATGAGTACCGCATGACCAGTAAAAAAACTGCACAACAAATTTCTTTCTTAATCGGATTATTTTTTGTGTGCAGCAGTGCCAGTGCCGAATGGTTTTCTTATAAACAAGCCATTATGGGTACACCCATTTTAGTTGAAATGTTTGCAGAAAATACTCAACAGGCTAAACAATGCAGTGACCGGGTTTTTGAAGAAATGCACCGTATTGATAATTTAATGAGCCCGTACATTGAAAAAAGCGAACTTGCTCTGGTTAATCGTAATGCTGCCAGAGAAGCAGTAAATATTGGCAGAGAACTTTTTGAACTGATTCAACAATCAATCAAATTTTCTCAACTTTCAAATGGTGCTTTTGATATTACATTTGCAAGTGTTGGACACCTTTATGATTATCGCATGAAGTTACACCCAACCGACAAACAAATTAAAAAACAGCTTAAAGCAATAAATTATAAAAATATAAAACTGGATGAAACACAAACAAGTATTTCATTTAGCCATAAGAACACCAAAATAGATCTTGGTGGCATCGCAAAAGGTTATGCGGTTGATAATGGAATAAAAATTTTACAAACCTGCGGCATACAAAATGCGCTGGTGAGTGCAGGGGGCGACTCTCGAATTATGGGCGACAAAAAAGGTCGACCATGGGTAATGGGTATTCGGCACCCAAGAGATAAAAACAAAGTAGTTGTGAGCATTCCTTTAAGTGATTCTGCCATTTCTACTTCAGGTGATTATGAACGTTATTTTATAGAAGACGAGACACGTTATCACCACATTATTAAACCCACTACGGGTCAGTCCGCAGAGAAGACATGGAGCGTAAGTGTATTGGCAAGTGATGCCGTTACCAGTGACGCCTTATCTACAACGCTGTTTGTAATGGGAACGGAAAAAGCCCTTGAGCTAATCAACACACTCGATGACATTGAAGCGATTGTGATAGATTCAAAAGGAAAAATGTTTTATTCAAGCGGATTAATGCCTCCCGAGATGCATTAATAGTCGCTTTAAAATTGTAATAATTCAGCTCAAAGCTGTATTTTTCAGGTTAGATGTTATGCGTAACAATTTTTTAAAATTCGTTTCAACCAGTTATGAAAACTGGCTTTCACAATTTTTTCTGCTGCTTTTTGCTGTTGCAGGCACGGTTTTACTTACATCCTGTGGCGGCTCAGAAACGGGTGCAGATCCAGGCATTGAAGATTTTCCTATTGCGTATGTTAAACGCGCTATTCTTGTTGATGATGACGGAATTATTATTCAACCCGACATTCGCGAGCCACTGGAGTCTACGCCGGGTGGAGATATATTTCTTAAGTCAGGCGCAACAATTAGCTCACCTGCAGTTAATATTACCGCTGCTATTACTAATGGTAATGGCGATGTAAAAGACCTTGATGTTTCAAGTGATGGGAAAATACTTGTATTTTCTCTTTTAACTGAAGACCCTGATCCGAATGATAATACCGACAACCCTAAATGGGATATTTATACATACAACCGTGAAACGAATGAACTTAATCGAGTTATTATCTCCGATATCATTGCAGAGGAAGGTGATGATGTAGCACCTTATTTTTTACCTAACAACAATAAAATTGTTTTCTCTTCTAATAGACAAAAAAAATCACGCGCGATTTTACTTGATGAAGATCTGAGTAAACCTCAATTTTCATCACTTGATGAAGACAGTAGAAGCAAAGCTCTGGTATTACATGTCATGGATATAGATGGCACTAATATTGAACAAATTTCATTTAATCAGAGCCATGATCTCGACCCTGTTGTACTCAGTAATGGCCGCATTTTATTTAGTCGATGGGATAATGCAAACACTAACAATGCTATAAGTTTATATACTATTCTACAGGATGGCTCTGACCTTCAGCCTTACTATGGCACCCACGATGAAAGCCACGACATTCCCAATGTAGACAATAACAACCTGCAGTTTATACAACCCAGAGAACTACCTGATGGTCGTATAATGGCACTTCAAATCCCTTTTACTGATACATTTGCTGGTGGAGAAATTATCACCATTGATGGTGAAAACTTTATAGACATTAATCAGCCAACAACTGCTAATCAGGGGGGGGCAATTACATCCGCAGTAGAAAAAGTAACCAATACAAGCCTTACATTTGATGACACAATTGCATTTGATGGACGTTACTCTTCTTTCTACCCTTTAAATGATGGCACAAGCCGCATACTTGTCAGTAAAGGTTTATGTCAGATTGAAGTTGACATGGGCACAGACCCAATGGTCCCCGAACTAGAAACTTTTTTATGTGTTGATACAGACGCCGAGCCCTTTATTACAGACGGTACCGCCGTTGAAACTTATCCATCTTATGGAATATGGCTATTCGATGGCAGCAGCCAGACAGAAAAGCCAATTGAAGTTGGCGAGGTCGGTATGTTCCTGAATGATGCTGTTGTCATGCGACCATATAATCGAGCTACTGTTAATTTAGGCAAACCTGAAGCAGAACTAGATACAACATTAATTAGTGAGAAAGTAGGACTGCTTTATATTCGTAGCGTTTACGACTTTGGCGACAGCAATTTTAATGGCTGCTTCCTTAACGTATGCACTGATGCAACGGTAACCGATGTTTTATCTCTGGGTGACCCTGCAATAGCAACGGCAGATCAACGTCCAGCTCGTTTTATACGTCTGGTTAAAGCCGTTGGCCTGCCAGACAGACGTGACCCTGACCTTGCAAACCCTCCGAACTTATCCGCTCGAGCTTTTGGTCGTGGCGGCCGAACATTCGGTATGAAAGAAATTATTGGCTATAGCCCAATTCAACCTGATGGTTCTGTACTGGTGAAAGTACCTGCTAATATCGCTTTTTACTTTGAGATTCTGGACAAAGATGCACGTCGAATCGGCTCACGCCATGAAAACTGGTTACAGGTAAATGCGGGCGATACTTCAACCTGCTCTGGCTGTCATGTTCACACGAATGGAGTTTTGCCCTTACCTCACGGAAGGTTAGATGCGGAAGCTGCCTCAATAAATACCGGTGCACCCTCTGATGGATATATTTACCCGAATACACAAAATCCTGTAACGATGAGTGATTACCTTGTGAACTTTGGTGATACGATGGCTGAAGCATTAAGTCGCGCACAACCAGAATCATCAAATCCAAGCATTAATATTGAATTTATTGATGTCTGGACTGACCCAACTATTCCAGCTCTTACTCCTGATGCTACATTTAACATTACTTATTCAGGTGTACCTACTGCTGAACTATCAAGCTTGACAACACCCGCTCCAAATACCGCTCCCTGTGAAACTCAGTGGAATGCCGCATGTCGCACCGTAATAAATTATCAGGAACACATACAACCTATCTGGGATGTTGATCGCTCAGATATAAATGGCATTAACCCTGACAACACCTGCACCAACTGCCATGCTACTGTAGATTCAGTGGGAGTGGTTATGGTACCTGCAGGGCAATTAGACTTAACTGCAACTGACCCTTCAGATGAAGAGGTGCAACACATAGAATCGTATCGTGAACTATTTTTCAACGATAATTTTCAGGACATAAGCGGCAATATCCTGATAGATGTGCTCATTACCCAACTAGCCTTTGATGACGATGGCAACCCCGTATTAGATGCTAATGGTGTACAACTTACGGAGCAGGTTCCCGATCCGGGTCGTGAACTATCACCTAGCATGAACGCGAATGGCGCTCGTGTCAGTTACTTTATAGAAAAGATGACACAAACAGAGCTTAATGCAGGCCGAGCATTACCATCACTATCTGATGCCGGTGTTGTGAATCATGCTAATATGCTTACACCTGCAGAATTGCGTTTAATTTCGGAATATCTGGATATAGGCGGCCAATACTTCAACAACCCATTTGACCCATTGGCTCCACAAAACTAGTTTATAATAAGAACCAAAATGAAAATATTCGGTAACCACTTTCAGGGCTATTAAGCGCGCACTATGTATATAAAATTGACTGTCATGCTGATAATTCAGCTGTTCAGTGTAAATGTTTACTCTGCCTCTGAACCATTGCAGCAAGTAAAAATTGCTGACCCATATATTGAAATGCATACCGGCCCGGGCGGTGGTTACCCTATATTTCATGTAATGGAAAAGGGAGCATTTATTGAAGTTATTAACCGTCGCGCCAACTGGTTTAAAATACGTAACCAGAAAAAATTAGTAGGCTGGGTGCATTACGATCAATTTTCCAGAACACTTTCTGCTAATGGCGATCCAATAAAGTTCGCCGAAATCACACATGAAGAATTTACCGAACGTGACTGGGAATGGGGTGTAATGGTTGGAGACTTTGGTAGCGCACCGTCGCTGAGTGCTTATGGCTCTTATTTATTTAATCCAAATTTCGCCACAGAAGCCAGTATCACACAATCTATTGGTGACATTTCCAGCAGTCTTTTATTCAAACTAAGTCTGGTTATGCAACCCTTTCCCGAGTGGAAGTATTCACCTTATTTTTTAATGGGCACCGGTATAATTGACGTCAAACCTTCATCGACAACAATACAACCGGTTGATCAGACTAATCAGTTTTCGAATATTAGTTTTGGCATAAAAACACATTTAACACAAAAAATTATCCTACGGTTAGAATACAGTCAATATACTGTTTTTTCTTCTACCAAAGATAATGATAACAACGAGGATATAGACGAATGGAAGGCAGGATTCGCAGTCTTCTTTTAGGCTGCTTTTACTTTTTGATCGCACTAACGAGTGCAAACATTAATGCATCAGAACTTGAGGTTGAACAGGTTACAAAACCTGTTATTCAGCCCGATATTGAGCGCCTGGAATTTCAGGAATCGAAAATCAATCCGGATAACTTTGAAGTTATCCTTTCTTTCGGCCTATTGAGCATTGAAGATTTCGGCACAAGCTCGGTCATTGGTGCCAAGTTTGCCTATCGTGTATCTGAGAACTTTTTTACAGATGTCGAATTTGGTTTCTCAAGCGCTGGTAAAACCAGTATTGAAGTATTGCTACCAAGCACCCCAATACTATCCAGCGATGAAAGAGATTTTACATATTATCTAGTCAATGTTGGCTACGATCTATTTCCTGGTGAATCTTTTGTTTCAGATAACACCACATTTAATACCGCTTTATATGTAATAGCAGGCGCAGGTAATACCGAATTTGCTGGCCGCGATAACTTCACATTTAGCTGGGGATTTGGATATCGTGTTGTCACCAATAATTACATGACTATTTATGCTGATGTTCGTGATCATACTTTCGAGATAGATCTTTTTGGTCAGGCTAAACGCACACATAATATGGAAATTTCTTTTGGTGCAGGATTTTATTTTTAGCTGATGACAAAACTAAATAACATGTCTTACTTACAGTCACGATTTCACTTAAAACAACTCGTCTTCTGTTTAATTATTTTAATCAGCAATATAACGCTGGCAGAAGAAGAAAAAACATCTGAAGAAACTGATGCATCAGGCAAGCAACTCGCCTGGAACTTCACTCTGAAAAGCCAGAGTGGTAAAAATATCAAACTTTCTGAATTACGTGGCAGAGTGATTGCACTAAACTTCTGGGATTCAAGGTGTGGCACCTGCATCCAGCAATTTCCAGTTATTAATACATATTATCAAAGTAACAAAAACAATGAGTTCACCCTGCTCTCTGTTAACATTGATGAAGATCTTCTAACTGCCACACGTTTTATAAAAAAGCGTAAGTTTGATTACCCTGTGTTATTAGATACATTCAATCAGGCGAGTCGCTTATATTCCGTATCGGATTTACCCACTTTATTTTTAATAGATAAAGACGGCTACTTACGTCACTCGCTTGATGACTCTCAAATAAAACAACAAAAAATAACTCAACAGGTTATAGAAGGTTTATTGAATGAATAAACCCACACAAAAAATATTAACCACCTTTGTGTTTTTACTACTAAGTGCATGCAGCAATATAGAACCCTGGGTAAAACCTTATGAAAAAGGTAACCTTGCAGACCCTATTATGCTATTCGACAGAGACCCGGTTTCCAGCTCATACTTAGGACACGTACACGACGCCCGTGAAGGTGCCAGAGGTGCAGCAACTGCAGCAGGTGGTGGTTGTGGCTGTAATTAATAACACACAAAACACAACATTTCTTTGTTACGTTTTATTAAGTCTGCTACTTGTAACTCGTTCACTGAGTGCAGCCACATTACCAGAAGAAAGAGCTGATGTGCTTTACCACAATTATACCGGTGGCGGCATTACCATTGATGGCCCATCCGTTTTAGTACGGAAAAACTTCGCAGATAAAGTATCAGTATCTGCAAATTATTATGCAGATAATATTTCAAGTGCGTCTATTGATGCCGTAACACAGGCCAGTGAATACACAGAAGCCAGAACACAAACATCGATTGGGGCTGATTATCTGGACGATAAATCTACTCTCAGTTACAGCTTCACAAAAAGTGTTGAAAAAGATTTTGATGCGGCCACCAATTCTTTTGGTGTCAGTCAGGAAATGTTTGGTAGCATGACTACGATCAGTTTATCTTATTCATTTGGTGATAATATAATAACCAAAACTGGAGATGACACATTTCTTGATTTTTCTGATTTCAAAGATTACCGCACATCATTATCACAGGTACTCACGAAAAATTTAATAATGACACTGGCATATGACATTATTACCGACGAAGGTTTTCTTAATAATCCGTATCGTTCAATACGATATCTTGATTCCAGCAATGTTGATGGTTATAGTTTTCAACTTGAAAAGTACCCGGAAACAAGAACATCTAATGCGGCCAGTGTTGCTTTACGTTACTACCTGCCATATAGAGCAGCCGTTTATGGAAGCTATCGCTACTTCACTGATACCTGGGGAATAAAAGCAGATACCTATGAAATTGGATATGTTCACCCATTAGAAGAAAACTGGACATTTGAAACCAGCTTCCGCTTTTATTCACAAACGCAGGCTAATTTTTATAGTGATTTATTTCCTTTCCAGGATCCACAGAATGTTTATGCAAGGGATAAAGAGCTCAGCACCTTCACTGATTATAATTTAGGTATGGGTGTTAAATATGAATTTGATGCAGGTGACTCATCCTTTTTTGAACGTGGGGAAGCAAATTTCTTTTACACTTTCATGTCATTTGATTATGACAATTTCAGAGATATCAGGGTAAAAAATGGTGCCGGTAATGAGCCTTTATATAGTTTTACAGCGGGCGTTATACGAATGTACGTATCTTTGTGGTTTTAAGATATATCCCAATATACATTTCTTAATTTGCAGACACGTTCGTCAGCTGAAGCTAACTCCTACAGACATAAAAAAAGAGACGCAATACGTCTCTTTTTTTATGTATAAATACTTTAAAACTATGCAGGTGAGAATGAAGAACCACAACCACAGGTTGTTTGTGCATTCGGGTTACGAATTACAAATTGTGAACCTTGCAAATCTTCTTTGTAATCAATTTCTGCACCAACCAGATACTGGAAGCTCATCGGATCAATTAATAGCGTAACACCATCATTCATTACTTCAGTATCACCGTCTTTAATTTCTTCATCGAAGGTAAAACCATACTGGAAGCCCGAACAACCACCGCCAGAAATAAATACGCGTAACTTTAGATTAGGGTTGCCTTCTTCTTCGATCAGGCCCTTCACTTTCGCCGCTGCCGCATCTGTAAAATCCAGTGGATCAGGCATCGCGTTATCAACTGTTTCAGCAGTCATTCAATCTCTCCAAAATACTATCAATCTATAATCAGCCAAATTCTGCATTACCTGACTAATTTAGTCAAGTTTTATGCTGCAGGCAATTTAACTGGCTGTAGGGCTAGGCTCGCTGTCTTCCTCATGCTTTTCATTGTTATCTGTTTGAAATTCAAGGAGTTTTTTATCATCCTTACAATGCACAAGGTTACCATTCACCTCTGCGCCCATTGCCATTTCCAACAAATTATAATAGACATTACCCTTCACCTGCCCATGGCGAGATAACTCTACACGCTCACTTGCATAAACGTCACCAGTTACCTGACCATTCAGCACGACATAAGGCACACGTACCTCACCTTCTATCTGCCCCTGATCACTCAGCACAAGCATTGAATGAGAATCTTCTTCAGCTATAACATTACCGACTATTTTACCGTCTACATGTAAACCACCGGAAAAGATCAGATCACCCTGTATCTCCATTGCTGTACCGATCAGGGTCTCTATCTTAGTTGATTTGTTTTTTTTCTTGCCCCACATGAGCTTCACTTCCTCCAGCAATTAGGTCATCCCAGGCATATTCTTTATTTAACCTGGGAACTTTCGCGCTCTTAGGCTGCGCTTTTATATGTAATGATAATGGCTCAGATCCTTCAGGAAATCTGATACCACCTTCAAAGTTTTGAAAATATTTAAATCCAAATTTCTGACGCTTAACTGCTTTTCCAATGGATACAGTTGGCAAGTCTAAACGCACCTCTGTACCGTCTGCTTTACGTACATTAAATGATAGCTCAACATAACCACGTTGCACGGTATCATGTCGTCCTACCTGAATTAATACGACCTTATAATTATACGCCCCATTTTCCCCAGCACTAAATACAACTTTATTAACCTGGATTTCGCGCTTGGATTTTCTTGGTGTGACCACATTATGATAGAAAGTTAGCTCTTCTTTCATTTTCAAAGCATCTTCTTCACATGCCGTAAGTGTTTCACGAACCTGACTACTAGCGTCTTTCTGAATATCACTTCCCCTTGATAAACGGGCATTTTCACGCAAAGCGTCCTCTTTCCTGGCCGTTTGCTCATTTAGTGATATTTGTAGAACCTCTATCTGCTGATCATAATCTGACTGATCAAAACCCGCCACACTTCTACCATATTGAAACGCACTCCAGACAACCATACAAATGATCAACACACCGGCTACTGCGGCTCCAAGCCACAAATGCGGATGATGAATCGAGATAAGGTGCTTACTATGTACAGGTGCTTTTTTCTTCATATTCTCTTAATACATTCTTAAGGCAGCAACGCAACCTGGCTAATACCCGTCTTTTCATCAAGACCAAACATTAAATTCATATTATGCACAGCCTGACCAGCTGCACCTTTCACCAGATTATCAATCACTGACGAAACTACAACCGTATCGCCACCCTGCGGGCGAAATACAGATATACGACACATATTAGAGCCTTTTACACTACGTGTTTCTGGCACAGATCCTAATGGCAACACATCTACAAATGGTTCGTCTTTGTAACGTTCAGCGTATATCTGATGCAAATCATCTACATCAGTTTTTAACACGCCATACAAAGTCGCCTCTATACCCCGAATCATTGGCATTAAATGAGGCACAAAGGTGAGCCCAACATCATGACCGGCGACACCACCCAGCACCTGACGTATTTCTGGCAAATGACGATGCCCGTCAACCCCGTATGCTTTTACACTTTCCGTTGCTTCACATAATAAAGTCGCAACACTGGCGCCACGCCCGGCACCACTTACACCCGATTTAGCATCGGCAATTAAGTGTGCATCATCAATTAGATTATTTTCTATCAGCGGGATATAACCCAGACTCACCGCCGTTGGATAGCAACCAGGATTGGCAATGATTCGAGCCTGTTTAATTGCCTCCCGATTCAACTCGGGCATACCGTATACGGCTTCTTCCAGAATATCAGGACAGGCGTGATCCATGCCATACCACTGTTTCCAGGTGGCAGTATCTTTTATACGAAAATCAGCGGCCAAATCAATCACTTTAGCACCCGCCTCCAGTAACTGCGGCACCATTTTCATTGCGGTACCATTTGGCGTCGCAAAAAAGACTACATCACACTTAGCAAGCGAATCAATATCTGGTTCTGAGAAATTTATATCTACATGGCCGCGCAGATTAGGGTACAGACTGGACACAGCCTGACCCGCTTCAGAGCGTGATGTAATCACCGATAATTCAACGTCTTTATGTGCAACTAACAAACGCAACAACTCAACGCCTGTGTAACCGGTACCACCGACTATGCCGGCTTTAATCATGGGACAACCTCAAATAGATAATAAAGTTCAAACTCGAATTAACAAGTTCAAACAAGTGATTGATATTTAGGCCGTAAGTATAGACTGAATTAAACTGACATAACACCGTTCAAGTTCAGTTATAAGTGCTTATTCTATTGCAGAAACAATCTTTGTGTTGCGATAACAGGCACGAAGCTTTGTCTACACACAAACACACGTTATCATGAGCCACTTTTTATAATTTGAGATCATTATGCTCTGGGTTAAAGCCTTTCATATCATTTTTATGGTCAGCTGGTTTGCCGGACTGTTTTATTTGCCTCGCCTGTTTGTTTACCATGCAATGACAGATGACGAAGCAGGCAGTGAACGCTTTAAAATCATGGAACGTAAACTCTATCGATTCATCACACCGTTTATGATTATTTCAGTTATTCTCGGGATATGGCTAATGATTGAATGGCAGCTATTCAATACAATCTGGATGAATATTAAGCTGGTATTAGTGGGCTTTTTGATCGCTTATCATTTTTACTGCGGACATCTGGTAAAGGTGTTTGCCAATGATGAAAGCAGACACAACCATATCTGGTATCGCTGGTTTAATGAATTTCCAGTGTTGATACTGACAGCAATTGTGATTCTGGTGGTCGTTAGACCATTTTAATCTCAGTTTCAGGTCGCTATCTGATCAAGCAATAATGGCTCAAGCTCAGTTAAAGCCCTCTTATAGACTTTACGCTTAAAAAATACAACTTCACTCATAGGGTGCCAGTAATCGACCCATGACCAGTTATCAAACTCGGGCCTGTCCATGGTACTCAAATTAAAATCATTCTCGGTACCGGTCAGCTTCAATATAAACCAGATCTGTTTCTGCCCGATACAAACCGGATGACTATTTTTCCTCACCATCCATTTGGGCAATCGATAACGTAACCACTTACTGGTTTTACCCACAACCTCTACATGCTCGGGACTTAAACCGGTTTCCTCAAATAATTCACGAAACATTGCCTGATCTGGCGATTCATTCTGATGAATGCCACCCTGTGGAAATTGCCATGCATTCTGACCATAACGGCGCGCCCAGAAGACCTTGCCTTCCGGGTTGCTTAATATGATGCCTACATTAGGCCGAAATCCGTCAGAATCAATCACTTACAACTACCTGTTTAAAAGTTACCTCTGATTCTTCCAAAAATCAGAGCTTTGCGCAATGTTTTAGTTACAATATGCTACTACTGTTAAACTATAGATCAAATCTATAAGAAATGGTTTCCTAATAATTTTATTTATGGCGTTTTATTTATGGCTTTAGCACTTTTCGACCTCGATAATACCTTACTGGCAGGTGACAGCGACTACTTATGGGGCGAGTTTCTTACTGAACAGGGCGTGGTTGATGCTGACGTATTTGCACGGGAGAATGAGCGTTTTTATGAAGAGTATAAAAACGGCACATTAGATATACACGAATTTCAGGCTTTTTCACAACAGCCTCTCGTGCAAAATCCCAAAGAAAAAATGCTATCACTGCACAAACTGTTTTTTGAGGAAAAAATAAAACCCATTATGAGCCCCGCTTCATTCGATTTAATTGAGTATCATAGAAATCAGGGCGATACACTGGTCGTTATAACCGCTACCAATAGTTTTGTTACCGGCCCAATAGTTAAAGCGTTTGGCATCGACAACCTGATCGCTACCGAGCCGGAATTGATAAACGGAAGATACACTGGAAAAATTGATGGCACTCCCTGCTTTCAGGAAGGCAAGGTTAAACGCCTTGACCAATGGATGACCGAACACAAACTGGATTTGACCGGTAGCTGGTTTTATAGTGACTCACACAATGATCTGCCGCTCTTATTAGAAGCAGAAAACCCGGTTGTAGTCGATGCGGATGAGAAATTACTGGAATATGCACAACGACACAACTGGAAAGTAATATCACTAAGATAAACTTATGAAATCTTTTATTAAGACACTACTTTTTTTTGTATTATTCAACGTACCAAGCGTTAATGCATCAGAAAGCACTGGCATTTATATTAGTCTGGCACCTGCTCTGATTAAAATTGACACGAGCAATGCATCCACTCGCCCCACACTAGTGGATGTTCGTCTGGGTTACGAATTCGATGCACACCTCTTTGAACTGGTAGTAATGAGCAGCATTAATGATGACAGCCTTAATCAACTGACTGTAGATGTGCCCTCAGTAAATTCTATTTTCTATCACTATTTACCTTACAGGGATAACAGCCTCAAAATACATTTAATAATTGGAGCCAGTCAGATTGAAGTGGATTCAAGTTACCCAAACATAGCAGACACAACGGACACCTTTGAAGGAGCTAGCATCGGACTCGGTCTGGAAGAAGCGTTTACATCTATTCCTGAACTAAAACTAAAAATGGACATCATGCGTTTATACAAAGGTGATGACTTAAATATTAATTTTTTAAGCATTGGTGTACGTTATGTTTTTTAGAAAACTCTTCGTTTTAGTTATAAGTATTTTATTTATTTTCATAAACGCATGTAGCGACTCAGAAAAAGAAAACAATCTCGTTGATCTGCATACTCTGGCAAATCAGGATATTATTTCAATCAGTTTTCCCATTGAGCTAAATGAAAGCATATTATCAATTAACAGTGAATTTTACTTTGTTTTACAAGGCGTAAAATCTAATAATATTGATACAACAATCATCAACAACGACGTAATCTGGTCTCTTTCTGATAATGCCATTAGCACTATAGATCAAACAGGATATTTTTCAGCTGGCAACTCAGCAGAGCTCATCACCCTGACTGCTAAATTTGGCCCGCTAGTTGAAACATTCGAGATAAAAGTATCAGATGCAAAATTTGATGAAGTTGTTCAGTTAAACGAACAAGACCTAAGCATTAACATGTGCCAGTCAAAAAACATAAAACCTGTCGCTCGTTACATTGACAGTAATGGCATAAATGAAATACGCCTGGTAGATAGTAATATTATAAATACCATTGTCTGGTTAATTCGTAATCAGGAAGATAACAGCACATCACAACGTGCTCATATTAGCACTGAAAACAATCAGGCAAATCTACATACACTTGCTGCAGGCAATATAATTATTCAAGCTCAAGCTCTATCCGTTTTTAGCAATACAGAAAAAACCTCTGCTGATTTCAATCAGAATGTGAGTAACACACTAAACAGTATTAAAATTTGTAATAATGATAATACTGATTTAGACACCTGCAATGTAACCAGTGCTAACGTAGAAAAAGACAAATCAATTTCATTGATAACTATAGGAAACTATCAGGCCGAAGATGGTTCGAATTTTAACCAAAACATTAGCCAGAACAGTAAATGGGGCATTGATAACGCCACAAATGCTAGCGTGACATTTTCCAGTGATTTTCAACGCGTGGATGTTAATGGCCTAACAGAATCAACATCTGCTGTACTTACTACTGCATGCGGCACAATAAGCCAGTCATTAAGCAGTATAGACATCACACAGGGTGTAGTGCTTAGCAGTCAAGTTAGTTGCGATGCCGGCATTGATTGTTTAGATGCTAGTTCGAGCATAACGATAGACAAACTTGGCGTTTCATCCTTCACAGTTACAGCTAATGACATCGACCTAACCGATAACACCAGTGAAACACTCAGTTCACGACCCGATGAAATCACTCTCAAAGTCATTGCCAATTTTACAAACTCAACATCCCGACTCATTACAACCGATGACGAACTGGTTTACAGCATAACAGCAGGAGATGGTGACGTAATTGAAGAAATCACAGGTTCTTCAGGTGTGTTTACTGTTTTAAGAAACGGAACTGCGAATATAAAACTCGATTATCGAACTGAAACGTTTACTGTGTTTTTGGTGATTCCATAAACATAATGACAATCAAAAACACTTTCAATTTAAGAAATATAAAGGTATACCTAACGACGAATAGATTTCAAATCTTTAATATGTTAATTATATTACAATATTTATCAGCACATTCTAAGTTTCATCTAAAGGCAGATCAACCCAGAACGTATTACCCCTGAGCTCACTGGATTCAATACCAATAGAACCGCCCATAGCATCCACAAGATGTTTGCTAATCACAAGCCCTATACCCGTTCCTTCAATTCCATCAGACACTCCCAGACGCTCAAAAGGTGTGAATATTTTATTGATTTCAGAATTAGATAAAGCTTTTCCTGTGCTCGTTATACTAATACGAAACTTCTGCTTTTCTGTTACATGACACTCTAACGTTATAGACCCTGACTCATGGTTATATTTAACTGCATTGGACATAATATTCAACATGACCTGTTTGAAACGAACATGATCAGCATGTATCTTGTATTTTTCCTTACCAGCACAATCAATAATATTTATATTTTTCTGATTAGCCTGCGGTTTTATAAGCGCTATACATTGATCAATGATCCAATCAGCGTAAATTGTTTCTATTTTTATATCCAGTTTACCTGACTCTATACGTGATAAATCCAGCACTTCATTTATTAATTCCAGCAAATGATAACCCGCATCAAGTATTTCTTTAACACTCTCTCTCTGGGACTTATTATTTTCATCTATATCCATCTCTAGAACCTGCGCAAATCCCAACACAGCATTCATAGGCGTACGCAATTCATGACTCATACGCGATAAAAATTCTGACTTTGCAGAATTAGCCTGTTCTGCTTCCTCACATGCAGCCCTCATACTTAATGTACGATCCTGCACTAATTCTTCAAGATGCTCACGATATTCGTAGAGTTCTTTTTCAATTTTTTTACGCTCGGTTATATCTCGTGAAATAACGATAAACCTGGCACTTTCAACCAGTTCATATTTTTTACGTGCAATAGAAATTTCATACCAGAATAACTTGTCTGACATTTCCAGTGATATCTGGTGGCCATGTGATTCACCTGTTTTGTTCGCTTCTTCAAGAGCCAACATGACAATTTCTGAATCTTCAGTAGAAAAGATTTCACTAGCTTTTTTACCATGAAAATAATCATTTAATTCATGAAGCCGTTCTTCATTATTTGCCATAACATGAATAAACCTACCTTCAATATCAAGTTCAAATAACATATCAGGAATAGCGCAAAGCGTAGCAGCCATATCACTAGCAAGATATCTTATAGGACTACTAAAATACAAACTAATCTTACGTACAACTACAATACTTATTCCTAGTAACAATGCGACCATTACAGCTATGAGTACAATCCCGTTTTTTACGTCCTGTTCTTTTTTTAATGTTGATAAATTAATTTGCACTACACCTTGAACTTCATTATTAAATCCACCACTGTAAGGCAAAGTTATCTCAATAACTGGTTCTCCATTAAATGTGGTATATCTCATATAACTGGAATTTTTATTAGCCAGTAGATTTATAGCGATTTCCTTAGATCTACCTTCTAATTCAGTGCCATTTTTTTCCTTTATACTACTTGCTATTACATAACCTTCAAGGTCTGTTGTTATCAATGACTTAATATCTGAATATTCCTTTTGAGTTTCTTCAAGCAACAACTGAACATGATGTCTTCCTGAAAAACTGACTCTTGAAACAGACGTAGCTAATGCATGAGTAAATAATCTGGATAATTTTTTCTCTTCCCTGTCCATCACGCCACTAAGGTTAATACCACTGACTACCATTACACCAATCATCAGGGCTAAAATAAGCACGCCAAAAGACAAAGTCAGTCTTTTATCCACACTTGACAATAATAAGACTTCTTTTTTTAAATCCGAATGGGAATATTTCATTTATCAGTTATTATCTTGCCCGTCCATATGGGGTCATTCGCTGTCCATGGTTTACGAAAAGATTGAGGTATATCACCTGACCAACCTGAGTAGAGTGAGAGCGTTTTTATAGTCACTGGAAATACCGGAATTAATATATGCTTCTTAACAGGCTGGTTTGTTGCCACTTTATAACCGCTAATCATTGCCTCACTCCCAATTGCTCCACAAAACTGCGCCGAATCAATTTGCGTTAATCGACCAGCTTGTATATTTTTCACAGACTCTGGATCACCATCAATACTAACAACCATAATCTCATCTCGCCCACCACTTACAAGTGCATCCACAACGCTCAAGCCGCCACCATCATTAACAGTAAAAATAACGTCTATACTCCCATGCTCTGGAAAGTCTTTTAATATACTCAATCCGGCCCTGCGTCCCTCTTCTGGTTGCACAGCTTTATATGTTTTTAATATTTCATATAATTGCCCATGATCACTCAAAGAATCTAAAAAACCATTTAAACGCTCTACGGTAGAAGAGACATGAGGGTATTCGACTAAAATTAGTTTTATTTTTTGATCATCTGGAAAATGGCTTGCCACATATTCGCCATTCAGATACCCGGCCTGCTCATTATCAGATGTAATAAACCCTGACAGCTCCCCTCCACTTATATACTGATCGTAAGCAATGACAGGAATATTTTGTCTGTTTGCTTCTCTTAGTGGATCTACAAGTGCTACGTTATCAGTTGGCTGGACAATAATAGCATCCGGTTTTAACTTAATAAGCTCATACATTTGAGAGATTTGCTTCTCAATCCCTTTTTGACCATCACCTGCCACTCGTTTCAATAGTTCAACACGGGGAAGCCCGTTACTTAATGATCGATCATTTATCATATCAGCTTCCAACTCAAGTCCATCTCGCATAGCAACCTGACCTGGAATGTTCATAGACCAATATAAAACACCTATATGAATTTTTTTATGATTTGAATTATTTTGAGCCATTGCATTTTGATAATTAACAAGACAGTAGATTATCAAAACAAATGAGAATAAATCGTTACGTTTCATACAAAACGTAAAAAACACCTTTACACTATTACTGCGCATTTAATCCATCACCTTATAACGCAACAATAAAAACATTTAAACTCAAATGTTTTTATTTAACCTTGATACAATATTATCAATTAATGGCACAAACCATACCCGTTAAATTTACAGCACCTTACTTATATTGAATCCTAACAATATAAGTTATCCAACCTGTTTAACCATTTCAATATTAGCCTTTATATGATTCATTAACTCATCTCTAAAGCGCTCCGTTAACATTAACTGCTGCCTTCGACCATCGCTTAAATCACAACTTTTTATTAGAACATCATCCTCAATTAGACTACTTATTCTTGCATTAATTGTTGATTTTGCGCATGGAACGCTTACATATAAATCAGAAACAAATAATTTAAAACCTTCTAATTCTGCCTCGACAACCATAAAGATCATAGTCCAGCTCAAATCTTCACCATTCGCCGATCTAACTAGCTTTCTTCTTTCTTTAAACCCATTCAAGCAATAATGAATATAATCTATCTCACTTTGCACGACATCTTTAACCAAAAGTCGTGAGAAATTATCAACAACTACATCACTATTCTCTGTTGTTAACTTTTTTACCGTCATTTGTTCATCTTGATTCTTTTCTCTATCAACGTTAATTGCCGATACAAGCACACTAATATAACCTAAAGTATTAACAGTTAAGGATTTATAAGTTGAAAAATCATGATTAATAGAATTAGGTAATGCCTCAGCGATATCATCCAGATTTTTTTTAAAAAATTCTGAGACACGAGCGACTCTTGAAAGATGTGAATTTATATGTGCTACCAACAAGCTGAGATTAACCGGCTTCTTAAAACAACCATCGGCACCATTATTTAGTCTTTTTATTTTATCTTCAGTATCCACACTACCACTTAAAAAGACAAACGGTATTACTGCAAGGTCTGATTCTGATTCACGCAACACTTTAAACAGCTCATCACCCGTCATCTCTGGCATAGTTATGTCGCATACAATAAGGTCCGGTGCTGATTTACGAATCAACTCCAGTCCTGATATTCCATTTTCTGCCTCAACAATATCATAGCCTTCCTTTTCTAAAACTGTCCTAACAATATCACGAATATCAATTTCGTCATCAATAACAGCAATTTTCAACTTGATTCCTCAGTTTCATAATTTTTTATTTTTTTTTATCATTTTTATTACATTATTCATTGAGCCACCGGTATTTCGCAAGTTATTTTTGGTATGAAATCCGCCCCTTATACGCTTGTTTTCTTAATCTTTTTCAAAGAAAACAATAACTAATAAGCTATTCACAGATATATACTTAAAGTATGCTAATCAATTTATTTAATCTCATTCTTCAATACAAATAGACCTGTACTATGTAAGGTTATCTAGAAGCGGACTCAACGCACCAATAGAGTGCGCTGAAGCGATAGACAGATTTATTTATAAAATCACTAAAAAATCGATATCGATAAATCAGTTAATATAAACAGGAAGAATACTAATATTATAGACATAGACATAGACATAGACATAGACATAGATTTATTTTCTATGATGTTCTTACAGATATTTTTTATTTTTCTTTGCGTTATACAGTTCTTTATCAGCTGCCTGTATTAAATCATGTAATTTTTCAAAGATAGCATCCTTTACATGGGTAGCCATACCAAATGAAATTGAAACCTTTAATAAATTACCTTCAAAATTTGTGCCTGAACTTTTCTCCAGTTTATTATTTAATCGCTTTAATAGGTCGTGCGCTATATCAGAACAAGTATTGGGTAATAAAAGTAAAAATTCATCACCACCATATCGAGCAACTACATCTGTCTCACGTATATTATCCGTAAAAAAACTGGCTATACCCTGTAATACCTTATCACCAGCCAAATGACCATAGGTATCATTTATCAATTTGAAATCATCTATATCGATAAAAGCAAGCGACATTGGTTCATAATCATCATCATTGTTAAACTTTTCATTTAACAGTTTATCTATATATTTACGATTATATACTCCCGTTAAATGATCATGACTGGCTTCTTCTTCAATATCTCTTGATTTTTTAAGTAAATCACTTACTTCTTTCTGATGTTCTTCACACTGCCTTATAAGGTCAAGATTCCGTACCATTAATATATCGCGCGCTTCACTTATAAGTTGTTCACGTGTTTTCTCATCAACCAGATTCATCTCAAATAAACTCGACATTTCTGGCAACATATCATTTATTTCATTTATAAAATCGTTAACTTCTTCATTTTTAAAACCAAGAATGTCTTCAATCGATGAAAAATTCTGCTCAAGCGTTTTTTGCCTGTTATTTTCAAACCATAAATCAGCAAGTCCCCCTGAAAGACCAACACATTGATAAAAAATTTCTTCTTCATATGCTTTTACAGGTTTATTAAATGCTACATGGCTACACAAAACTGCCTTATATAGTTTTTCAGGTATATTCCATGACTTTAATAACCAGGCACCAACATCTGAATGATCAACTCCTAGCTCATTTTTTTCACTATGAATCCTGTCCATGTGACTAGATGAATAGTTATTCTCCATCCCATTGATACTTGAACAGTCGATTGCCAAAATCCCAATATCCTGTAACAGACTAGCCAGGAAAAAATCTTCAAGATTTGGAAGTTTAAGCTTTAAACCTATTTGTCGAGCGATAGTTGCTGATAAAATTGATCTTTTCCAGAACATATCATAATTGATTCTGGCATCTAAACTTTTATTAAGTGACTTAACAATGGAGAAACTTAGCGCAATTGTCAGTGATGCGTTCAGCCCCAGTAGTGTTAAAGCTTCACGCAAACTTGTTATTTTTCGACGCCTTGCGTAAAGAGATGAATTAGCAACTTTGAGTAGTTTTACCGATAAAGCGGGGTCAACACGAATAATATCCGCAACATCAGTCAGGCTGATATCAGGGTCCTTACTAGCATCGATAATTTTAACAACAACAGACGGCAGGCTAGGCAAATTAGTACATGAAGCTAATAATGACTCCACTGCTGGTGGTATAACTGTACTTTTTCTGCACTCACTTACCATTTTATGCTCATAAAGAAGAAATATTTAGACGTATTTAATTATAGTTGACGAATAAACAAACTCCACTTTGTTAGGCAGGACAGAAGATAATAAAGACTTACTTTTTATTAAATATTGATATGTATAAAGATTATTCTGCCGAGGAACAAGTACAGAACATACTGTTTTTATTATGTTTTATGGGTTTCTAGATAAAAAATAGCCACTCACCTGGATAAAAATATATATCACGCCCATTAGGAAACTATTGATTTACGTTATCAAGACCATCACTACTTAAGATGTCTTTTACCCGATCAATCATATCAAACTGGCTATATGGCTTATAGAGTATCTTCTTGTGCAGCACATTATCATCCTGTATCTGCTCACTATAGCCACTCACTAATTGAATTTTTACCTGCGGATACAGCTCTTTTACTTTTGCGACCAGTTCAAACCCATCCATACCTGGCATAATTATATCTGAAATCATTAAATCCACATGCGTCGACTTAAGAACACCAAGCGCTCTTGCAGCATTATTTGCTTCTAATACCTTATAACCTTCACCCGACAGCAAATCATTAAGCATATGACTCAATGCTTCTTCATCATCAACGATAAGTATGGTTCTGCTACTGCTTGATTTCATCTTTCTATTGGCCATTAGGCGTATATTGTACTTAAGTCTAGAATATCACTTACAAACGCATTTTTCGATCATTTATAGAGACAATAATTTAGCTCTATAAATTACTGCATTGTTCTATAGTATATATCATGAATATATCTTAGCACTTGACCAATGTACTAGACACATTAAAAACCTTGTTGTTTAATTCAATACCAACACCCTATGGACGAGATTTTCCATACCTTAATTTTTAGAGAATAAAACCTATGTCGCTATCATTAATTACCAAATTACCCAGAGTATTATTAAGTGCTCTTTTTTTGCTAAGCCTCTTAACTTTATCTGCCTGCACTCCTCACCCTGCCTCTGGAAACTGGGTAGCATCTGGTGACAATGCTGCTCATTTTTCCAAGATGCTTGTGCATTTCGAATCAAGGCTGGAAATTTTTACAGATGGCATAGAGACGCCAACTCATTATTGCGGCTGGTCTGCTACAAGTAGCCAGAATATAGGTATTGAATGTTTGCGCTCTGAAGATCAGGAGGTTAAGGATATTTATCAACTCAATGTTGAAGGTGAAGATAAAGCCGAGTTGATAAAGGACGGAAAAGTAATTGCGCGTTTTATTCAGTTACCTGAATAGACATTAACTCTACTGACTTAAGAGACGCATATTCCATAATACTGAAGTTATTTCTGGTTCCCACAAAATACCGTGGTAATCAGAGAAAACTAACTGAATCAGGAAATAAGAACATCTTTTGAGCTCTCAAATTGCTGCTGAACTTTTTCAAGTATTGTTGACAACAAAGAGGGGTCTAACTTGTTTTGCTGCCAGACAGTTATATCAATTTCACCAGCGATTTCTTCAAGCTCACTACCGGTTTCCAGATCAAAATGTTTATCCACTATTTCATTAGCCAGACACAGCAACCAGGCAGATTCCTGTTCTTTTTCGGGCGCTTTACCGGGCTCTAACTGATAGCGAACAGATGCACATATTTGTGGCGGAAGGTTCCATTTTTTTAAAAGACCACCGCCTACTTCTGTATGTTCATAACCAATTATTTCTTTTTCAGTTCTGGCGCGCTCAATACCATTAGATGTTTCCTGCTGTAATACCTGCGCCATTTCTTCTGGCAGTTTCAGGTACATTAACAACGAACCAATATCGTGTAACAAACCCGCTATAAAAAATCGCTCAATAGTTTTTTCACGTTTAAATGCAGCCAGCACTCTCGCAGTTACCGCAACAGCTAAACTTCGTTTCCAGAAATCTTTCATTGAAACAAGTTCTGCAGGAATACCATTAAAGACATTAATAGCTGATGCTGCAATAACAACACTGCGTAATTCTTCGTGACCGATTAATGCAACAGCCCGATAAACCGTATCAACTTTTGCAGTGAAGCCATAAAAAGGGCTATTAACCAGTTTAAGTAAACGCGCGGTCAAAGCCGGGTCATCATTAATGACTTTACCAATTTTAGTGGCGGTAGAATGAGACTCATCCATTACCGCAAACACTTTATAAACAATGGCGGGCAGGCTGCCTAGTTTTCCACTGCGTTCGATTAGTTTTTCAAGACTGAGCAAAGGATCTGTTTCCTGTTATTTTAAGTTCTTTAGAAATTTTAGATCATTTACGAATAGTCTACTTTATCTACTCTGGACAATGAATAGATAAAATAGATATTTCAGAATAAATGCGTTACATCATTCTGCTTATTACCAGAGTTTAGCTTATGCTTTAGGCAGTGTAACGCCTGTCTGTCCCTGATATTTACCCGCTCGGTCACCATAAGACGTTTCACAAACTTCATCTGACTCGAAAAATAGCATTTGCGCTACGCCTTCATTAGCATATATTTTTGCGGGTAAGGTCGTTGTGTTCGAGAACTCAAGCGTTACGTGACCTTCCCACTCTGGCTCTAGTGGAGTCACATTTACAATAATGCCACAGCGAGCATAAGTTGATTTTCCAAGGCATACCGTTAATACACTGCGGGGAATTTTAAAATATTCAACCGTACGAGCCAAAGCAAAGGAATTCGGCGGAATAATACATACATCAGATTGCACATCGACAAAACTGTCATCATCAAAATTTTTCGGATCCACAATAGCCGAATTGATATTTGTGAATATTTTAAATTCATTCGCACAGCGCACATCGTAACCGTAACTCGAGGTACCGTAAGATATCAGTCGATTATCATTATTATCATAACGAATCTGACCTGGCTCAAATGGCGAGATCATGCCTTCATTTTCCGCCATACGACGAATCCACTTATCTGACTTAATACTCATTGATTACGGCTTCCCGGGATGCACTGAATTAATTGAGGGCGCATTCTATCATAATTTATACAGGCACAAAAAAGGGCACCCACAAGGAGTGCCCTTTTTACAAACTAAGCTGTAATTAGCTTAGTTGTTCTCGATAACAATATTCGGGAACTTACTACTATAATCTTTCGCCTGTGAAGCCAGCTTAGCCGCTGTGCGACGTGCAATTTCACGATAAATACTAGCAACAGTGCCATTTTCATCCGCAGCAACTGAAGGCTGACCCTCATCACCGCTAGTACGAATTGCCATATCCAGAGGTAATGCACCAAGAAAATCTACATCGTAGTCTTCAGACATGCGCTCACCGCCGCCCTGACCGAAGATAGGCTCAGCATGACCACACTCTGAACAAATGTGAACACTCATGTTTTCGATAATACCCAGTACAGGTACTTCTACTTTTTCAAACATCTTCAGACCCTTACGAGCATCCAGTAAAGCGATATCCTGAGGTGTTGTAACAATAACTGCACCACTAACCGGTACTTTCTGAGCCAGTGTTAATTGAACATCACCTGTTCCAGGCGGTAAATCAATTACAAGATAATCCAGATCTTTCCACTGAGTATCAACCAGCAACTGCTCAAGTGCCTGTGTAACCATCGGGCCACGCCAGATCATTGGGGTTTCGTCATCGATCATAAAACCAATCGACATAGCCTGCATACCGTGGCCCATCATTGGACTCAATGTTTTACCATCTTCAGATTCGGGCTTGTCAGTAATGCCTAACATACGAGGAATACTTGGACCGTAGATATCTGCATCCAGAATACCCACGTTTGCGCCTTCTTTGCTTAGCGCCAGTGCCAGATTAACCGCCGTTGTAGATTTACCCACACCGCCTTTACCTGATGCCACGGCAATAATATTTTTGATGCCTTCTAAAGGTTTCAGGCTGGATTGTACAGAGTGAGCAACTATATCCTGACTCACATCAACCTTAACCGAATCTACACCATCCAGCGCGCTTACCAGCTTGGTCAGTTCATCAGTGATTTTCGCGTAATGACCTTTAGCCGGGAAACCCAGCACAACTTTAATCGCAACTTCAGTGCCATTAATATCAATACCCTTAACCGCATTTGCTGCTTTTAGATCCTTCTCTAAATAAGGATCTATAAATTTTGCAATTGCTTCTTCAACCTGTTGCTGTGAAACGCTCATGGCATTTACTCCAAAACCTGAATGTGTGGTGCCCTGAGGAGTTATCCCGGGCACTATAAAATTAGTGACGCGAATTCTACACCAGCTGGAGCGGAAATTAACCCTACCCTTTATTGGTATAGCGATGAAATCGCAGTGTGCAGGCTATCTTGGGACGATTTTTAATATTTCAAGCTAATAATGCCTGTTGAATCGCCTGAAAATGTCGTAGTTATTTGTTTTTAGCCAGATTTCCAGCTCTGGGTGTTCCTGAAACTCGTTTTTGAAGAATCTCTAACTGCTGAGGCAACTTAAGCTCTTCACCCCGGGCTTTTGCAAACAGAGCTATTTTAATCTGCTCAAAACTGCCCTTAGCCAGCTTATTCTTAAGCGTAATCACCTTTCGTTTATTGCCTTTGGGATTATTAAAATGCTGGAGCTGCAGCTCACCCTGGGCATCTTCAAAAACAATACCTGTAAATGTATCAGGTACGTCTTTTATCGTGAAATCGAGCCTGAAAGTAAGTTTATGGAGCATACTATCCGGTAGATTCTGCAGATCATCGGGCAAGGCTTCAATATTGAGTAAAACAAACATAATTTAACTTCTGAGTAATTTTTCTACAAACACATCTAGTTTAACAAATGTCACAATCATAAAAACCTGATTAATATACAATTATTTAATGTAATTGTAATGCTACTGGTGATAAATTCAGGTTCACCGGCTACAATTGAGAAAGCGAACCGCATTATATAATAAAATCGTCAACAGGAACTTGAACCGATAACCATGAGCTCAGATTCAGATACACCTGATAATAACGTTGATATAAACGACACCGAAAAAGTATCTAAAGCCATTAAGAAATTTATTAATGGTGAAGGTGATGATGGCGCAGGAGCATCTACCGCACAAAGTGGCGCGGGCAAGCAGTTCCATGATCGTCGTGATGTAATTAAAGCCTTAACCAACTTGCAAACCAGCTATAAGCCTAAATTTGCACCTAATGAAACCAGTATAAGAACAGACAGTTTTAAACACGCTCTGCTCAACAGTATGGCAAAAATGGGCAACACCAGTATGTCCAAAACCCTCAACGCGATTGATGGGCGAACTATCGATTTTGTTGAAATGCTTTTTGGGGCTTTTTTACGCGATGAAAATGTCTCCGTTGCTATCAAGTCACTGTTACTTGAATTACAGATTCCACTAATCAAGGTCGCAATGCTAGATGCTCAGTTTTTTCAGAATGACAAACATACCGCTCGTAGAATGCTTGATACGGTTGCTCACCTTGGTATAGGCATAGAAAATGCTGACAACACTCTCGTTAAAACAATACGTTTAATTATTGAACAGTTACAGACTACTTTTGTTCAAAACCTGAATAGTTTCAATACTGCCCTTACCGCTTTAAATCGTTTAACCGCTATTGAAAAAGACAAATCGGGCAAACAGGAAGGTGAAACCCAGAAAGCCATATTAAAAGAACATGCACGACAAATTGTTTTAAATGAGCTGCAGAGAAACACCTATAAAAAAATCATAAAAAAAGAACTGAAACCATTAATTTTAAAACAATGGGCTGCTTTAATGTTTCAGCGTTTTATTAAACATGGAAAAGACAGTAGTCAGTGGAATGAAATAGTCACATTATTAAAACATCTGGTTTATAGCGTACAACCTATTACAACATCTGAACAATGGGTTCTATTAAATAATGACTCTGGCGTACTAATCAATGACATTGAATCGCAACTTAAAACCACTAAATTAAGCCCGGGCGGTATCGACGCATCAATTTCAGCATTAAAAGAAATACATTCAAACTTAATTGAATCTTCTGAATTTTTCAGTGAACAACCGGATTACAGCCTGTCAGAAAGAAGTATTGATGAAATCATCGAGGACTCCATTGAAGACATGCCTGAAGAAGAAGGTGAACCGCCACATGTACAAATATCACGCCTCCCTACCGGTGTTAAACAAGGAGTATGGTTCGAAATTTACAACGGAACTGGAAAGGCATTACGCCGAGTAAAACTATCTGTTATTTTATTTGATGAAGCAAAACTGGTTTTTGTAGACCGGCATGGTAATATGGTAATTGAAAAATTTGCTAATGAATTTATTGAAGAATTAAATGAAGGAAAATCAAAAGTCATTGCTGATCACTCAATATTTAATCACGCTTTAGGTCAGATAATAAACTCAATAATTCGATAATTTTATTCCAGCCCCTCCCCGGAAAATAATATATATTAAATTAACAACCTATTTTTATAAGTATTTATCATGTTATTAGATCCGAACCCTGCTCTTCTAAATAGTCTTTACTGGATAACATTAATTGCCGTTATCGTTTCTTCCGCATCTGGTGTGCTCATTGCTGGCTTCAAAAAATTTGATCTGTTCGGGGTCATTATTATCGCTATTGCAACTGGCCTGGGCGGTGGTTCATTGCGCGACATGCTACTGGGAAGAGAAGTATTCTGGATTCATGATCAGGTATTTTTTATCGCCTCATTAGGCAGTGCAATTATTATTTTTATTACCGCTCGTATCATCGTTATTTCACATCGTTTTTTCTTAATACCTGATGCAGCCGGATTGGCCACCTTCGCAATTGCAGGAACTCTGGCATCACTAATGATGGGTGTGCCCTGGTTAATTGCCAGCTTTATGGGCGTTATGACCGGTACAATGGGGGGCATTTTTCGCGACATCTTAAGCAATGAGCCCCCTCTGGTATTTCATAGCCCACTCTATGCAACGGTTTCCTGGGCAGGTTCATTACTCTTTATTGCCTTATTATATATCGATATTAATGTAACACCCGCTGCAATTATTGCTGGAACAGCCATTTTTACAGCACGCCTGTTAGCGCTTTATTTTAAAATTAATTTACCGAAATTTCGTTTTAAATAAACATTTAATGCTTAAAGCTAATCTTAAGATTTATCAGGTGGATAAATATCCCACTCAACCAGATAGTCCGGATTCGTAATAATAGCATCCGACTCTGACAGTTTATAATCACCAGGTTTGGCTTCCAGGTAGTGATCAAGATCCGGCGGTATACTAAAATCTTCTTGCGTATCCGCTCGCTTCACCACCAGCCCTTCATCATTATTTATTCTAACTATTGGCCCAAAAAACTGCTCAAACGCTTCCAGATCACCAAAATCATTCATACAGGTAAGACTAACCAGCACCGTTTTGCCAATCATCTTTTCTGCCTGTTTCGGATCAAAAACACAACCCGCAAATATTTTTTCACTCATAAAATGCCTTCATATTAATTAAATGACTTTATCGTTCAAGAACAGCAATAGCACTTTCTAATGCTAATCGTAGTTCTTTTGCCTGATCTATTGTCATTGCGTAATAACGACTAATTTCTGCATCTTCAACTGTTTGTTCTGGCGATGAGATAAAATGAGGCCTGAACACCACCAGCTTATGATCCTCTATCGGCCCCACATCCCAGTTAGCAATGGGGTATATGTTTTCATTGTCCTGCTCTGACATAATCATTCTCATTAATTAATGCTCAGTGCTTATTATAAAACACCTTAGATCTATATTGGTTAAATTTCTGCCTATGTTAATATCCATCTTTTCTATAAACAGTCAGATCTTGTCATATGAAATACACCGGTAACATTCAAAAAATGCAAACTCAGTTAAATGATACTGTGCAATATCACCTGCCCATTGGTGATGATCTGGTTGATATGAATGCCCTGATAGGAAAAGAAATATGCTTTAATTATCAAGGCGAAATCAACTGTGTTGCCTGTGGAAGAAAAACAAAGAAAAGCTTTAGCCAGGGTTTTTGCTACCCCTGTTTTCAATCTCTTGCCCAGTGTGACATGTGCATTATGAAACCGGAAAAATGCCACTATGACGAAGGCACCTGCAGAGAGCCTGAATGGGGAGAACAATTCTGTTTTAAAGACCACTATGTTTATCTGGCTAATTCTTCCGGCCTAAAAGTTGGCATTACCCGAGGCACACAAATACCTACACGCTGGATGGATCAGGGTGCAACACAAGCTATGCCTATTTTTAAAGTTAAGAACCGCTTAACCTCCGGCCTGGTCGAAGTTATTTTTAAAAACCATGTAGCAGACAAAACCAGTTGGCAAAAAATGCTAAAGGGTGAAGCCGACAAAGTCGATATGCAAGCCAGACGTGATGAGTTATATGCTTTAAGTAAGAACGCACTTGATGAGCTATCAGACACCTTGGATAATGACTCAATCGAATTTTTAGATAAGGAATCGGTTATCGATATCAAATTCCCTGTCAATAAATACCCTGAAAAAGTTAAGTCATTTAATTTTGATAAAACCCCAGAAATTAACGGTGTTCTAAATGGCATTAAAGGCCAATATTTAATTTTAGAAAACGGGGTTTTGAACATGCGTAAGTTTGGTGGTTACAACTTAACACTGGAAGTTTAAGCTGGTTTGAATTTTTGTCCCCCCCCGGGAAACCGAAAAAACTTATTACACACTTAACCTGACTAACTCACACCGATTACCTGCTTATACTTCGTCTGGCGGATACAAATACGCTTTGAATAGATAATTTATCATCAACAATATCAATGCTACTACCTGCCCAGCCCCGATCAATATAACAGGGATACCCATTATTGCAGCATCTTTCTCATGCGACTCAAACCCCAGGCTGAAGACACTAAGCAAACCATACACAAACAGTGTCTCAATAATAGCGGCAATAAAAGCCATCTGCATAAAAGAGCCAATACGTCTGATCCAGTTCTGTTTACATAACTCGGGGTAAGCTTTTTTCAACAAAAAAAGCACTATGAGAATCAGGCTCAATGCGAATAATTGAGATATTGGAAACAAAGGAATAAATAGAATAAAAGGAAGACAGAACAGACAAATCAATATCGTGTTCAGTTTAATAAAACGTTGTTGATAAGAATGATATTTAGAAATTTCAGAGGTCATCTGTTCCACGCTATTTTTGATGAACTTCCCCCGATTCACGCTCACCCATTTCAAATCCATGATGATAGGCTTTATGCCACTCCATTATCTGTTCACCCTGATAAATATCAGGCGCATCCAGAGTTAAAGTACTTAACTTTTCCACAAAACCATTTTTTATAAAATAAGCAACAACACCGTTTGCATATCCCCGGTTATACCAGAGCTGTGCATCAGACGGATTTTCACTATAATCCGCTGTTTCATTATAAAGTTTTTCAACCAGGCCCGCTAATTTATCAATCACACTCATAATCTAAACTCTAATAATCAACCAAGTAATTCTTCAAGAGATGAGCCATCAGCCCCATCCCCCATTTCAACAATCAACGTCTGATGCAACGGCATACTCTCTGACTGAATATGAGGCAGTAGCTGCTCAGTCAGATCAATCACCATCATCAAACCTCTTTGCCCACCGTCGTCTGTTGTCGTTTTTGCCTGCTCAACCATCGACTCAATATATGCTCGCAGTGATTCCAGGCGCTGAATAACCGTCATTTGCTGAAATTCAGGGGTAAATGTCAGATGCAGTTCACGCAAATCAGGCTTAGGGTCATGTACCGATATATTAAAAGGCACAGTCGGGTAGATGGATGCACTCATATAAACACTCAAAAACACTATTGGATGGCAATTATATATGAAAAAAAATGCCAGAAATGCTATTTTACGCGCCTGAGATTTAATCTAATTACGAGACCCCATGAGCACACAACGCAAAATCCTAATCACCAGCGCACTGCCCTATGCCAATGGCCCGATTCACCTAGGTCATCTGGTTGAATATATACAGACTGATATCTGGGCTCGCTTTCAGAAAATGCGTGGTCACGAGTGCCATTACGTCTGTGCCGATGATGCTCATGGCACACCCATCATGTTACGTGCCCGACAGGATGGCATTACTCCCGAGCAACTGATTGCAGATGTAAGCCGGGATCATCAGGCTGATTTTTCAGACTTTCTAATTGGCTTTGATAACTATCACAGCACGCATTCAGATGAAAACAAAGAACTGTCACAAAGCATTTACCGCACATTACGTGACGATGGCCATATAACAGCACGCACAATCTCTCAGGCATATGACCCTGAAGCCAATATGTTTCTGCCTGATCGTTTTATCAAAGGCACCTGTCCAAAGTGTGGAGCTGAGGATCAGTATGGCGATAATTGCGAGGTTTGCGGTGCAACTTACGATACAACCGACCTGAAAAAACCTTACTCGGTTGTCTCAGGTGCAACCCCTATAAAAAAAGATACTGAACATTTTTTCTTTAAGTTAGGTGATTTTGAAACCATGCTTCAGGAATGGACTACTGCCGGTCATGTTCAGTCTGAAATTGCCAACAAGTTAAAAGAGTGGTTTGAGTCTGGACTAAAAGACTGGGACATTACCCGTGATGCACCTTACTGGGGTTTTGAAATCCCGGATTCTACAGATAAGTTTTTCTATGTCTGGTTAGACGCACCGATTGGTTATATGGCCAGCTTTAAAAATCTTTGTGATAAAACTGATCTTGATTTCGATGAGTTCTGGAAGTCTGAAGACAAAACAGAGTTATACCATTTCATTGGTAAAGACATTGCTTACTTCCATACACTATTCTGGCCGGCAGTATTAAAAGGTTCTGGTTATCGCACTCCTACTAAAGTTTTCTGTCACGGCTTCCTGACGGTTGATGGTGCTAAAATGTCCAAGTCACGTGGCACATTTATAAAAGCCCGCACTTATCTTGATAATTTAAAACCAGAATACCTGCGTTATTACTATGCAGCAAAACTTTCATCAGGTGTTGATGATATCGACTTAAATTTAGAAGATTTTCAACAACGGGTTAACACAGACCTTGTTGGCAAGTTTGTAAACATAGCATCACGTGTTGCCAGCTTCATTAAAAAGAATAATGATGGCATGTTATCAGGTACGCTACCTGCTCCTGAGTTACACCAACAAATGATAGATGCTGGTGATTTAATTGCTCAGCATTTTGAAGACAGAAAATACAGTCAGGCAACTCGCGAAATCATGGCATTAGCCGATAAAGCAAATGAATACATTGCTGACGAAGAACCCTGGGCTAAAAACAAACAGGAAGGCATGGAACAACAGGTACATGATATCTGTACGCAGGGCATTAATATGTTCCGTATTTTGTGCATTTATTTAAAACCCATGTTACCTGAAGTAGTTAAACAGGCTGAAGACTTTTTAAACAGTGGCGAATTGAGCTGGAATGATTTAGATAAACCACTGCTTAACCACAGCATTAATAAATTCAAACCATTAATGCAACGGGTCGAAAAAGAAGCGTTAGATAAAATAATTGATGCTTCTAAAGAAGATATAAAAGCAGCGTCTCAAAAAACACCCGCTAAAAAATCTACAAAGGATGTAGACGTGTCAAATGAACCAATAGCCGATGAAATTGAATTTGATGATTTTGCCAAAATTGATTTACGTATTGCACGCATAGTAAAAGCAGAACACGTAGAAAAAGCGGATAAACTTTTACAACTGACACTGGATATTGGAGGTGAAACACGTAATGTATTTGCGGGCATTAAATCAGCCTATGCGCCTGAAGATCTGGAAGGGAAACTGACCGTAATGGTAGCCAACCTTAAACCTCGCAAGATGCGTTTTGGTATGTCTGAAGGCATGGTATTAGCGGCTGGCCCTGGCGGGAAAGATTTATGGATATTAAATCCTGATGATGGCGCTCAGCCAGGCATGAAAGTAAAATAACAAAAAACACAATTTCTAAATCAATGTTTTTCTACAACTGTTCGTCAGCTAAAGCTAACTCCTACAAGTACAATATTTTCTGTAGGAGTCAGCCAACTCTATCCATATGGGCTGGCAAAGGGATATAAAAACATCAATTCAAACAACATTATTTTCAGTTTTATCGACTGGCCAGTAACTTTCAAGTATTTTCAAACCCGTTGTTATATAAAACACTGCTAATGATATTAATGCTATTCTAATTAGCAGCAACTCTGAAAAGTTAGCCCCTTCACTCATACTTCCATTTATTAAAACAAACAATGCAATGATCGCGGATCCATAATACTTAGAATTTTCATGTCCAGAAAAAATATGATAACCAAAATACAGGGTTGTTAGAAAAACCAAAGCCACATAAAAATAGAATTCTGGCACAGCTACTATCAACCAGTAAAACACCCAGGCATATACCCCTCCCAACAAAGTTGATACCAATGACTTAATACCCGCTTCTTTACCCTGACTTAATTCAGGTTTTAAAATAAATATTGATGAGAAAATCATCACCAGAAGGTAGTCGCGCAAATTAAAAACAAAAAACAAACCAACTAAAGGCAATATTATTATTGTACTTTTCAATGCTGTTTTAGCTGCTATTTTTGAATAAACAGGCTGAAATGTTATTGGTTTATAAAATACCGCAGAATGCGGATCCGGTATTATAAAATGCGCAACCCATACCATAATAATGGTTATCCAGGCCGTGATAACGAAACCAAACGATATCCCCATTGACAGGCCTTCATTAATATTGCCCATCATCGATAAAAGCAAAATACCAATAAAGCTCATCAGCGTAAACCAGAGAGAGCCACCACGATTTAAATAGTAATAAAGATGAAACATAACCAGAGCCAGCAAAATTAAAAACATAGCCGGAAATTTGAGAAAATAAATAGCAAAGACCAGACCTAAGCCAAAAGCGAGTAAGGTTTGCTTCATATTTCTGAAACCCATTCTAAGACTTAGAACAGGTAATGGTGTAGACAATAAAAAAGATACCAATACTGGTAATAAAAATGATAACGGCCAGTTAATTGCATACGCAAGTGTAGCGGATAATGTAACTCCAACTGCAAAGCGTAACATTCTTACCTGCGTTTGATCCTGACTAAAACTATTCCACCAGGATCGAATGCTACCCTTATTGACTAACTCAGTAGACATAAGAGAAAAGACTCAATACCCGCATCCAAACCCAGCCTAAAGGATTAATAACCCAGTTGTTTCCTGTATATACCAGTACATCCGCCTGACCACCTAAACGACGTAGTCCTTTTAAACGCTCATCATTATCAAAACTAATAATCACCGGAAAACGTTGCGCTTCTCGTAACCAGCCACTCTTGCCTTTTACTGTTGCAAGATCACCCACATTTCCTGTTTTACCATTATTTACAGCAAAGCCGATAGTGCTTACTGTTCCACTGAATACTTCACCTGGTGCAACATCCAGTAATATTTCTACTGAATCACCTGGCTTCATATTTGCCAAATTGTTTTCACGAAAATCCGCCTGTATCCAGACATTATTAAATTCAATAAATGTCATTACAGGTGCACCGGTATTAGCGTAATACCCAACATCAATCAGCAGGTTTGTAATTCCACCGAATGAGGGCGCTACAATTTTTGTACGACTTAAATTTAACTGGGCAATTTTTAGATCTGAAAGTGCTGCACGAATTCGCGGATTTTCGTTACCCTTTTTACCCAGCGCCTGTTTTTCCTTTTCTAAGTTTGCCTTAGCACTATCCAACTGTGCATACGCATTTTTTACCGCTGCTCTAGCTTTATCTCCATCTGATTGAGATAACACCTGCTCCTTCTCTAGTTCAAATACTCTGGCGCTTTGAGTTTTAATATGATTCAGATTTGTTTCAGCTTCTACCAGTTTAGCCTGCGCAGTTGAAACTAATGCTGTTCTTGCTCCTGTTTCCTGACCCGCTAATTCGAGCGCCGTTTCAGCCACTTCAACCGCTAGCTCATAATCACTAGCATCAATACTTAACAATAAATCTCCAGGCTGCACCACCTGATCTTTTTTAATGTTTATATCAACTATTTTCCCTGATACTTCCGGCACGACTGGAATAATAAAAGCCTGTACTCTTGCCTGATCGGTCCAGGGTGAAATTCGATCAGCTGCGATATACCAGACAAATAAAGCCATAACAACATAAAGCATATAGCGTGTAACTTTTCTAACCGGATCTAGCTCTTGCGTATCTGAAGTTACTGACTTTTCTTCTGACATTTTTAAACCTCAGCTATTTTATATTTCATCATTAACGAATAATCACATCGAAAATAATATTATTTATTGAAGATGTTTCGAATTAAGTTTCTTCGGCGACAATTTTTTCATCATTCAGCCAGGCCATAAACAGTTCATAACCTAAAGCCAGAACTATTGCGCCAACAAATAAACCAATAATCCCAGATAACATCATGCCTCCAATTGCACCCAACAGTATAACCAGCATGGGTGTATCCATTCCTCTACCCAGAAATAAAGGCTTTAAAAATCCGTCACTGGCACTAATTAATATACAGTAAATAAGAAATATAATGGCTGGTGTACTTTCAGCTACAGAGAAAACATACGCTGATACAAAAGCCAGTACTAAAATAGGGGGTAACTGGGCAATCGCCGCAACCAGTACAAAAAACGTCCATAAACCCCAACCAGGCACACCCATAACTATCATGCCCAACGCAGATAATACCGCCTGTATCATCGCTACTCCTAATACCCCCTGAGCAACACTACGAATAGTTAACTTGGATAAATCTGCATAATCCTTACCCTGCTCATTAGTAGTCAGGCGAGAAAATATTTTTATCGTCACCTCATACGCACCTGTAGCATTGGCAAGAAATATACCAGAGATAATAATAGATAAAACAAACTGTAATACGCCGCCACCTACACCTGCAGCAATCCCCACAACTGCCTCACCTATTTTCTTTAACTGTGATTCATATGTTTTTATAGATTTTTCAAGATCTTTAGATGCGAGAGACCATGCGTTATACAGTTTTTCACCCACTAACGGCCATTCTTTTACACTTTCATTTGCTGCTGGTATCTCTAATGCACCTTGCTGATACCGTTCAGTAATGGCAGCTGATGTATCGATAATTGAATTTGAGATCATTACACTTGGCGTAATTAAAATAGTCAGTGCTATGACAGTGTAAATAATTGAAGCAAGTTTATTTCTACCACCTACGCCTGATTTCAATTTGATAAATAAAGGATAGATAGCAACCGCAATAATCAAACCCCAGACTACGGGCACAACAAATGGTTTTATTATTTCAAAACACCAGACTGCCAGCATAAACAGTAAACCTAAACGGATTGCCGCCTCTATGGCATTACTCGTAAATTCATTTGATCTCATTTCTTATCCTTAATATTTTATGTTTTTTTCTACACAATGCTACTTCCCTTTAATAAAGGAATTACTCTTTATCTGCCTGTACAGCAGAAATTTTCACACCAATCAAACTTGCCACTAAAATAGCCATATAAAACACCCCAACTATCGCTTCCATATAAACCAGAAAACGAGCAACAGGCGCTACCGGGCTAATATCACCGTAACCAAGAGTTGTCAGGGTAACAAAACTATAATAAGCAACATCAGCGAAATTATCATACCAGACCACATGCTGAAGACCATTAAATGCGCCTGGTATTGCCTGAGCTATAAATAAATAAAACATAGTCCAGATCAACCCCATTAACAAATAAATACAGATCGCACCAATAATTTTATTACCATCTATTGGCCCGGTAAATAATACCTGCCTTGCAGCCAGCCAGGTAACCCAGGAATAGAAAGTAGTTAAAAAAAACAAATGCAGATAACTCAGTCCAGCGATATCAAGCAACACGTTCAGGACAACCACAACAAGAACTAAAGCAGCAAAACCTAACCCCGTATGAAACCATACTTTCGACGTTTTAAACCCAGCAACACCTGCTGCCAGTGTTATTACAGTCACGGCCTGGATAATATGATGACCAATATTATTTGGAAACTGATCGACAAGCGCTCCAGCCAATAGAAGAAATACCAGCGATATGACTAAATAGAGAAAATTGTTTTTTTCAGTAACAGCATTCATATAATTATTCGCAGATTTACATGTTATTCATTTAATTCTAAATAACTGACTTTCTTGTTCAGTTATTGATATTTGGACATCATGCTATCATATATAAGCCTTTCCGATAAATATCTACAAAACCTCGGAAGCATTTATTATATATTCATTTACTGAAACTATAATATACTCCATATCTATCACTTCACTTTAAGATTTCATAACATGATAAAATCACTGAGCGCTGTTTTTACCTTCATATGTCTTTTATTACCCGCCACTGCCTACTCGGTCGAAACTAATTCCATATCAATAAAAGACCTTGCTGACAAACAACAGGCAAATGAAGATGTCATTAACGAACTAACTGAAGAGCCCGGCGCCGGCCCCTATGATGAATACAACCGCTCAACACCTAGATCCAGCCTGCTTGGTCTTGCTAAAGCCATACGCAGTAAAGACTTTGATCTTGCAGTCAATTATCTGGACTTAAGAAATCTGCCGTTTTCAGATAATCAAAAAAATACTAAATTAACAGGACCGGCTCTGGCTGAAAAACTATCTATCGTTGCCAAACGGGCTATGTCAATTGATATACAAGAATTAAGCACCCTTCCGTTAGGTCACAAAGAAGATGGTTTACCTGGCTATCGAGATCGAATTACTACGTTAATGACTAAAGATGGGCCTGTAGATATTCTTATGCAACGTGTTCCGCGTGGTGATGGCATATCCATCTGGAAAATATCCAATGCAACAGTAGCAATAATTCCAGAATTAAATAAAGAGTTTGGCTATGGAGTAATAGGCGAAACACTATCTCAAATTATACCTGGTTATGTCATCGCTGGCATTGAGTTATGGCAACTCATACTTTTTACCTTTCTGGTGCTTATTGGGTTTGTTGTATCTTACTTATTTACATTCTTACTGATAAATATTTTACAAAGAAATCAAAAATTTAATAAAAGTAGATTGCTGAAATTTATAGTTGGTCCCCTGCGTTTATTAATAGTCGTCATCTTTGTCCGAACTACATTTGATTTAATTGCGCCCACAATAGTTATGCGTGCCGTCTCTGAAACAAAGACCATACTCATACTGGCAATACTATGGGTACTGTTGGGGGTTGTAGACTTCATCATATACCGACTTGCCGATCGCATGCGCAATCGCGGTCAAAAAGACAGTGTTGTTTTATTGAAACCTGCATCAACCTCTTTAAAATTACTTCTTATTTTGATTGCATGTATTACATGGATAGATAATTTAGGTTTTGAAGTTACCGCACTATTAGCTGGATTAGGTGTTGGTGGCATTGCTATTGCACTTGCAGCACAAAAGTCATTAGAAGATTTGATTGGTGCTATTATTATTTATGTATCACACCCTGTACGCGTAGGTGATTTCTGTAAATTTGGCAACACCATTGGTACTGTTGAAGAAATTGGTTTACGAGCAACACAGTTACGCACACTAGCTCGAAGCGTTGTGCATGTTCCCAATTCAAAATTTGCTTCAGGTGAAATAGAAAATTTAACTCAACGAGATAAAATCCTCTATCGTACTCGTTTACGTTTATCTTATGAAACAACTTCAGAACAGATAAAGCAGGTATTAGGTAAACTACGAGAGCTTATAGATAAGCATGAATATATAGACGAAAAAGATTCCAGAGTACGTTTTCTTGAATTTGGAGAATACGCACAGGAGCTTGAGCTGTATGTTTATATTAAAACACGGGATTTTTCTGAGTACCTTGCCCATCGTGAAGATGTGAATTTACAGGTTAGTGGTATTGTTGAATCTGCTGGTACTCAACTTGTTATTCAGGCTTTTGACCTGCAGAAAGATAAAGAGAAGAGTTAGGTTGCTTTTGATATTTTTATGAGAGCACTGCGTTTGCACATTGAGTGCAAACGGTCGTGTTCATCAAGGGAATTCGTTAGAAATTGCTTCGTAGATTTTTCGATTCGTATAAGCCATCCATGGCGCAGGCGCCAGCCCGGTTCCAGACCGGGCGTTAGTCACGCTGCGTTTGCACATTGAGTGCAAACGGTCGTGACTAACCCTTCTTCATTAGGTCGAAGAATTCTGTGTTGGTTTTTGTTGACGCAAGACGCTCTAGCATAAACTCAATTGCTGCAGTCTCATTCATTGGGTGTAATACTTTACGCAGTACCCACATCATTTGCAGCTCTTCCGGATCCGTCAGTTTTTCTTCACGACGTGTACCAGAACGGTTGATATTAATACCAGGGTAAATACGTTTTTCCGTAATCTTACGATCAAGGTGTATTTCAGAGTTACCTGTACCTTTGAATTCTTCGTAGATAACTTCGTCCATTTTTGAACCTGTATCTACTAGTGCTGTAGCAAGAATAGTAATACTTCCGCCTTCTTCAATATTACGTGCTGCACCAAAGAAACGTTTAGGACGATGTAATGCGTGGGCATCTACACCACCGGTTAGTACTTTACCGGATGAAGGGATTACCGTGTTATAAGCTCGAGCTAAACGCGTGATTGAGTCTAATAATATAACCACGTCTTTTTTATGCTCAGCTAAACGTTTGGCTTTTTCGATAACCATTTCGGCTACCTGTACATGACGACTGGCTGGCTCATCAAAGGTTGATGAAACCACTTCACCGCGCACCATGCGTTGCATTTCGGTTACTTCTTCAGGCCGCTCATCAATCAGTAACACAATTAGATAACATTCTGGATGATTAGCGGCTATTGACTGAGCAAGGTTGCTGAGCAACATTGTCTTACCGGCTTTTGGTGGCGAAACAATCAAACCACGCTGCCCTTTACCAATTGGTGAAACCAGATCAATAATACGACCGGTTATATCTTCTGAACTACCATTTCCACGCTCAAGACTTAGTCGCTGCTCAGGGTGTAATGGCGTTAAGTTTTCAAAAGCGATTTTATTTTTTGCATGTTCCGGTGGGTCAAAGTTGATGGTATCAACTTTAAGCATAGCGAAATAACGCTCGCTATCTTTTGGTGGTCTAATTTTACCTGCTAAAGTATCTCCGGTTCTTAAACCAAAACGTCTAATCTGACTTGGCGATACGTAAATGTCATCAGGGCCAGCCAGGTATGAACCTTCTGCCGATCTTAAAAAGCCAAAGCCATCCTGTAGTATTTCCAGAACACCATCACCAAATATATCCTCACCGCTTTTAGCGTGTGCTTTTAATATGGCAAATATAATGTCCTGTTTTTTAGCTCGGGCTAAATTATCCAGTTTCATGGATTGAGCTAGTTCAACAAGTTCAGATGGAGCTTTTTTCTTTAATTCAGATAGATTCATAGTTAGAATTTTTTTGAGAGATAGGGATTAGACGGAATATAGGTTAGTAAAATTTAATTTAGGTTTTTTAAATGACTTTATTTGACTTATATTATTAGGTTTTTATTCAGCCTTGATTAGGTCTGATTTTTGATCGCATTAAGGTCGGCTAAGAATTTGCCGGCTGCGATTAATTTACTTGCTGCGAACTTTACCACACAAAATCCGGAACGTCTACATTTAAGTAAACGCCCCGGATCTCTGAACAACCATTAGATATTACTATCTAAAAATGCAGTTAATTGTGATTTTGATAAAGCACCCACTTTAGTCGCTTCAACCTCACCATTTTTAAATAACATCAGTGTAGGGATACCACGAATACCAAATTTAGGCGGTGTTCCCGGGTTCTCGTCTATATTTAATTTTGTGATTTTCACTTTACCATCATAATCACCGGCTATTTCTTCAAGTATGGGGGCAATCATCTTGCATGGCCCACACCATTCAGCCCAGTAATCAACCAATACTGGCACATCAGAATTTAATACATCACTTTCAAAACTGTCATCAGATACATGAACGATCTCACTCACAGTGTTTAACCTCCGGGTTAGGATTCTCCATATCTATAGTATTTCTTGAATTATTATTAACCAAGCAGAGTCACTATATAGATGGGTTGTTTATTATATGTTTTCGGTAAAAACCATATTAGCTAATTTTACAGATTTGTACAGTCCGGCTGCATACTATATGCTAAGGCAATGAGCACACACTTAACTGATCAAAGATTTGATCAATATAAATTACCTGACTCACTTCTGCAAGGATTGAATCAGGCCGGATTTCAACAATGCACCCCTATTCAGGCCGATAGCCTTCCAATATCACTGGGTGGCGAGGATGTTGCAGGCGAAGCACAAACCGGAACAGGTAAAACCATTGCCTTTCTGGTTGCTGTTTACAATAAACTCTTAACAGAACAACCTCCTGAACATCGCAAGCCAAACCAGCCCCGTGCATTAATACTTGCACCAACCCGTGAACTGGCTATTCAGATTCACAAAGATGCGTTATTAATTGGAAAAAATACCGGTCTTAAACTGGCTTTAATATACGGTGGCACAGATTATGAAAAACAACAGCAGTCCATTACGGATGGCGTTGATATTCTTATTGGCACACCGGGTCGTCTGATCGATTTTTTCAAAAAACACGTATATAACCTGAAAATGGTGCAATCGCTTGTTTTAGATGAAGCTGATCGCATGTTTGACCTGGGCTTTATAAACGATATCCGTTATTTAATTCGTCGCTGCCCCGAGCCCCAGCATCGTCTGAGCATGTTATTTTCTGCAACCCTGTCTTTCCGGGTACAGGAACTGGCTTACGACCTGATGAACGCGCCAAAGCACATTAAGATAAAATCTGAAAACCGTACCGCCGATAAAATAGAAGAACGGGTTTATTACCCCGCAAACGATGAGAAAATTCGTCTTTTAATTGGTCTGATACTAAAAGAACAACCTACACGCAGCATCGTTTTTGTTAATACCAAACGAGTTGCTGAAAACATTAATGCCTGGCTAACAGGCAATGATATGCCACCAGCCATTCTATCCGGTGATGTGCCACAGAAAAAACGTCAGAGTCTGTTAAAAAAATTCCAGGACGGTGAAAGCACCATTCTTGTTGCAACCGATGTCGCCGCTCGTGGTTTACACATACCTGAAGTAAGCCATGTATTCAACTTCGACTTACCTCAAATGGCTGAAGATTATGTACACCGCATAGGAAGAACGGCTCGCGCCGGTGCGTCTGGCACGGCAATTAGTTTTGCCTGTGAAGACTATGCACATTATCTTCCGGAAATTGAAGAGTACATAAAGCATTCAATTCCAAATGAAGGTGTATCCAGCGAACTACTGGTAGAGCTCAAACCTAGAGCTAAAGTTGAACGATATGGCGGCAACAATAAACACGGCCATAGACCTGGTAACCGGTCTGGTAATCGAAATCAGCAGGGAAACCGACACCATAATCGGAACCATAGCAAACATAAGTCGCATAATTCACACCAGTCCAAGAAGGCTACTTCTGACAATTAAACGGTCTGGTTCTAAACTATATTTTCATACACCCATCGCGATCTAAAGATCGCTCCTACAGGAGCAGATTAACAAACTTTAGATTGCGATCGGGGCCTCAAAATCACCGTTAATATGATAATCGAAACCTCTCTCTACTTATTATTAGGCTCAGTTGTAGGTGTACTTGCCGGCCTGTTAGGTGTAGGTGGTGGCCTGATAATCGTACCCATGCTTGCCGCTATTTTTATCCACCAGGGCATGCCTGACGACATTATCATGCATATGGCTTTAGGCACATCTCTAGCCAGTATTCTCTTCACTTCTATTTCATCCGTTTACAGTCACCATCAACATCAGGCAGTCAACTGGAGTCGGGCAGCTAAACTCACACCTGCTATTCTTCTGGGCGCATGGTTCGGTGGGCTATTTGCCGGTATTTTAAGTAGTGATATTTTAAAACCTGTATTTGCACTTTTTGAATTAAGTGTTGCGGCATATATGCTCTGGGGTATCAAAGCGAGCAGCCACAATGAATCTCCCTCTTTATTTAATTTTAATATTAGCGGAGGTGTTATCGGATTTATTTCATCCATTGTCGGTATTGGTGGCGGCAGCATGACTGTGCCCTGGTTAATGTGGCATGGCAGCAGCATACATAAAGCCATTGCAACGTCTGCGGCTGTCGGTTTTCCTATCGCAATAGGCGGCGCGATAAGTTATCTGTATACAGGCTGGAGCCATACCCAGCTTCCACAATATTCAGCTGGATTCATTTACCTTCCTGCACTTGTTAGCATAAGCCTGAGCAGTGTTTTATTTGCCCCACTGGGAGCCAGTCTTGCACATAAACTTGAGGTAAAGAAACTGAAACGTGTTTTTGCATTACTGTTGATAGGGCTGGCGATATATTTATTTTCGAGTTAGAAATAAACTGACTTATTTAACCGCTTTACCCACATCTTTTAGTGTCGGGGCTGGGGCCTGTTTCTTCATCCCGGACTGATAACGTAAAGGGTATAGCACTTCAGTCAGTTTAATCGCAGCATTAATATACAACTGCTTGGGATATCGATTGCAATGACGCTGTAACCAGCCCTGTGTTTCAGCAAAATCTGACTCACCTAAAATATTGTAGGTATTCGGCATAATGACATTAAATGCCGTCAGATACCCAATAGTCCAGTCAATAAAATAATCCTGTTTTTTACCCGTTTTCATTGACTCCAGATATGCCTTGCAGCTCTCCCCTCCAGCACCATAAACCGCATAAGCACCTTCAAAATCTCTGGCTATAGCTTGTTGATTAAACATCAATAAAGTAAAACAGGCGATTAATAAGCGCTTCATAATTTTTCCGTGAATTGACTAACTACCCAGAGTTTAGACTGTGAAGCTGCATAGTTCGAGTTTGATTTATGATAATAATCAGACTATTGTCTAATTATACAGACCAAACAGGTTGCCCCATGAAGAAACCAGAGTTAAAAATCTCTATACTCAGTGATTATATCTGCCCTTTCTGCTTTATCGGACACCTGAGACTTAAGGCACTTCGTGAAATTTATGATTTAAAAATTAACTGGTGCTTTATCGAGATACACCCGGAAACCCCACAGGAAGGTCATTCAGTAAAAATGCTGAATTATGAACAGGAAACCTGGGATGAAATGACCAGAAACCTTCTTCAACTTGCAGATGATGAAGGCATTAAATTGCACGAACAAACCATGACCACAAACTCACGAAAAGCCTTATTACTCAGCGAGGCAGTTAAACCGTTGGGAGCCGATGTTTTTTATCCGTTACACGAGCAGTTATTCAGCGCATATTTCATTGAAGGCAAAAATATTGGTGATGAATCGGTACTTAGGGACATAGCCAGACAAAACAATATTCCTGAAAACCTGGTTAATCAGGCATGGAGCGATAAACACACCAATGGGCCACCCGACTCCGTACCGGGCAGCCTGTTGCGTTATTTACAGTACGCGGGGGCTATACAGGCGAAAAGCGTGCCCACCTTTGTTTTTGATGACCAGATGCTTAATGGCGTAGTTAGCAAAGAAAAACTACTTCAGGTTGCCAGTGATTTGTCTCAAAAGAATAGTTAAATACCGTGAAATAACCGTTAATCTGAACTAGGATTAATTTATATTAATTTTCAAAAAAACTAATTTATGGATTTCCCAAATAGCGAACTCTGGACCTATTCCACACAAATCTGGACATTGCCTGAAGTTGAGACAATTTGCCTGGAATTACAAAACAACTACGATGCCAACATAAATATGTTGCTGTATTGCTGCTGGGTGGGCGACAAAAACCTGAATCTGAACGATGATGATTTACAGACACTACTGGACGCTGTTCAGCCCTGGCAAATCATTATTAAACCCCTTCGAGACTCGCGAAAAATGATGCAGCAGCATCTAATCGCTATGCCTGCTGAGATGGTGGATCAAACAGTTAGCAATATGAGCGAAATGGAGTTAAATGCCGAGCATATGACCCAGCTTGCGCTTGAAAAAGCACTTAAACCTGAAAAAATTTCACCCTGTGAGAGTATGGGTAGCATTGAATGCAGCTTCAGCAACATAAAAGCTTATATAAATTCACTCGATAGCATCTCATCGGTTAATGAAATCATGCCACAAATCGGTCAGTTACTAACGGCTATCTTTCAGGATGAAGAAGCAGTACAAATGGCAATGATGAGTAATGCATAAAAAAGCCGCCTCTTCCATCAGGAAAGGCGGCTTTTTAAATACAAACTACAGTTATATTTAGTCTTCTTCTACACCGAGCATTGCATCTTTTAACTCTTCCGTCACAGGCTCTTCACCCAGCCAGACAGATAGTAACGCTCGATTGAAGTCATCACCCTCAATTACACCTTTATTCTCACCCTTAATTATCACCCTCGTGCCTTTCTGAGGAAGGTAATCAAGCAATACGACATCGCCAGAGTGCAGATCAGAAAACATTCCATTAAACTTTTCAAGACGATCTTTCAGTGCTGAAAAGACTGAACTTTCTACATTATCCTCAAAACCTTCTAACCAGGCATTAACCAGTTTTTTCTTTTCCACTTCATCATAAAGAAAGTGCATGACTATTCGATTGGCTTTATCTGACTTTAAAATTTTATTCGCACTCTTCTGCTTTTCAGGCAAATACAGAGCACCTACATAAATTTTAAAAAAGAATTTATAACGAATTCCCGCACCATTTAATACCAGCGCTTTATCAATGCCATCTACTGATATCTGATCATCCAGCTTTACATCAGCTATCTCAAGGGCAGACAGATTTGCGTTTAACATAAATAACAAAGAAAAGCCTAAAATGGCCTGATACAAGCGTGCTGACGTTTTCATATGAGAATATCCTGTAATTTGATGTAAAAACACTATACTCCAGAGTAACCTTCTTTCACAGAATAAATCATGCTTAGTTCTGAAGATAAAAAACACCTGCGTTTATTTATCATATACATACTGATATCAGTTGTCTCTTTCACCCTGTTAACAATTATCCATTCATGGATAACCTTTAGCGAAATCCATATCGTTAATTTTGTAATACCCACGTTTGCCAGTACCGTTGTTGGTTTTGTTTTCGCGCGAAATAAAATACTCCAGAGTAAATTAATTAAACTCGCCATTACAGATAAACTGACCGGTGCCTCAAACCGTCTATATTTCGATAGACGTCTGCGACAGGAAATAGACAGAGCAAAACGCTATAAACAGCATTTCTCAATTATTTACCTTGATATAGATTATTTTAAACGAGTCAACGATCGGCATGGACATGGTATAGGCGATGAGGCACTAAAAGATTTTTCACTTATTGCTAGCAATATAAATCGTGATTCAGATGTTTTTGCCCGTTTTGGTGGAGAAGAATTTATCATTCTCGCCAGTATGACCGATAAAAAATCAGCTTACAGCTTATACCTGCGCATAAAAGAAGCCATTGAAAAACATGAATTTAAACAGGTCAAAAACATAACCTTTAGCGCTGGAATTACAGAGTTTGATTTAACAAAAGACAACGCCGACCGAATTCTGGAGCGTGCGGATAAGGCGCTTTATGAAGCAAAAGAAAAGGGAAGAAATCAGGCCATTATTGCTGAATAAAAATTTGCCAGAGCATTAAACACCAGATCACAGTCATATAGATAAGCGCTAAAAAAACCGCAGCAGACGCCATATCTTTTGCTCTGCCACTCAATTCATGCAGCTCACCACCAAAACGATCAACCACCGCTTCTATTGCTGAATTTAATATTTCTACAATCATGACCAGAAGCACACTGCTAATCATTAACGCCATTTGAACAACATTATCAGCAAGCCAGATCGCTACAGGAATTAACACAGTAGCTAAAAGCAACTCCTGACGAAATGCAGCTTCATTTTGATACGCCGCTTTAATACCCTGCCATGAAAAACCGATGGCTTTAATGATTCGAGTTAAACCAGTATTACCACTATCAGCCATGATTACCCTTCATTAATCTTTATCAGCAGACCAGGCCAGATCTAACTGCTTAGCCGCACGCACTTCATCCAGTCTGTTAACCGGCATTGTATATGGCGCATTATGTAACATATCTGCATCCACTTCGGCTTCCTGCTGAATTTGTACCAGCGCCTCTACAAAACCATCCAGCATTTCTTTCGCTTCAGATTCCGTTGGTTCAATTAACAAACACTCTGGTACCAGCAATGGAAAATAAGTTGTTGGTGCGTGATAGCCTAAATCCAGCAAACGCTTGGCAAAGTCCATCGCACTAACATTAAGCTCTTTAGCCTGTTTTTTCAGCGTAATTATAAATTCATGTGATGCATAACGATCAGGAATTGCAGCTTCAAAACCACGTGCTTTTAACTGGGTCATCATGTAGTTAGCGTTAAGCGTAGCGAATTCACCCACTCGACGCATACCTTCTGCACCCAATAAGCGCATATAAATATATGCACGTAATAACACACCCGCATTACCCATAAAAGCAGACATACGACCGATACTTTGCGGACAATCTTTTTCCGTTAACCAGCGATAAGTATCACCTTCTTTTTCCACCACCGGCAGAGGCATAAAAGGTTTTAAACGCTCAGCTACACCAATTGCACCTGAACCGGGTCCACCACCACCGTGTGGGGTTGAAAATGTTTTATGCAGATTCGAGTGAATAACATCAAAGCCCATATCTCCTGGACGAATTTTACCCAGAATAGCATTCAGGTTAGCGCCATCGTAATAAAGCAAACCACCAGCGTCGTGAACCAGTTTTGCAATTTCTTCTATTCTACGCTCAAACACGCCTAGCGTAGATGGATTGGTTAACATCAGACCCGCTGTTTGTGGACCAACGGCTGCTTTTAACGCATCCACATCCACATCACCACTGGCCAGTGTTGGAATTTCTTTTACTGTAAAACCACACATAGTTGCTGTTGCTGGATTGGTACCGTGAGCTGCATCCGGCACTAAAATTTCTTTACGTTCAGTATCACCATTTGCATCATGATACGCACGAATCATTGCAACACCGGCAAACTCACCCTGTGCACCCGCCATAGGAGTTAAAGAAAAACCAGCCATACCAGTTACATCACATAACATTTCCTGTAACTCATGCATGCAGGCCATAAAACCCTGCGAGTTTTGATCAGGCGCTAACGGGTGACGTGACAGAAAGCCGGGCAACATAGCCAGTGAATTACACACACGTGGGTTATGTTTCATAGTGCAGGAACCCAGCGGATAAAAATGCGTATCGATGCTAAAGTTTTTCTGCGACAAAGAAGTGTAATGTCGCACCGCCTGCATTTCTGAAACTTCAGGCAAACCGGGAGTTTGCTCTCTTAAAAACTCTGCAGGAATATCAGTAGGTACAGCATTACCTGATGTTGACTGAATTTTAGTTTTTCGGCCTTTAGCTGAGTGTTCAAAAATTAACATAATAATTCTACCTATTTAAGTGCTTCAGCTAAAGCAGCAGCAAATATTTCAATATCTTCTGCAACACGTAATTCGGTTGCACAAACTAAAATACAATTTTCTAATTCTTTATAATCATCAGACAAATCATAACCTGCCAGAATATTCTGATCGGCCAGTTTATTTAAAACGTCTTTTGATGATTTATTCAAACGTAAAACTACTTCATGAAAACGTGGCTGATCAAAAACAACATCCACACCATCAATCGCCGTTAATTTTTCTACCATTAACTGCGTATTTTGGTGACAACTTATCGCCGTTTGTTTTAAACCCTCAGGGCCGAGCAAGCTCATGTGAATTGTTGAAGCCGTTACAACCAACCCCTGATTAGTGCAAATATTTGAAGTCGCTTTTGATCGACGAATATGTTGCTCACGCGCCTGCAGTGTTAACACAAAACCTTCACGACCTTCCTGATCTACTGTACGACCAACGATACGCCCTGGCATTTGCCTTACAAAAGATTTTTTACAGCACATAAATCCATAATACGGTCCACCCGATGACATAGGCGCACCCAAAGGCTGACCATCACCAACGGCAATGTCTGCACCCGACTGCCCCCACTGACCCGGCGGTTTTAATAACGCTAGACTTAATGGATTAACGACAGCAATAACAAGAATATTATTCTCATGTGCCCAGTTAGTAATCGCATCTACATCTTCCAGAGTACCGAAGAAGTTAGGTTGCGAGATAACCACAGCAGTAATATCTTCACCTGTAAATGCTTCAAGCGCACTCATTGATGTTTTGCTGGTTGTGCTATCAAAAGCCACATCAATCAATTCAATATTCTGATGTTTAACAATGGTATTAGTTACCATTGTATACGTTGGATTTAACGAACGTGGCACCAGAATTTTTCGTGATTTAGATTTGCGATTTGAACGCACCGCCATTAACACCGCTTCAGATACGGCAGATGCACCGTCATATAAAGAGGCATTCGACACATCCATACCGGTTAATGCCGCCATCATGCTCTGATATTCATAGGTTAACTGCAACGTGCCCTGTGAAGCTTCTGCCTGATAAGGTGTATAGGCAGTATAATATTCACCGCGAGTCGTAATTTGCCATACTGCTGCAGGAATATGATGATCATATGCACCCGCCCCCATAAAACAAAGCGGCTGTCCGTCTTCTGCTGCACGATTTTGCATTAAACGATTAATGCTCATTTCATTTAAGCCTGCAGGCACTTTTTCCAGCGCATCAATTTTTAAATGTGTGGGAATTTCATCAAATAAATTATCAATACTGTCTACACCTATGACAGACAGCATTTCTTTTATTTCATCTTCGGTATGGGGTACAAATGGCATTTTAAATCACTACTTTAATTAATAGATATTTCCGCCACAAAGACACAGGGTACACGGAGTTTTATTTTGTATTTCGTTACACGAAATACAAATATATTTTTCTCTGTGTACTCTGTGCCTCTGCAGCAATATTTAACTTTTACTCGTCTTCGCACTCAGCTTCGTATGAACTTGCATCCATTAACTGCTCAACATCATCTTCGTCTGCTGGTTTTATTTTAAATATCCAGCCATCAATATATGCAGATGAATTAATCATTTCTGGCTCATCAACCAATGTCTGATTAGTATCAACAACTTCACCACTTATAGGCATAAAAATATCTGATGCTGCTTTAACCGACTCAACTACACAGCATGCTTCGCCCTGTGCAATTTCTGAATCAATTTCAGGTAATTCAACAAATACAATATCACCCAGCGCTTCTTGCGCATGATCAGTAATGCCAATTGTTACAGTGCCATCATCTTCCAGACGAACCCATTCATGTGATGATGTATAACGTACATCTGTTGGTATTTCACTCATGTTGATAACCTCTTTATTACGATTTTATATTATGTCGAATTACACCTGAAACAGGTCAACCCGACAGACTGTTTTTTCTGCCTCCCTGAACGATATAAAGGACGACAAGTTATTTTTTAAAGCCCGGCTCTGTTGTTTATAAACAGGATTTTCCTTCACGGAAAAACACTGGTTTAATTACCTTAGCTTTTATTAGTTTGCCTCGTATTTCTACATCACAGGTTTCACCTATTGCAACAGGCACACGGGCAATAGCAATTGCCTGTTTTAAACTGGGCGAGAACGTACCTGATGTTATTTCACCTTCACCGGCATCGCATACTACTTTCATATGACCTCGGAGTACGCCTTTACCTTCAAGCACAAGACCTACTAACTTCTGCTTCACTCCTGCGGCTTTTTCAGCAGCAATTTTTTCACGGCCAATAAAAATTCTATCTTCTGGCTCCCATGCAATGGTCCAGCCCAGATTGGATATTAAGGGTGATGTTGATTCATCCATATCGGTACCATATAAATTCATACCCGCTTCTAACCGCAGCGTATCCCTGGCACCCAGTCCAATAGGTTTTACACCCGCTTCTGCTAATGCCTCCCAAAACTCAGGAGCTTCAGATTCCGGCAACATAATCTCAAAACCATCTTCACCGGTGTAACCAGTGCGTGCAACAAACCAGTCACCCGCAGCAACACCAACAAAACGTTTTAATTCTGCAGCTGCCTGGCTAACATCTAGAGGCAAAGCGGATAACGCTTTCTCTATCGCTTGTGGCCCCTGCACTGCAATCATTGCCAGTTCAGGGCGCTCTGTAACACTTACATCAAATGCTCCGGACTGCTTATTAATCCAGGCAAGATCTTTATCTCGTGTACCCGCATTCACAACCATGCGAAACCATTGATCATTCATATAATAAACAATCAGGTCATCAATAACGCCACCCTGCTCATCAAGCATGGCACTGTATAGAGCTTTACCTTCAGATTTCAGTTTGGCCACATCATTCGCTAACAGGTACTGCAAAAAGGCGACTACTTTGTCGCCTTCAAGATCAACCACAGTCATATGCGACACATCAAACATGCCTGCATCGGTACGCACCTGATGATGCTCTTCAACTTGTGAGCCATAATTAATAGGCATTTCCCAGCCGGCGAAATCAACGATTTTGCCACCGTGGTTCTGGTGATTTTCAAATAGACAGGTTTTTTGACTCATAACAATAAGGTTCTCTAGTTTAAAGAAAACCCCTCTGTCCTGATACCTGAGAGATTGACGTAGATAATTATTCTACGCGTCCCCTTCGGTGAGCCTTCGATCGAGGCTGCTCTCCAGAGTCAATTGCCATTCGTTCTGACGCGAAGCTGTAGTCCGTTTACCTGAGCGTTTCCGGGCGGTTGCGCCTTCGGTGCCTTCCAGGTTATTAACCGGAAAGTCTCTCCCACAGCTTCAAACTATACGTGATGTACGGTTTAAATTGAGCGCGTACTATAAACCAGATAGGTGTAAATTGATAGAGTATCGACCCTAATACCAGAATTGCTGCCCCTCTCATCCGCTAATATCAATAAAATCAACTAAAGATAGAAAAGCACATAAAACGTGGTTTGTATTTTTTATCATATTCTGGGATTATCAATCAACCCAAACAAACTAAAGCGGCCAATATGGACTGGTTAAATGAAAACCAACTTGTTGATTTACTGAATATTTTCAGTGAAAACCCTTTTTATCAGGCGATTATTATTGTGCTATCCAGCCTGCTCCTGGCTCGCCTTTTTAATAACGTTATCAGCAAACTCATTTTAAAAATTGCTGACAAAACCAAAACACATCTGGATAACCAGATTATCCATATCAGCCGCCCGACAGTCAGCAACAGCATTATTCTTATTGCACTGGGGTTAGCCAGCAAACTTACATTTCCCGATGAGTCCGGGCAGTTCACATCAACCGTTCTTTATACTTTAGCCTTGCTGGTATGGTCATTATTCTTTATGCGCCTAAGTCGTATTGTACTGGTACATTCTAGTCGAAACACACACAACCTCCCTCTGGTCACTTCACAAACTCTACCCCTGTTTCAGAATTTATCGGCGTTAATCATTTCAGGTCTCGCCATCTATATCATTTTTATTCTATGGAATATAGATATGACGGCCTGGCTGGCATCAGCCGGTATCGTAGGTATTGCCGTTGGTTTTGCTGCCAAAGATACACTGGCAAATTTATTCTCCGGCGTTTTAATACTTGCTGATGCCCCCTATAAAATTGGCGACTATGTGGTACTCGACACAGGTGAGCGAGGCATGGTTACGCATATAGGAATACGCAGCACTCGCATGCTCACACGTGCAGATGTAGAACTCACCATTCCTAACTCAATTATGGGCAACACCAAAATCATTAATGAATCCGGTGGCCCCTACAAAAAATTTAGAATTCAAATCAGAGTCGGTGTCGCTTATGGCAGTGATATAGATCAGGTTAAACAGATATTATTTGATGTAGCTTTAGCAGAAACAACGGTATGCGCTGACCCGCCACCCAGAGTTCGATTTAGAAGTTTTGGAAACTCCAGTCTGGATCTGGATTTATTATGCTGGGTAGAAGACCCTTCATTACGCGGACAGGTCATTGATATTTTATTAACCACCATTTACAAAGAATTTAATAAACAAAATATTGAAATACCTTATACGAAGCAGGATTTGTATATTAAAGAGTTTCCGAAAGAGAAGTTATAAACATCTTGTTCACCCTGTTAAAGAGCATCTCCATCGGGGATGGACCGCGCTTTTTGCGCTCCGCCCCCCTTGCTGATGCCATCAAGAGTTTAACGGAGTCGGCTAATTACACTGTCGGCTCTTGGTGGTATGGATTAAGGGGACAGAGCGGAAAAGCACCGGCCTGTCCCCGACGGAGATGCGCCTTAGCAATATTACCCACTCCCGATTTAACAAACAGATCAATCTTTTTTCAGCACTTCAAGCACATCATCAATACGCAATTCATCTACCATTAGATACAGTGGCGTTCCGTTTAATTTTTTATTTTTCTTTCTTAACCAGTTATTAACTAATGCTTCATCACCACTTTGCAGGTTATACAATAACTCATATAACTCTATATATTTTTCTGCCTGACTCCATGCTGTAGAATTTATGACTATTATATTTTCAGCATTTGACAATTCACCAATATCTGAACATTGAACCCGGAGTATTCGCGCCAACTCTGCATGATAAATACCCAACATCTGGGTGACCTGTAAAACGGCCTGAGTTAAGGTTTTTTCTGAATGATTTACTTCTGATAATTTAATTAGGTGCATAACGTTTAAAAAAATTACAACTACCTACCAGCCAATTGATTTCGCCATTTCTGGCAGATCGCCTTCAAGACCTAATGCATGACGCATAAATTTATTTTTCACAGGCCCGATGCTATCAATCATATTTAAACCCGCATTTCGAATTAAAGATAATTCAGCCTGATCGTTACTAAACAAGTTTTTAAAACCACTCATGCTGTACATCATCAAACTATTATCGGCACGACGCCATCGTTCATATTTTCTAAGCGTTGTTAAGGAGGATATAATTTTACCCTGAGACCTTGCTTTAATTAACACTTCCGCTAATGCAGCAGCATCAAGCAAACCCAAGTTCACACCCTGCCCCGCAAGTGGATGTATGGTGTGCGCAGCATCGCCCACTAATGCTACACCCTGTTTTACATATTCTTTTGCATGTCTGCGAATCAATGGAAAAGCGGCTCTTTGACTTACTTTTTCAACTTTACCCAATGTATTTTCAAATGCATTTTGCAACTCGGTTATAAATACGGTTTCATCCATTTCAATTAATTCGTCTGCTCGCTGATTTTCTGCGGACCAGACAATCGAACAATTACCATCACCAAGCGGTAAAAAAGCCAGCGGCCCGCTGGGTAAAAAGCGTTGCCACGCAGTATCTTTATGGTGCAAAGTGCTTTTAACAACGGCCACAACTGCTTTTTGTTCATAAGGCGATTTATTAAGTTCAATAGCCGCAGCTTCACGCACTTTAGAGTTTGCGCCATCGGCACCCACGAGTAATTTAGCAACTATTTCTTCACCACTGTTTAAAACAACTTTCTGCTGAGTCTCAGAAAAATAAATTTCTTTTACCTGCTCCGGGCATAACCAGTCAACATTGGATAATTTTAAACATTGCTCTAACAGAGAAAACTGTATGACTTTATTTTCAATGATATGACCCAGTGAATCCAGCCCGAGCTCTGCTGCATCAAAGTGTATATTGCCATCACCCGTTGCATCCCATACATGCATGTGTTGATAAGCACAGGCACGACGATTCAGCATACCCTGCCAGGCATTGATACTTTGCAACACCTGCTGCGATGATTTACTGATAGCCGATACACGCAATTCATAATCATCATTCTGATTTATATCTTGCGGTGCATAAGCTTCAACCACAGCAACTTTAAATTGCTGCTGCCCCAGCGCACAGGCTAGTGTCAGGCCTACCATGCCTCCACCAATAATAATGATGTCGTATTGCTTATCCATTTACAGCGGTAACCTTCGTTGTAGTTTATTCATATAACCCAACAAACCCATACTTTGACGAGCCATCAGCGAACGCACTGGAGATATTAAATTTACCGCAATTAATCCTGACGCTCTTAAGTGACCTAAAGGTGAAAAATTATTTGAAAAAATCTTTACCATTGAATCAGTAATTCGATACACCCGATGCATATCCTTTAATCTTTTTGTATGATATTCAGATAACAATAAAGCATGTCCAGGATCTTCATTTTCTACAATCATTTCTGCCAGCTCGGCAACATCACGTAAGGCCAGGTTATAACCCTGCCCTGAAACTGGATGCAAAGCATGCGCAGCATTTCCAATAACAACAACTCTGCCTTTGGTTAACTGCTCTACTTCTGTGTACGCCAGGGGATAGGAAAAACGCTCGCCGGTTTTTTCTATTAAACCTGCACGAAAACCAAATGTCTGTTGTAATTCATTTATAAACTCTTCATCAGTAAGCTGCATTATTCGGGAAGTTTCCTGCTCTTTGCAGGTCCAGACAACAGAGTATCTATTTTCTGTCATGGGTAAAAAAGCAACGGGACCGCTGTCAGTAAAACGCTCATAAGCTATTCCCTGATGTTTTTGATCTGTTTGCACATTTGCAATGATTGCAGACTGTTTATAATCTTCACGTAGCGTATTTAAACCTGCCAGTTGCCGCGTACTGGATGTCACTCCATCAGCAGCAACCAGTAGTTTTGCCTGCAAATCCTGCTCGCCTTTTTCAGTTTTAATTTTAATTGATACCTGATCAGGTAATTGCTCAAGTGATTCAATGGTTGCCGGACAATACCAGTCAACATGATCCAAAGACTGAACTTCATTCATCAATATTCGACCCATTACACGGTTTTCTACCACGTAACCCAGTGCTTCAACTTTTTCTTCAGTATGATTTATACGCGTTGCGCCCAGATGACCTCGATCAGAAACGTGAATAGATTTTATCGCTTCAATTTCAGGCTCTAATTTCTCCCACAAACCCATTGATTCCCAGATACGCCGAGAACCATATGAAAGAGCAATTGAACGGTCGTCAAAACTCGGCTGTGAAGATGAATCAAATGGAAAAGCCTCAACAACCGCTATTTTTTTATCGCTATGATATTTCAGGGCCGCAACAAGACTGGCACCAACCATGCCCCCACCGATTATAATTATGTCGTACTGATTACTCATATGATTCAATAATTATTTGTCGACTAACAACAATACTATTTATTCTCCAGCCATTATGGCTTCAATTTCTTCTGTCGTTTTTGGCAATCCGGCAGATAAAACTTCATGACCATCTTTCGTCACAACAACATCATCTTCTATACGCACACCAATATTCCACCAGCGTTTTGCTCCACGGCTTCCATGAGGAATATACAAACCCGGCTCAATGGTTAATACCATGCCTGGCTCTAACAAACGCCATTCATCATCAACTTTGTAATCACCCACATCATGCACATCCATACCTAACCAGTGCCCGGTTCGATGCATATAATATTTCTTGTAAGCTTCTTCTTTTATGAGCTTGCTCAAGGTTCCTTTTAATAAGCCAAGCTCAATCATGCCTTTGGTCAGTGTTTTCACTGCTGCAAGATGTGGGTCATTCCAGTGATTACCCGGTTTCACCTGCTTAATCCCGTCCAGGTTTGCCTGTACAACCAGATCAAAAATTTCTTTTTGTGCCTCGCTGTATTTTCCATTAACAGGAAACGAACGGGTAATATCTGCATCATAACCACCCAGCTCACAACCGGCATCAATCAACACAAGCTCCCCATCATTAAGTGGCATATTATTTTCGGTGTAATGCAAAATACAGCTATTCGCTCCCCCGCCAACAATACTGGGATAAGCCCAGGTTGCTCCATTGCGCTGAAACTCATACATTATTGCCGCATCAAGCTGATATTCATTTACACCCGGTTTACAAATGCGCATCGCACACTTATGCGCTTCAACAGAAATTTTAGCGGCTTTCTTCATCAGGCGAATTTCATCACGGTTTTTGAATAACCGCATGTCATGTAATAGATAATCCAGAGAGACAAACTCATAAGGCACATGACCACCGGAACGTGACTGTTTACGTAATGAATTAACCCAGTCCATAACCCGTTTATCAAACTGGGGATCCAGCCCCATCGTGTGATAAACACGCTCACAATGCTCCATCAAACCGGGCAAAATATCGTCAATATCATCTATTGGAAACGCATCATCTGCCGCATAGTGCTCTAATGCTCCTTCAGGCCCACAACGACGACCATGCCAGATTTCCTGCTCTTCATCTTTATCCCGGCAAAACAGAATATATTCACCATTTTTACGCCCGGGCACCAGCACAATAACAGCCTCGGGCTCAGGAAAACCGCTTAGATAAAAGAAATCACTATCCTGTCGATAAGGGTAATCCACATCCCGATTTCTACAACGAACCGGGGCTGCAGGTAAAATAGCAATTCCATCTTCTCCAATCATTCGAAGAAGCTGTTTTCTGTGTCGTGCGTGAATTTTTTGATCCATTAAACTGTCATCTCTTTAATACCGGGGAGTAAAATATTCATTTACATATTCAGGATATTGATCTCTTACTAAAAAAGACAATATTCTTTTATATTATCAAAGCATTAATTTCTTACCGAGTCATACCTGATCGGGCTTAATCTATAATAAATGCGAGTCACAAAAGATCAACAGCCGCACCTAATATTTTACTGCAATATTTCAGGTGGCTTATGCGAAGGCTGTAATTCTTCATTTATTAACAACACACCCATACGAACATATTCATAAATTTGCATAAAAGACTCTTCATCTGACTCACTATCATCACCCAGGTCATGGCCTGCCCGGGCAATTTCTACCATATCTTTAATCAGCTCAGCGGTATCTTCTGGTAACTTCTGGTCTTTTTTCAGGCCGCCTGCGACCAGACCATAAGTAAAACCCTGACACCATGACGCCAGTGCTTCCGTGCGTTGCGCCAAAGAATCAGTATCATCGGGTAGCAATAACTGAAAATCCGCTTCTGAATCATTTAATTGCGCCTGTGTGTCATTATATAAACCCACCAATAACTGACTGGCTTCTTTAATCAATATATTATTTACATCAAACACTTCAAAGACTTGATCTAGCCACTTGCTGAGCTCAATCGTTCCGGCAGCACACAGCATGCCGCAAAGCGATCCATGGGCTTCTGACGCGACTAATTCTGCATCAGCTTTAGCCAGAGCATCAGTTAAACTGTTATAATCCGGTCTGGAGATCATATTTTTTTCCTGTCAGTATAATTGTCAGTATTTTGTCACTTGTACCGTCTAATCCATTATTTAGTAGCTCGGATTTACACAAGCTATTGAAATATAATGTAAAAGAAATTTGTAGCAGCGATTTTGCATTATAGTTTATTTACGCAATTCATACTAACACGCGATAGTTAGAGCCTGAAAAATTTGACCTATCGCCCAAGACTTACTATATTCACATTATGAGCACAGAAAACCAAAGCAATATCGAAGCACTGGAAAGCAAAGTAGAAGAATTACTTGCCCTGTCCAAAAAGCTATCAGCTGAAAATGCTGAGCTAAAGCAGCAACTACAGGATACAAAAGGCGACCGCGCCCACCTGTTTGAGCAAAGAGAACAAGTGCGAAATCAAGTAGAAAGCATGATTACACGCCTTAAAACTATCGAAACCGCATAGTTTTTCTATTTACTTCTGTAAATAAGATACACTCAAAGATAAGCTGTACATAGTTTTTCTGGATCTCATCAATTTTATGTTAATGGATTTTTTTCTGGCGTTTTTAGCGAGTATGTTTAATGAGTGATAGCAGTGGCCTTAATATAAGAATAATGGACAAGGACTATCGCGTAGCCTGCCCCGCGGACCAACAATCTTCTTTAAAAGATTCAGCTGATTTTTTGAATGACCGTTTAGACGATATCAAAAACAAGGGCTCTATTATTGGCACTGAGCGTATTGCCGTTATGGCTGCTCTGAATCTGGCACACGAATTACTCAGTAGTCATGTTTCAATGGATAGCTTTAGTGATGTTGATAACCGGATGCTGAATTTACAGAAAAAAATTGATATTGCACTTCGTGATATAGAAGTAGCATAATAGACATCTGACCTGTAACATCGGGTTAATTACATTAATTAATACACAGAATTATTGCAGCAACTAAGGTTGCTACAAACCCAGTTTGGGTGCCTCTGCGGTGCTTGTAAGCTTACTTATAAAACCCTTGAGCCTTACTCATCGACCCCGGGAATGTGTCTGCCGGTGCTGTGTGCATTACCGCTTTATGCGGGAAGCCTTATACATCGACGCTAGTTCCCACCTGAACTTCTGGTTCAAGGTTCGTGAGAAAAGCTACGGCAGTTGTGGTAGCACCCTCCTAACACCGGCCTCGCTATGCGGGGCTTTTTTATTATGAATAAACCAGCAACTGATCCGAGCAAACAAAGACAGGCTCTACGTAAAAACTTACGTCAGCAACGTAAAGCTCTTGAACCGAACACACAGGTAGAGCATGCACTGGAACTGGAAAAGCAACTTTGTCAAAGCAGTTTATTTAAACGCAGTAAACATATAGCCGCATATCTGGCTGCAGATGGTGAAATAGACCCTGAATTTCTAATTGAAAAAGCCTGGCGATCTAATAAAAAGATATATCTACCTATATTGTCACCATTTAACAACCGGCTGTATTTTGTACCCTATTTTAAAAATAGCCCGATGAAATTAAATCGTTTCAATATTGCAGAACCTGACGTACACCCAAAACACTGGCTCAAAGCACATCAACTCGATCTAATATTAATGCCTCTGGTAGGGTTTGATAAAACGGGTAATAGATTGGGCATGGGTGGTGGCTTTTATGACCGTAGCCTAAGTTTCAGCCTGTTTAGAAAAAAACGTTACAGCCCTTATTTAATTGGCCTGGCTCACGAGTTACAATTAGTAGATAAACTACCCCATCAACCTCATGACGTACCTATGATCATGGTTGCCACTGAACAACAATTACACATCTGCAAATGAAATTTATTATATTCAAAACTGTATTAATATTAACCTCAGTACTGCCTTTAAAGCTCATTCACCTGCTAGGAAGAGTCGTCGGCAAACTCACCTGGCTTACGAATAGCAGAATACGCCGAATTACTGAGAAAAACATTCAACATTGCTTTCCTGAACTAAATACACAACAACAAACTATGCTGGTTAGAAAAATCCTCAATGAAACAGGAAAGGTGATTCTGGAATCAGGAAAATTGTGGCACCAGGATGCTGAAAAAACATTAAATATGGTAAAAGGCAGTGAAAATGAGTTTTTAATCCGACAGGCGCGAGAACAGGGTAGAGGCGTTATTATAGCCTCCCCCCATTACGGTTCCTGGGAATTGGCTGGATTATATCTCGCAAAACATTACCCGATGACGTCAATGTATTCTCCTCAACAGGACCCAAAAATAGACAGTTTCATCAGACATGCCAGACAACGCACTGGCGCTAATTTAATTGCAACCGACATCAGCGGCATTCGAGCCATGAGCAAAACTCTGAAACAGGCAAAACTCGTTGGCATGCTACCGGATCAGGCACCGGATGATAATGGCTTATTTATTCCATTTTTTAATATTCCCTGTTACACAATGACTTTACTAGCAAAACTGGCAAAAAAGACCAACGCTGCTGTTATATATACTTACGCACAACGCCTTGAAGATAGCAGTGGATTTAAAATGGTCTTTCGTGAATCAAGTACAGATTTGAGTACTCTCGATCTGGAACAGGCAGCAGCACAGATGAACCGGGATGTAGAAAAACTAATAAGAGAAAACCCTCATCAATATCAATGGACGTATAAGAAATTTAGACAATTTCCTAAAGGCGGTAAGTCAATTTATTAAAATACCAGGGTACGTTTTATTTCTTTCTAATCACACGTCAAAGTAAAACAGTGAGTATTGTCATCCGCAAAAACTTCATCAGAAGTCGGAGTGTAACGAATAATAAAACTTACAATTCACTTTGCATCGTATCGCAGAAAATATCGTCAGCCCATGTTATAGATATGGCTAACTCCTACGAATGATTTTGTATATATTGCAGCCCTAATCCTCAGCAGGCCCGAGAAACATCCGGTAAGCCTCATTATCACTTTCATCCCACCAGTTATAACCCAGATCATCCAGAAAAACTTTAACGTCTTTACGCTCATCAAATGGCACTTGTAACCCCACCAACACACGACCAAACGCCGCGCCATGATTTCGATAATGAAACAGGCTAATATTCCACCGCTTACCTATATGCGCAAGAAACTCCAGTAAAGCACCTGGACGCTCTGGAAACTCAAAACGATACAACACTTCGTTTTCAATTTTATTAGCGTGCCCACCGACCATATGACGAACATGTAATTTAGCCATTTCATTATCACTCATGCAAAGCACAGGATAAGACTTGTCTCTTAATTTAGTAACCAGCACTTCAAGTTCTGGCAGACCATCAGCCAACTGAATACCCGCAAACACATGGGCATTTTGACTATCTGAATAACGGTAATTAAATTCAGTAATGCCTTTTTTACCTATTAACCGGCAAAAGCGCAAAAAACTACCAGGCGCTTCGGGAATGGTTACACCGATTAAACCTTCACGATGCTCACCTAATTCAGCTCGCTCTGAAACATGACGCAAGCGATCAAAGTTCATATTCGCGCCACTATTCACAGCTACAAGCGTCTGATTGCGAACCTTGTTATTCTCTACATATTTTTTAATACCCGCGACTGCTAGCGCTCCTGCTGGCTCCATAATCGAGCGAGTATCATCAAAAATATCTTTTATTGCGGCACAAATTTCATCTGTATTAACAGTAATAACCTCATCTACCACCTGCCGGGCAATTCGCCAGGTCTCACGACCAATTTGTTTAACCGCGACACCATCAGCAAACAAACCAACCTGATTTAAGACAACACGACGTTTTTTCTCCATCGCAGCAGCCAGACAGGCCGCATCAGTTGGTTCTACTGCAATAACTTTTACTTCCGGGCGCAGATATTTAATAAACGCTCCCATACCCGCAATTAGACCGCCTCCACCAACAGGTATAAATATAGCGTCTATATCATCCGTATACTGACGCAGTATCTCTGCTGCAACGGTACCCTGACCCGCAATAACATCAGGGTCATCATATGGATGGATATACGCTAAACCTTCTTTTTCAGCTAGCTCATGAGCATAAAGCGATGCGTCATCATAGGTATCACCCACTAACACGGCTTTTGCACCATACGAACGAACCGAATCAACTTTAATTTTCGGCGTTGTCTTCGGCATGACAATAGTCGCTTTTACACCCAATTTGTTTGCCGATAACGCCAGACCCTGAGCATGATTACCCGCAGATGCAGCCACTACACCTTTAAGCTTTGTTGTTCGACTTAGCTGATAAAGCTTGTTATAAGCACCACGCAACTTAAAAGAGAATACAGGCTGTAAATCCTCTCTTTTAAGCAAAATCTGGTTATCAAGGCGCATACTTAGGCGCCTGGCTCTTTCTAATGGCGATTCAATTGCCACATCATAAACACGGGCAGTTAGAATTTTTTCAATGTATTTTTGAGTCATGGGGCTTAAAGGGTTAGAATTCACATTTTAGATTAAACAGAAAGAATACTATGACCGGGCCTGAAAAGAAATGCCAGGCCAGATATATAAAGAAAACACATCGATACACGGTCTAAAAGAATTGAATTAGAAAGACATACAACAGGATAAACAAGATGACACAAGATGAAATGAAACGTAAAGCTGCAGAAGCAGCCATGGAATATGTAATAGAAGATGAAATAATTGGTGTTGGCACAGGTTCAACTGTAAATCATTTTATAGATTGCCTTGCAGAAGTAAAAGGCAAAATCAAAGGCGCTGTATCCAGCTCAGAAGCTTCAACTAAATTAATGGAAGAACGCGGCATTCAGGTATTTGATTTAAACAGCGTTGACTACATTCCAGTTTATGTTGATGGCGCAGATGAATCCAATCACGGCCTGTCTTTAATTAAAGGCGGCGGCGGAGCCCTAACACGTGAAAAAATTATTGCCGGTGCAAGTAAGAAATTTGTCTGCATTGCTGACGAAAGCAAGCTGGTTGATGTAATGGGCAAATTTCCACTTCCCGTGGAAGTAATCCCTATGGCAAGAAGTTACATTGCCCGCAAACTGGTTGCACTAGGTGGCCGCCCTGTATGGCGTGAAGATTTCATTACTGATAACGGCAATGTAATTTTAGATGTTCATGATATGGACATTATGGAACCCATTAAAATGGAAGATGAAATCAATAGCTGGGCAGGCGTTGTAACCTGTGGTTTGTTTGCTAGAAAGGGCGCTGATGTTCTTATCTTAGGAACACCTGATGGTGCAAAGACAGTAATGCCTAAATAGTTTTTTAGTTATCAAGCTATGGCACATCTCCATCGGGGAAAGGTCGCGTTTTTTTGCGCCCTGTCCCCTTAACCCATACCGCTAAGCGCTGACAGTGTAGTGAGTCGACCCCGTAAAACTCTTGATGGCATCACAACAGGGGACAGAGCGGGAAAGATGCTCTTTCCCCGGTGGAGACTGAACCAAACAAACGTCAAACAATACCAGCTCAAAACCTAAAGCAGAACTCGCTCAACCCCACCTTGTTTAACTTTTTCATAATAAGATTTCTGCCAGTTTTCACCGAGCTTAAATTTTGCAAGCTCAACTAAAATATAAGCTACATCCATATTAGTATCTTCACGATAACGCTCTAAACCTTGCTGGCATGCCGGGCACGATGTAAGCATTTTTACATTATTATTTAATGCTTTTTCATGACCACTTAAGCTTTTAATATCTAACTTCAATTCTTCAAGCTTACGATACTTTACCTGTGCAGAAATATCAGGGCGTGAAATTGCAAAAGTTCCAGATTCACCACAGCAGCGATCTGATAACTTCACTTCTTTACCCATTAATGCCGTTGCTACATCTGTACCATTGTGTTGCTTCATTGGCGTATGACAGGGCTCATGATATAAATATTTTGTTCCCCCCACACCATCCATTGTTACACCTTTCTCCATCAGGTATTCATGAATATCTATTAAACGACATCCAGGAAAAATTTGTTCGAACTGATATTTCAGCAACTGATCTATACAGGTACCGCAGGAAACAACAACTGTTTTAATATCCAGATAATTTAACGTATTTGCCATGCGATGAAACAACACACGATTACTGGTCGTTATCTGTTTTCCTTTTTCGATATCACCTGAAGATGTCTGCGGATAACCACAACACAAATAGCCGGGCGGTAAAACAGTTTGAATCCCAAGCTCATACAACCAGGCTAACGTTGCCACACCAATTTGACTAAACAGGCGCTCAGAACCACAACCGGGAAAATAAAATACCGCTTCACTATTAACATCAGTTCTGTTCGGATCTCGCAATATCGGAATGGTTTTATCATCCTCTATTCCCAGCACTGAACGCATCGTACCCGTAGGTACTCCCGCTGGCATTGGTTTACTAAAGAACTGAATTACTTCTTCTTTTATAACCGGTTTACCTGTTGTTGATTTAGGCCGGTCGGCTTTAGGCAATGCACCCGGGATTAATTTTAACGAACTATGCATTAAACGTTGACCAAGATATCCAGCCTGAATTAACCCCGCACGCATGGCTTTTACTTTACCCGGCGAAGTCACATTCAAAAATGCCATCGACATTTTTGTGCCTATATTTTCCCTACGTTTACCCTGTTTTTTAAGGATATGACGCATTTTTATTGTCACATCACCAAAATCAATATTAACCGGGCAAGGATTTAAACAACGATGACAAATCGTACAGTGATCAGCAATATCATTCATTTCATCAAAGTGTCTGATTGATACACCTCGACGAGTTTGCTCTTCATATAAAAATGCTTCGGTAATTAAACCACTGGCTAAAATTTTATTTCTTGGTGAATATAATAAATTGGCTGCCGGCACATGAGTAGAGCATTCCGGTTTGCATTTACCACAGCGTAAACAATGCGCAATTGCATCATTCAATTCACCTAATTCACTTTCTTCAAGTATTAACGCTTCTTGCTTCAGCAATCTTAATGATGGCGTGTAAGCCGATTCTAAACCGCCGGTTTCTCTTTGCAGCTTCCCTTTATTAAAATAATCTTCCGGATCAACTTTCTTTTTATAATCTGCAAACGCATCAATGATTGAGCCTTCAAGATATTGCATCTTGGTCAAACCAATTCCATGCTCACCGGAAATAACACCATTTAGTGACGCGGCAAGCTCCATAATCTGGTCAACCACATGCTCTGCTTCCTGCATCATATTGTAGTCGTTAGAGTTAACTGGAATATTAGTATGAACATTACCATCACCCGCATGCATATGCAGAGCGACGAAAATTCTACTGGATAAAATTTGTTTGTGTATTTCTTCAAATTTCAGGTGTATATGATTTAGTTCATGCCCACTAAATAATTTCTTTAAAGGCTCTTCAACTTCTTTTTTAAATGATATTCTAACATCTGCATTTAACACCGACTGTATTACACTCAACCCGTCATTATATGCAGCAGAATTTATTTCTTCTTCCAGCAAATACTCTTTAAAATCATGTATATTATTTTTGAAATTATTTAATAAAGTATTCCAACGTAAACGAGCCTGCTCAATAATTTTCACTGCATCAGAAAAACGTGGGATTAAATATTGTGACGACTCAGCATCAGACTCATCCAGTAGCGTTTGTTCCTTATTTATATAATCGGTTAACGCATCAAGCATCGCCAACTTATTATTCATCGACTGAAACACATTCATCGTTTCAATACCTAGCGTGTAATCAGCCAGTCGATCTAACGGAATAACGACATCTTCATTAATTTTAAATGCATTAGTATGTGCCGCAATCGCTGCTGTGCGACTACGCTCTGACCAGAAACTTTTCCTGGCCTCTGCACTGACCGCAATAAAACCTTCCGCATCTCGTGCATTCGCCAAACGCACAACCTGCGAAGCCGCTTCACTGACTGCTGATTCATCTTCACCAACAATATCCGCTACCAGTAACATTTTTGGCAAACATCCGCGACTGGCTTTCGGGCTATAGTTAACCGCACGCACATATCGATCATCTAAATGCTCAAGACCTGAAAGCAAAACATGGGGATTATTATCCAGATAATCTTTTATCTCGACGATGGCCGGAACAGATTTTTGCAAGTCCTGACCATAAAATTCAAGAGCGACGGTACGTGCCTGTTGAGGCATAGTGTGCAAAAGAAAATGTGCCGACGTTATAATGCCATCACAACCTTCTTTCTGAACGCCGGGTAGACCGCCTAAAAACTTATCGGTCACATCTTTACCCAAACCTTCTTTTCGTAATGATGCGCCTTTAAACTCCAGCACTTGAGGCTCACCAATTAATTTTTGGGTAAGGGAATCAAAATGACTTAACCTGAACCGCACTTCTTCCTGCTGATGTATTTTTCCAAGGTTATGATTAATACGATCAACATCTAACCAGTTACCATCCGCCGTCACCATTCTCCATGAAACCAGGTTATCCAGTGTCGTACCCCACATAACGGCTTTTTTACCGCCTGCATTCATAGCGATATTACCGCCAACAGTCGATGCATCCTGAGAAGTTGGGTCCACTGCAAAGACATGACCATGAAGCTCGGCGACATCAGAGACCCTGCGAGTAACCACACCCGCCTCTGTTCTTACAACGGGCACCAGTTTTTCAACACCCGGTATCTGCTTATGCTCTAGCGCACCGATGGCCTGTAATTTCTCTGTATTGATAATGGCTGTATTCTGATAAAGCGGCACTGCACCACCGGTATAACCCGTACCGCCACCCCTGGCGATTAATGTCAGGCCAAGCTTGATACAACGTTTCACTAACTGTGGCACTTCTTCTTCTGTATCTGGCGTTAACACAACAAATGGAAACTCTACCCGCCAGTCAGTCGCATCTGTAACGTGACTCACCCTGGCCATACCGCTAAAATCAATATTATCTTTGCTGGTGGTTTTTGCTAAAGACCTGAGCGCTCTGGTGCGCAGTGCATTTTGTGTTTCAAACCAGTCAGAGAAGGTATTTACCGCACCACGAGCTGCTGCTGCCAACTCAATAGCTTTCTGATTTCCATTAGCACGCTGTTCAATTTGTTCAATTCGGTGATTTAAAGCTGATATAAGCTGCTTTCGGCGTCTGTTATTTTCAAGCAGGTCATCCTGCAGAAACGGATTGCGCTGAACCACCCACATGTCACCCAGCACTTCAAATAACATACGCGCAGAGTGCCCGGTTTGACGCTCACCACGTAATTCATTTATCAACTGCCAGATTGGCTCGCCGAGAAAACGAATAATAATTTCACGATCAGAGAAAGAAGTGTAGTTATAGGGTATTTCGCGAATTCGAGTGTTTGAACTCATTCTGGGAGAACTGCCAGTAGTTTATTTAATGGCTGGAGATTTTAGCATAAAAGATCAAAAGATAGTCGTAGGTCATTTTTGTAGGCATAAAAAAACAGGGCCGAAGCCCTGTTTTTTTACATAAGTTAAAATCGAAATCGATTTAGAACTTGTGACGAAGACCTAAAGATATAACGTCAGTATTGTCGCTAGTTGCACTACCCAGCATATCTGTAGAACCGTACGCCACATATGTGTTAGTACGCTTGCTCATCTTGTGATCATATGCAATAGAAAAACCGTCACCATCATTGCCAGTTGCTACATCTTGAGATGCAGTTGCAAATGTAAATGCAACAGTGTCGTTATCGTTAAGACCGTATGCAGCACTGAAGAAAGTAGTATCTTCACCTAATAGGTCAGCTGTTAGTTCGTGCTGAAGACCTAATGTCAGTGTGTCCATCTTATATGTACCACCAATCTTCATAGCCGACTCTGTACCAGAAGTAGTAGCTAGAGGATTACCTGCAACAAAATCAGTGTCCATATCGATATAGTCAAAGAAAGCTAAGATAGTTTTGGTTTTATAACGCACACCTAAACCAATAGTTTCGTCAGCGTTACCATCAGCAGCTGTGAAAGTTGTGTTGAATACTACCTGTACGCCACCCATCTTAGGCGATGTGTACTGTAAAGTGTCAGTCATACGACCACCACCAATACCTGCGCCACCATGAAGTGCTGACTGCATGCCGCTTGCACGACCCTCAACACCTGTACGATATAATGGGTCAACCTTGCCACCCATTTGCTTGTAGTTAGAAGACATAGTACCGAACTTAACCGTACCCATAGCGCCTTTTAATCCAACCCATTGATCACGATCAGTTAATGAAGCTTTTGCATCACCAGTATTACGATCATCGATATCAACTTGGAATTCAACTTTAAACAGTGCAGTCATACCACCGCCAAGATCTTCTTTACCTTTAACACCGATAGATGAAGTACGGCTATTCATTTGAAGACCATCAGCTGCACCAACTGATCCATCATCAACACTATCAATACTTAAGTGGACGTTACCGTAAACGGTTGCGTCTGCTTGAGCAGCTAAAGGTGAAATTAATGTTGCTGCTACTGCAGCTACTAGGAAACGTTTTTTCATTATGCAAGACTCCTGCATTTGTGGTTTATTGTCATAGCTATAACTTTTTGTGTGGTCAAACAAAAAATCTAATGTATTTATATACGAATACAAAATTTAGTCAACCTTTTTACTAAAAAAAAGGATAAATACTCCTATAAATACAGCACTTTAATGCTATCAATTAAATTTTTAATCACCACAAAATAATATTTTTTACGTAATTAATAACTTTATTATTTTTTAATTACAAATTTAAAAAAACTATTTTATTAAAAACTTAAAACTTTAATTGTTATAAACATCACACAATCGTGGCTTACATTTTATTTCACTGTTTTATTTTAATAACTTTAGAACTGATTTAATAAATTTAAGATTGATATTTCACGTTAGCGGCACACATTAGAGAGCGCTAATATGAAACACCATTAGCCCACTTAATTCTGCTGATTTAGCGAATGTTAGCGTCATTTTCTACAACTACTCAACACTTTAGCTGCAATGTAAGAATTTAATAATATATTAATTAATGTTTATTATTTTATGCATTTTAAAGATACACTCCGCCTTTGAACAGCAACACACCTTATTTGCAAGTATTAACAAAGACATCAACACCTTCAAATCATAGTTAAAAAATTTAATCTACCAGCACCATCCTTAAAAATTAAAAGATTAAATTTTAAAAAAATAAAATAAATTACAGACACAAAAAAAGCCGGTCGATGACCGGCTTTTTTTAACATTAAATCTGCTCGGCTCAAAAGAGCCAGTAAACAAATTAACGTTTTGAGAACTGAGTTGCGCGACGTGCTTTACGCAGACCCACTTTCTTACGTTCTACTTCACGTGCATCACGTGTTACAAATCCTGCTTTACGTAGTGCTGGGCGTAGACTTTCGTCATACTTCATTAGTGCACGAGTAATACCGTGACGAATTGCACCAGACTGACCTGTATCACCACCACCTTTAACAGTGATATTGAAATCAAACTTTCCATCCATCTCAACGATATCTAATGGCTGCTTAACAACCATAATTGAAGTTTGACGACCGAAATATTTTTCAATCGGAAGACCGTTTACTTTAAATCCACCACTGCCTGCAGTCATGAATACACGAGCGCTTGAAGATTTGCGTCGACCTGTTGCGTAATATTGAGTTTCTGCCATGAGATATCTCTACTTTAAATGTCCAGCACTTGTGGCTGCTGAGCTGTATGTTGATGTTCCGGGCCGGCGTAAACTTTTAGCTTACGGTACATTGCGCGTCCCAGTGGATTCTTAGGTAGCATACCTTTAACTGCTTTTTCGATAACCATTTCAGGCTTCTTATCGATCAGCTTATCAAAAGATATTTCTTTAATACCACCTGGAAAACCAGTGTGATGATAATACATCTTATCTGTTGCCTTACGGCCTGTTACTGCTACTTTTTCTGCATTGATAACTACTATGTAGTCACCTGTATCAACGTGTGGTGTGTATACAGGCTTATGCTTACCGCGTAGGCGGCGAGCAATTTCAGTCGCCAATCGACCCAGAGTTTTACCGTCTGCATCTACTACGTACCAGTCACGCTTAACCGTTTCGGGCTTGGCACTGAATGTTTTCATGTTGTTAAATCCTAAAATGTTCGTACTCAACGAAAGGCGGCATATAATACAGAATTAGCCGGCCAGACACAAGCCGTAACACTAATAAAGTTTTGCAACTGCACCGGACGCTATTTCTAACGTCTTTTTTTGCTTTATTACAGGCAAAAAAAAGCGCAACAGGGGATGTTGCGCTTAAAAATTCTCATATGGAGAATAAGGAGTCACAAATATGAAACTAACCACTACTGGTAATTCATAAGATAAGCAAATACTAATATAGATATCCGGACTTTGCAAATAATTTATGCTTATTTAACAACCTATTTTCAAAACTCTCATCATCTAATCTACCATTAATCTTTTAACTTGTTGATTATTAACAAGATGCTGCTCGATTATCTCATCAATATCTTTCTCATTTTCATATCGATACCAGGTCTCATCCGGGTACACCACAATAACCGGCCCCTGACCACATCGGTCCAGGCAACCTGCAGTATTAACTCTAATACGCCCTTTCCCCGACATACCCAGTGATTTTATTTTAGCTTTAGCATAGGCGCGTAACTTACTCGCGCCTGCCTGCTCACAACATCTTCGCCCGTCTTCACGTTGATTAGTGCAGAAAAAGATATGATGCTGATAGTAACTCATGTTTTTAAACCCTTAAATTTAGGCACATTATACAATGATAAATTTCACCGTTATAAGTTAAGATTAGCCGCGATGAAAAAGGCCAACAAACTCTCGGATACTGATTTATGTGTAATGTGCGGCATGTGCCTGCCTCAGTGCCCTACATACCAGTTATACCAAACAGAAACTGAATCACCAAGAGGCAGAGTTGCCCTGATGCAGGCCATTAATCAGCAGAAGATCAATATCAACTCTAAAGCACTGTTACATATTGATCACTGCCTGGGCTGCCTTAACTGCGAAACCATCTGCCCTTCCAGGGTACCTTACGGCCAACTGATTGATGAATTCAGAAATCAGTATAACCAGTCAGTCAGAAAACCCTGGTTAACTAAACTTATTCTAAAACAGGCTGCAAAACCTGATGGGCTGCACGCATTAACATCCATAATCAACAAACCGGTGTTAAAACAACTCATAAAATTAGGTTCTACTTTTACAGATCTGCCAAAAAATACATTAACCGTTGAACCGACTCATTTGAAATCTTTTTATGCAGGCACATATAACAGTCAGGAAGAGTGTCGAGGTGAAGTATCATTATTTACAGGCTGCATCGGAAAGTCATCCGACTATCGCAGTATTAAAGATGCCACATTTATACTCAACCAGCTTGGTTTTGATGTAAATATTCCCGAACAACAAACTTGTTGCGGTGCTATGCACCAGCATAATGGGCAGCTCGAAACAGCTAAAACTCTCCTTAATAAAAACCGGGCACAGCTTGAGCAACAGAAGTCTTCGGTTATTTTATTTTTTAGCCCCGCCTGTGGTGCCAGCTTAAAACAAGCTGAAAATATCGCCATAAAAGACGCTCGAACATTTATACTCGAAGCATTGCGACATCAGCCATTAAATTTTTCCACACAGAAACAGCCCGTTGCACTACACGAAAGCTGTAGCCACCGAAATATGCTTCGCTTAAAAACATTAAATACCGAGCTGTTAAATTGCATACCAGGGATACAGATTATTGAGTCCAGTGATCCATCTCTTTGTTGTGGCGCCGGAGGTCTTCAGTCAATCAACTACCCTCAGCAGGCACAGGCTCTATTACAGGGAAAATTAAAAAGTTTTGATTTAATGCAAACCAATATATTCATTAGCGACAATATTGGCTGTAGCTTACATATAAAAACAGCAATAACCGGGTATAATCCTGATATTAAAGTAATGCACCCGATCAGTTATCTGGCAAGCCAGCTAATCAGTAACGAGAAGAAATAACAATGCGACACTTAAACCCGATTGACCAGCTTATCGTGCAATCTGACCATGCTCTACGCACCATTTTTGGCAACCCGGTCACAACTGAGCGCAAAAACCCCTCTAATGACACATCCGAAAGCCCACTCAATGATACAGAGCGAAAACTATCCTCTGGCTTAATGCGAGTTAACCACTCGGGCGAAGTCTCTGCACAGGCGCTTTATCAGGGCCAGGCATTAACCGCTCGATTAGATAAAGTACGGGAGAGCATGAAACGTGCAGCTCTGGAAGAAAATGACCACCTCGCATGGACTGAACAACGCCTGAGAGAACTCTCCAGCCAGAAAAGCATTCTAAATCCAGTCTGGTATTGCGGTTCATTTGCCATTGGTGCAATTGCAGGTTTACTGGGAGATAAATGGAGCCTTGGATTTGTTGCTGAAACAGAGCATCAGGTTATTAGACATCTGGACGAACATCTGGAAAAGCTGCCTAAAAACGATTTACGCAGTGAAGCGGTATTAAAACAGATGAAAGTGGATGAAGCACACCATGCAACTGTGGCTCTTGAAGGTGGCGGTGCAGAGTTGCCATGGCCGGTTAAAAAATTAATGGCTGCTATGTCCAAGGTAATGACAACCTCGGCTTACTATATTTAAACAATATAAACAGATTCATTTTCTCGGGGTTAGATATTACTTTCTGAAGCAACACCCCACCGAAGAATACGCCTTAAATAGAAACTACCCTGCTTCCACCCAAGTTGAACCATGATCACCTTTACCACGCTCAACTGGCACAGGTTTTTCTACGCCAACTTCTGCAGTCCAGTGACTGATTTTTTTCAATAATAAGTTTTTATCAACCGGTTTTTGTAAATAATCTTTTGCACCCAGTTTTAATCCCCAGGTTTTATCTGATTGTTCATTTGAGCCACTGATAATAATAATTGGAATATGACCAGTATCTTTCTGACGACTCAAATAACGAGTAGCCTGAAAACCGTTGATTTCCGGCATAACTATATCCATTAGTATTAAATCAGGCTTAACGTGCCTTGCCATCAGAATTCCCTGCTTACCATTTTCTGCCGTACAGGTTTTTACACCTTCAGCTTTAAGTAGTTTTTCCAGAGCAAAAAGCTGGGTACGTGAATCATCAACGATAAGAATTGTGAGACCATCACGAAGTTTTACCTGTGATGCTGCACTGGCACTGGCAGCGTGACCAAACCAGCGATTAAGTAGTTTATTTTTCATTTTTGGGAACTCAATTTACATTTAACCCTTAAACACTTAAGAGTAATTAATCCATTATTGCAAAGACAGAAATTAAAGTTTTTTTACTATTCTGGAAAACCAATCGTTATAACTGGTCTATTATGTTCATCTTTATGAGCACGAAGATGCAGGTTTACCGGCTCAGGCTGACGTTGACCATGCAGGGCATCATTAGCCACCCGATAAACTCTGAAGTCATACTCAAGATCTTCAACACGCCCGTGTAGAGCGCTAGCCGCCATAAATAAGACATGCCTCAAACGTTGTAATACAGCAAGTTCATCATAAGAACGACCTTCTTCTGCCATTAGCTCAACACAGTCATCCCATACCTGGGTTGACATGAATACAGGACGCCTGAAGTTAAACAGGCGAGCTGTGCTAGTCACATCTCGAAGATCAGGGCTCTGATCATAATTTAATTGTATATTTTCGTCTGTAAACATAGCTACCACGTCGTCTACTCACAAGGGTGTTTGATTATTATCTGCGGCTGATCTTGATCACTTGTACTCGCAACAAGCTTAAGAATCGTCTGTTCAGGACGACACGTTTCACCATCATTCGGAACACGATGAATACTAAACTCGCATTCCAGATCTGCTACACGCCCATGCAATGCACTAGAGGCCATAAAAAGGACATGTCTTAGACGCTGCAAAACAGCCAGCTCATCAACACTTCTACCATTAACGCCTGCTAACTCGACACAATCTTCCCATACTCTATCCGTCATAAATACGGATCGATTAAAGCTGAAAAGCTTAGCCGTGCTACTCACATTCCGTTGATATAAAGGCTCTTCCTGAAGTTGCGCATTACTCTGCATGTAAAATACCACCAAATACCTCAATCAATAGACACTAGTCTAGTGCCTGACTTGAATGATCACTGTTAATCGGTTCACAAAAAGGGTTAAATTTAATCATTTGTTAATATGTAGATATTTTTTCCTGTTTAATCAAGGACTTTGCTAACAAAGCCCATTTTTTTCTGACAAACGGTCAAATTTAACTCAGACAACTGCATGATACGTTAAAACCGCCGATATATTAAGGTTAAGAAGAAAAAAACTATCACTTTCAGATTACCGGTTCCTAATCATCAAACACCTGATATTTCAATTTCCTCCCCTACCCCCTTACCCATCAATATAGCTTCTAGCACTTCATCGAGATAAGTTTGCAACTCTTCGCTTTCCAGTTTTATGCGATCTATATTTTCCAGCCAACCAAATAATGACACTTTAAGTTGTTGTTTATTATGCACGTGCTGCTCAATATCAAACGCCAGGCGTTGATATTCTTCCAGCGTTGGCGAAAGATTTATTTTTCCCAGAAGCTTCTGCACAGGTAAGAGCCACTGGCAATTTTGCTCATTTAAACCCAGGTCCTCAGCTGAAACTGTAATCACAGCCCGATTTACCTCACTGATCCACAAACGAAAAGAACAGCTTTGTAGAGAGTGATAAAGAGGCTCATCTGATATTAGATAAACACTTAAATTGGATAAATTTGCCTGATACTGCACATCACTATAACGCCACAAACCGGTTTGCAAAAACTCATATAAACGAATGTGATTTAAGAACTGGGTTTTATGTAATTGATCCAGTATGAGTACTGTCTGCTCTGCCTCGCTCTGAGCACAGGCTTCCGTAAGAATTCGATCCAGAGCCTCGACCGGTGGCTCTTCAATGATTTCCTCACCTTCCTGTATACGTATAATTTGTGGAATTGATTTATCTTTTCCAAACTCATAATACATAATCTGCGAAGCACACAATGCATTTGCCAATGCATGTGCAAATGCCGTGCGTTTACGGCCACAATCACCATCAACATGCATACAACGAATATGATCTGTCGGATTACTTAAGAAACACTGCACGGCGTGATCATAGCTTTCACTTGAAGTGAAACCATTTTGTGAGAGAAGGGGTTTAAGTGGATACATATTATTTCGACTATTTCTTATTCCGATATTTACCCTAAACATAAAAGAAAATGTAATTGAACGCAAACTTACTCTGCTCAGGAACATCTCCATCGGGGAAAGGTCGCGGTTTTTGCGCCCTTCCCCGATGGAAATGCGCTTAAGCTGAATTATCTTTTAAACAAACTTTTTGATTATCCCCATCATATTCAGCTACTATCGAATCACATAAAAATTATAACGGACAGACCTATGCCGGATAGTCGCGATCTTGAGCTTTTAATTCATGGACATGTGCCCATCATCACCATTGAAACTCATGAAGAGAATCGCGCTTTAGATTTAATTGTCAGGGCTTCATATAAAAATTACTTACCCACTTTCAAATGGACTGTAACCGATGGACTGCAACGACTGGATTTAAGTCTGGATCCACAACGTCACGTATCTGACCCTCAGGATGGTTTAAAACATATTAAATCATCTGCATTACAGGGCATTTATATACTGTTAGATTTCGAACCTTATCTTAAAGACCCGGTTAACATTCGTCTGCTAAAAGAAATAGCCATGATGTTTGATGGAAATAAGGGCAAACTGATTTTACTCAGCCATCAGTTGTCCCTACCTGGAAATCTGCACGCACTCTCTTCTAATTTTTCTCTAAATTTACCTTCTACAAAAGTACTGGAAAAATTAATTAGAGATGAAGCTCAAAAATGGCAAACATCTGAAAACCAACGAGTACGTACAGACAGAGAAACGTTAAACAGACTCATACAAAACCTGTCTGGATTAACTCATCGAGATGCAACACGTTTAATTCGAAACGCAATTATTGATGACGGTGCAATAACAGAATCTGATTTACCTGAAGTAATGCAGGCAAAATATAAATTACTTAACAAGGACGATACTCTTTCTTTTGAATTTGAAACGGCTCATTTATCAGAACTGGGCGGCATGAAAAAACTAAAAAGCTGGCTTAAACAACGCCAGTCTATTTTTACACAAAAAACAGAAACTTCTGTCGATATACCTAAAGGTATTTTATTGCTTGGAGTACAGGGCTGCGGCAAAAGTCTTGCCGCAAAAGCAGTTGCTGGCATCTGGGGCACTCCTTTATTACGTCTGGATTTTGGCCGTTTATATGATAAGTACGTAGGAGAAACAGAAAAAAATTTACGCCTGGCATTACAGACAGCTGAGGTAATGTCACCCTGTGTATTATGGATAGACGAACTAGAAAAAGGTATCTCATCAGGCAATGATGATCAGGGCACGTCTAAACGTTTACTCGGCACACTACTCACCTGGATGGCCGAAAAAAAATCCCGTGTTTTTATTGTCGCCACTGCGAATCAGATAGATGCTCTACCTCCAGAGCTAATCAGAAAAGGCAGATTAGATGAGATATTCTTTGTTGATTTACCTGGTACGGAAACTCGGTCTAATATTTTTAAAATTCACTTTGATAAAAGAAACATTGATACTTCGCAGATTAATTTTGATCAGATATCCGAAGCCTGTGAGGGTTTCTCAGGTTCTGAAATTGAACAGGCTGTCGTTTCAGCTATCTATGCCAGCCATAACTCCGAAGCAACAATAAACACAGACATAATGCTACAGGAAATAAAAGATACACGCCCTCTATCTATTGTTATGTCAGAACAGATTCAGGATTTGCGAGATTGGGCCAGTGAGCGAACCGTGCCAGTTGATTAGATGGCTCACTTCACGCCAGATTACTTTGCCCTGGGTCAGGTTTTGTTTTTTAAAGTCTGCCCCCTGTGGTAATTCCGATCAGATTAGCAGACGATTCCGTGCTACTCCTTGAGAGAGATCCACCACACCTGATTAAAAACTACGTGATACGGTAAACCGCCGTCGAAGATCTCGAAGCAAAATAAACAACCACGGCCAGATAATCGCACCCGTTAACGCCGGTAAAAAATATAAATCAATATCTGGGGCCTGCCCCACTATACCGCTAACCCAAAGCACCAGTACTGATTTGATAATCAATAATAACAGCACCACTAACGCCTGCTGAGCAAGTGAAAACACTCGAATACGCTGATACTGCATATTAATGACAAATACAACCAGCACCAGACCTACCGCATGCTGCCCCAGAATTGCACCTTGAGTCACATCAAGTAATAAACCGACAACAAAAGCAACCGTTACACCTATTTGTTCAGGCATCGCCAGAGCCCAGTACATAAGCACTAACACCGCCCACTCGGGGCGTGCGTAATCCAGCCAGTCAGGTAAAGGCCACATGTGAAGCATGAGCGCAACAATCAAGGTAGGAATAACGATACGAAAACAATTTTGCGAGCGCATTATTTTCCCTTACCTTCAATAACAGCGGAGGATGAATTAGTCATTTCCACATCCTTTACCTGCAACTTATGCCATACCAACAGAACTTCTCGACTCCTGTCCAGGTGCGCAACAGGCTCAGCCAGTACAGTCGCAAAAGACTCACCCGCGGCTCGTTCCACTGAAATAATTCGGCCAACCGGATAATTAGGCGGGAAACGCCCACCCAGTCCTGAAGTTGTAATGACATCACCTATTTCAATATCTGCATTATGGGGAATATAACGCAACTCCAGCAATTGAGAGTTACCGGTACCAAACGCCGTACTACGTAAGCCACTGCGACTCACCTGCACGGGTATAGCATGACTTGGATCAGATATAAGAAGTGCCGTTGAGGAAAAGGAGCCCATGTGAACCACCTGCCCCATCACACCCCAGGCATCGATTATAGGCTGACCAATATACACATCTTTATTCCGTCCCTTATTCAGTATGACCTGTTGTTTATAAGGATCCAGATCGATCGCTAAAATTTCAGCAACCAGCACCAGCTCACCCACTTTAGGCTGGGCACTCAACATCTTTCTTAAACGATCGTTTTCTTTTTCCAGCACACTGAGTTTTTGCAAACTCACCTGAGCACGCAATTGCTGTTCCTGTAACTTACGATTACCGTCAAGTAACTCCTGATGGGAGCTTAAAGATTCATCCCCCCACTCTACAAAACGTGAAGGAAGGTTTATGGTGTAACGAATAGGATAAACAACGTAACTTTCAATAGCACTACGCACAGTTTCCAGTGCATGCCAGCGATGATCTGCCACCATAACGACAATAGAGACTATCACCAGTAAAATGGTGCGTAACGTTACCGATGGACCCTGTAAAAATAATGGCTGCATAAAACCGCATTAAGCCCGAAGTTTAAAAATAAAAATTCATTTAAAAAAAAACGAATCAAAAATTCGTTTTTCATTTTGTAATCCAACAACAACCTGAACAATGGTAATTATTGCCCAGATTGCCTCTGTGTGTTCCCAGATCAAGGCAGAAAATGTAAGTTTACAAATGTAAATGTCCATTTTCTAACGAAGAGCTGGGGACACACAGAGGTGATATGAGCAATAATTTATTCGATTGCGAAGAAATCCCCACCATGCTCGTCAATTAATTCAAGCACTCGACCACCACCACGGGCAACACAGGTCAACGGCTCTTCTGCCATAATCACTGGCAGCCCGGTTTCCTCCATCAGAAGACGATCAAGATCACGCAACAGCGAACCACCACCGGTCAGAACGATTCCACGCTCTGCAACATCAGCACCCAACTCAGGTGGTGTCTGTTCTAATGCGGTTTTGACTGCGCTCACAATACCATGCAGAGGTTCCTGCAAGGCTTCAAGAATTTCATTACTGTTTAGGGTAAAGCTACGGGGAATACCTTCAGACAGGTTGCGGCCTTTCACCTCAATTTCTAACAGATCTTTACCGGGATAAGCTGAACCAATTTGATGCTTAATACGCTCGGCCGTAGCCTCACCAATTAAGGTACCGTAATTTCTACGCACATAAGAAATAATACCTTCATCAAATGTATCACCACCAATACGAACAGAAGCAGAATAAACGATACCATTTAAAGAGATGACCGCCACTTCAGATGTACCACCACCGATATCAAGTACCATTGAACCACGAGGCTCATCGACGGGCATACCCGCTCCAATAGCCGCAGCCATTGGCTCTTCAATTAGGTATACCTTACGCGCGCCTGCACCTGCAGCAGATTCTTTAATGGCTCGACGCTCAACCTGAGTTGCACCACAGGGCACACAGATCAATACTCTTGGACTGGGACGTAACAAAGCGCTTTCGTGCACTTTACGTATAAAATGCTGCAACATTTTCTCTGTAATATGAAAATCAGCAATTACACCATCACGCATTGGGCGTATAGCCGTAATATTTTGTGGTGTACGACCCAGCATACGTTTAGCCTCATGGCCGTAAGCTTCAATTGCTTTAGCTCCATTACCATTTCGATCCTGTCGAATAGCAACTACTGAGGGTTCATCTAGAACAATACCGTTACCCCGTGCATAAATCAGGGTGTTTGCCGTACCAAGGTCGATTGATAAGTCATTTGAAAACATGCCGCGAAAGCGTTTAAGAAACATTCGTGTATTAACTCATTATTTTGTAAGATTTATTAAAGCCTAGAACTTCAATTTGAAGCATTACTTTAGACTCTACTATAGATTTAGCGGTACTCTATCAACGAGCACCGTTCAGAGCAAGCATAGCAGTGGCTTAAACACGCATAATATGCTAATTTTGCGCGGTTTTTAACGCATTTGATGTTTTCTGATTGCAAAGTTTGAAATTACATCAAATCAAATCGATATTAATGTCACTAACAGGCATTAAAAAAGCGGAGAAATATATGTCATTGGGATCCGATGATGTGAAAGGCATCGCGCATCTGGCGCGACTCGAAATTGATGAAAAAAATATCGAGGAATATGCAAAAAACCTGTCCAGCATATTAGGACTGGTGGAAGAAATGAATGCCGTGGACACCACCGGCGTAAAACCCATGGCTCATCCCATGGATGTTTCTCAACGCCTGCGTATGGATGAAGTGCTTGAAGAAAATCAACGTGAAACTTTTCAGAAAGTCGCACCTAAAACCGAAGATGGCCTTTATCTTGTGCCACAGGTAATTGAGTAAGATATTTTTTCGCCACAAAGCGACAGAAAACACCGAGAAAAACAGTTTTAGTTACTGCTCCGCAGGTGCAACAACTTCAAATACCTCTGAGCACTCGGCGCCTCTGTTGCAAATTTTTTAAAGAAAAACAAAACTAGAGATAAGCTATGTACCACACTAAAACATTGAGTGAGTTATCCGCCATGCTTGAAGCAGGTGAGGTCACCTCAGTGCAACTTACTGAGCATTTTCTACAACGCATCAAAGATCACGATGCAGAACTGAACAGTTTTATCACTGTTACTGCAGAACAGGCACTGGAATCAGCAACCGCTGCTGATGAAAAGCGAAAATCAGGCAATGCCGGGCCATTAACCGGTATTCCTTTTGCTCATAAAGATATCTTTTGCACTAAAGGCGTAAAAACCACCTGCGGCTCAAAGATGCTAGATAACTTTGAATCACCCTACGATGCAACTGTAGTAGAAAAAATGCAGCAGGCTGGTGTGATTATGCTGGGTAAAACCAATATGGATGAATTTGCTATGGGTTCATCTAATGAAACCAGCTATTTCGGTCCGGTTAAAAACCCGTGGAACACTAAGGCCGTACCCGGTGGGTCGTCTGGTGGATCTGCATCCTCTGTTGCAGCGCGCTTAACCCCCGCTGCAACAGGTACAGATACGGGTGGGTCAATTCGCCAACCCGCATCTCTTTGTGGTATCACCGGCTTAAAGCCAACTTATGGCCGCGTATCCCGTTATGGAATGATCGCGTTTGCATCAAGTCTGGATCAGGCAGGACCGATGGCTCAAAGCGCAGAAGACTGCGCTTTACTTTTAAATGCCATGTCAGGGTTTGACACAAGAGATTCAACATCTCTGGAAAAAGATGTGCCGGATTACACGGCTGATTTAAACAAACCACTTGATGGTTTAAAAATTGGTCTGCCAAAAGAATATTTTGGTGAAGGATTGAGCGAAGGCACAAATGAAATCGTACAAAAAGCGATTGAAGAATACAAAGCAATGGGGGCTGAAATAATTGATATCAGTCTACCAAATACACATCTGGCCGTACCGGTTTACTATGTTGTAGCGCCAGCAGAATGCTCATCTAATTTATCACGTTTTGATGGCGTTCGTTTTGGTCATCGCTGCGAAGAACCTAAAGACCTTGAGGATTTATACAAACGTTCTCGCGGTGAAGGTTTTGGTGAAGAAGTAAAACGTAGAATTTTAGTTGGCACCTACGCACTGTCTGCAGGTTACTACGATGCATACTACATAAAAGCCCAACAATTACGCCGTATGATTTCAGATGATTTCACAAAAGCATTTGAAAAAGTAGACGTTATTATGGGGCCGGCATCACCTGAAACAGCTTTTAATATTGGTGAAAAATCTGACGATCCAATTTCTATGTACCTGTCAGACATTTACACCATTGCAGTTAATCTGGCCGGCTTACCTGGCATGAGTGTGCCAGCAGGTTTCAGTAACAAAATGCCGGTTGGTTTACAAATTATTGCAAACCATTTTGATGAAAGCCGCTTACTTAATGTAGCTCATCAATACCAGCAGCAAACAGACTGGCATACACAAATACCAGAAGAGTTTAAATAATTTTTAGCCGCAGAGACACAGAGTGCACAGAGATTTAATTTAAGAATAATTCTCTATAATCTCCGTGCCTGCGTGGCAAATCTTTTATAAAAGAGGCATTCTAATATGGAATGGGAAACCGTAATCGGTTTAGAAATACATACGCAACTGCGTACGAAAAGTAAAATATTTTCATCTGCATCTACCGCATTTGGCGCCGAGCCGAATACACAGGCCTGTGCAGTTGACCTGGGTTTACCGGGCGTACTACCTGTCGTTAATGCAGAAGCCATTCGTATGGCAACAAAATTCGGCCTGGCAACTGGTTCGGAGATTTGCAAAAACTCCGTATTTGCACGTAAAAATTATTTTTATCCGGACTCTCCAAAAGGTTATCAAATCTCGCAAATGGAACTACCCATCGTTGGCGTAGGCTCTATAGATATAGAGTTAGAAGATGGCACAAAAAAAACCATCGGCATTACCAGAGCACACCTGGAAGAAGATGCAGGAAAATCTTTACACGAAGATTATCATGGCATGACTGGGATTGATTTAAATCGTGCAGGCACACCTTTACTGGAAATTGTTTCAGAGCCTGATATGCGCTCAGCTAAAGAAGCAGTTGCTTACATGAAAAAAATTCATTCTCTGGTGCAGTACATAGAAATCAGTGATGGCAATATGGCGGAAGGATCTTTTCGTTGTGATGCGAATGTTTCAGTACGCCCGAAAGGTCAGAAAGAGTATGGAACACGCGCAGAGTTAAAAAACATTAACTCATTCCGTTTTGTTGAACGCGCTATCAACCTCGAAGTTGAACGTCAAATTGACGTAATAGAAGACGGCGGTAAAGTTACTCAGGAAACCCGTCTGTATGATGCAGACAAACATGAAACTCGTTCTATGCGCTCAAAGGAAGAAGCCAACGATTATCGTTATTTTCCTGACCCTGATTTATTACCCGTGGTTTTTGATGATAATTACATTGAAGAAATCCGCAAAACGCTTCCAGAATTACCCGATGAAAAAACAGCGCGTTTTGTTAGCGACTTAGGGCTTAGCGAATATGATGCAGGCATTTTAACAACATCTCGCGAACTGGCAGATTTTTTTGAAATTGTTATCAATGAATCTGTTGATGCCAAACTTGCTGCTAACTGGATGATCGGTGATGTTTCTGCGCGTTTAAATAAAGAAGACTTAACTATTACTGAGTGCCCGGTAACCGCTATACATCTAGCCGGCATGTTAAAACGAATTGGCGACAATACCATCTCAGGAAAAATTGCCAAAGACGTATTTAATGGCATGTGGAATGGTGAAGGCGATGCAGATACTGTTATCGAAAAGAAAGGCTTAAAGCAAATCACCGATGATTCTGCCATCGAAGCCATTATAGATGAAGTGATTACTAACAGCCCTAACCAGCTAGAACAGTATCGTTCTGGCAAGGACAAACTGTTCGGTTATTTTGTTGGTCAGGTAATGAAAGCCTCACAGGGTAAAGCCAACCCGGGTCAGGTAAATAAAATGCTTAAAGATAAACTAAAATAATAGAACGAGTTCAAATCAGGTATTTTCATCACTCCACGAGATATATAGCCAGCACCTACATGGACATTCTTAAATGTAGGCACCAGCTTTATATCTCGGCGAAGTATGACAACAATAAAGCAGCGATATAAACCCTATGCCCGACAACGATTCACTCCATCGATTTATTATTGAAAACACTCGGGTACGAGGCGAAATGGTACACCTTAACGCTACCTGGAAAGCTGCACTAGATCGTTATGAATACCCTGAGAATGTGCAGCGCATTCTGGGTGAGGCTTTTGCTGCCTGCGCATTATTATCGGCCACCATAAAATATGATGGTTCGCTAATCTTACAGATTCGTGGCGACGGACCGTTGCACTTACTGGTCGTACAGGTAACATCAGAGGGCACCTTACGCGGCCTGGCTCGCTGGAGCAGCGACGTCCCTGATCACAACCTGAGAAATATATTTGGCTCCGGCTCAATGGTCATCACTATCGAGCCAGCAACAGGCGAACCCTATCAGGGTATAATCGCTCTGGAAGGCGAACATATTCAGGATGCTATTGAAAACTACTTCAAACAGTCTGAACAATTAAACACTCGATTATGGCTAGCGGCCAATAGCGAAACCTGCACGGGGTTTTTACTGCAGGAACTTCCTGAAACACAGGACATTAGCCCTAGCAACCTGGGGGAAGACCACCACGACTGGGAACATGCTGAAGTTTTAGGTAATACACTTAGCAAAGAAGAACTGTTAAGCTTATCAACAAAAGAAGTCCTTCATCGGTTATTTCATGAAGATGATATTCGTTTATTTGAACCATCCCCACTTAGCTTTCGATGCGGCTGTTCAAATGAACGTATTGCAAAAATGATTCTTTCGTTAGGCCTGAAAGAAGCTCATGATATTGTTTCAGAACAGGGAAAAATTCAGGTCGATTGTGAGTTTTGTAATGCACAATATAATTTCGATAGTGTAGATGTAGAAAATTTATTTGCATCGAATAGCCAGACTAACAATTCAACTATCCATCATTAGAGACAAAACTTATGTCTGTAACACAGAAACTTGATCGTAATAATAACAACCTTGTAATCAGCATAACTGGTTCATTTAATTTTTCCGAACACCCCGGCTTCAGAGATTCATATAGAGATATAGAGCCCGATAAAAACTTGAATGTTTCAGTTGATCTGGCCAACACAGAATATATGGACTCATCTGCTTTAGGTATGCTGTTATTACTAGATGAGCATTTTAGCGACCAGCGAATTAATATAATTAACTGCTCTGATTATATTAAGCAGGTTTTAAATATTGCCAACTTCGAATTAAAATTTAATATCACCTGATTTTATGTCTGAAAAAAATCAGTCTGATATGGATTTTCTACAGCAGGCGATAGATCTCGCTATTCAGTCTGCAAAAAATACTGGTGGCCCTTTCGGCGCTGTAGTTGTTAAAAATGGCCACGTAATTGGTAAGGGGCATAACCAGGTTACAGAGAACTGTGACCCGTCTGCTCATGCTGAAATCATCGCTATTCGCGAGGCCTGTAAAAACGTAAATAATCACCAGTTAAACGATTGTATTATTTACTCCAGTTGCGAACCGTGCCCTATGTGCATGTCTGCTATTTACTGGGCACGCATTCCCGAACTAGTTTATGCCGCAACCGCTAAAGACGCTCAAAAAGCTGGCTTTGATGATCAGTTTATTTATGATGAGTTATCTAAGCCATATGCACAAAGACGTATCTCAATTAAACACTCTAAACATGATGATGCGAATAAAAGTTTTGAAGAGTGGCTTTCGAATAATAGCCGCGAAGAATATTAATTTTAAAAGATTCTGCCACCAAGATGCCGAGAACACAGAGGTTATTTAATTTCAATAAAAGCCTCTGCGCCACTGTAGAAAAACACCTAATCATTATAAATCGGTATTTTCAGATAACTTTGCCCATTTGATTCTTTTTTCGGCAACTGACCCGCGGTTAAATTAACCTGTACACCCTGATAAATTAATCTTGGTAAGGGTAATTTACTATCCCTGTTTTCCATAAATTCAATATACTCGGCTTCACTTCGGTTTTCAGGCAAGTCCACATTCGACTTTTTACTTTCACCGATTGTCGTAAATGTTTGAAGCTCTCTGTTACCGGGGTAATCATGACCGGGAAACACTCTGGCTTCATCGGGCTGCGTATACAGTTTTTTTGTTACTGAATGATATAAATCTTTTGCACTTCCCTTTGGAAAATCACATCGCCCCGTCCCAATGCTCGGTACAAATAACGCATCTCCCGTAAACAGATTATTATCTATTTTATACGTTGTACATGCGGGCGTATGCCCCGGTGTATGTAATACATCAATTTTAATTGATCCCGCATTTAGCTGTTCACCATCTTTTACCAGCACATCATAATCACAGCCACTGGTATTAAAATCATCGCCTAAATTAAATACCTGTTTAAATGTTTCCTGTACAACTGTGATGGCCGAATTAATAACCAGAGGTGCTTTATATTTTTCTTTCAAATGCTGCATACCACTAAGATGATCTGCATGTATATGGGTATCTAAAACATAACGCAGATTTAACTGATGCTCACTAATAAAACTATCAAGTTCCTGCAGGCTATCGTTATAAGTACGCCAACCAACGGTATCCAGATCCAGGACAGGATCGAATACGACCGCATCTTTACTCGCAGGATCGAATACCAGATGTGTGAAGGTAAACGTCTGTTTATCAAAAAATGTTTTTACTTCTACCATGGAAATTACCTGATACTGAAATCAACAAAAGACAACTAATAAGTATAGACATTAAACAGTGGTTTTTTATCACTGTACAGGGTGCTTAATCCAGCCAGATTAATACTTCTGTTAAAAGCTGCTCGGCATGACTTCTATCACTAAATAAATGATCGGCACCCTCTATTTGGTAGAGTTTCTTTTCGGCCTCCGTATACTGCAATATATGCTCTGCAGCCTCCGGGCCAATCAAAACATCATCACCAGCCCGAACCGCCATAATGGGTATATCACAACCCCGCATCTGCGCCTCCATATCAAATGAACGCACATCTTCTATAAAAGACGGTTTAACAGAGTATGACTGGCCAGCAACCTGTATCTCAGCATTCTCACCTCTTTCCAGACTCTCCATAGCAGAACCAAAATGATGTAATACATGAGCGGGGTATGCCGGAGATGCCAGCGTAATTATTTTTTCTATATGGGTAAGAGATGAACAACTATCCTGTGCTGCCGCCAGACTGGCTGTCCCGCCCATACTATGCCCGATAAGAACACTTGCAGGTTCATAATGCTCTGATAACCAGGCAGCAGCACATTCAATATCATTTACCATGCTGCGAAAATGCGTATTAGCAAACTCACCTTCACTATTACCTAAACCGGTAAAATCAAACGACAATACAGCATAACCTGCCTTTGCTAACCCTCTGCTAATTCTTGCGGTAGTTAACACCTGTTTAGTACAAGTAAAACAATGGCTCACAATGACGTACAACTCCGGCATTTTATCTGAAGGAAAGTCCAGATTACCTTCCAGAAAGCTGCCATCAAAACCTTTGAACTGAACTTTTCTCGATTGTGTTTTAAAATTTCCCTTCATTTACTTCTCTTTTAAAATATTTCAATAAACACATTAATACTATACATTTCAACAAGATAGCATAAATAAACAAATCGAATTTCATGTTTTGCTTAAATAAGAAAAATTAATTCATAAATAATTCTCCTTAGGGGTTTTATTGCTGCATAAAAATAATATATAATCGCGCGCCTGATCGAGATAGATAGAGATAATATCTACCCCGATTAATTCTTTATCTGTAACAGCCTGCCAAAAAAAATAATAAAAGGGGCTGTTAGAAATGCAGAATTTATTACTTTATATGGAGACTTTAATGTCTAACTCAGCAAAAAATGCCGAATGCGGTAAATACGCTTATGCTATCACTCAAACCGGTTTCAAAGGCGGCATGATCGTAGATGACAATGGCGATACTGTTCAGATTACTGAAAATCACATCAAAAATGCAATTGATCAGGTACATGAAGCCTGGGATGCAAATCGTGATACTAAGCAGTCAATTCTACGCTAGCTCATATCCCATCTCCCCCGAGATATAAAACCTCCTTCTAAGTTATTAGATGGAGGTTTTTTTATGCCTGTATCTGAACATCTGCCATAGCTTTGAGGATGAATATTTATTTTATTAGCGTTTACTCACTCTCAACCCGATGTTTTGTCATAATAAAATCTTTATGCGAGACATGAATCAAATCAGAAATTCTACGGATCATATGCTCTTCGTATTTATCCAGCACCTGATCAGCAAATGCCACACGCCAGAGAGACTCTATTAACTGCACTTTTTGTGGTTGCGTATAGTGATCAGCAATTAATTTTGTAAATTGATGATAATCAGTAGCCTGATGTTTTTCTTCTTCTGCAAGCACATACAGGTTATCAGCCTCTTCTATAGATAAATCAAATTGATCCGTTAGTAGCTTTTTTACCACGACTACTTCTTTCTCATCAATATGATCGTCCTGTAACACCATTTCGATTAACAGAGCCGATGCTGCCAGATTTAACTGATGTGCATCAGGAACGGAATTAACACTATCCGCCATAAAGTTTTTTTCAAAAAAAGACTGTATTTTTTTAAGCATAAAAGAACATCTATTATTTACCTGTTAAATTAAACACCTTGTTTCTAGCATTAATCCAGGCCTGTTCGCCAAACTCATTTTTAATGACTAATGATAATGCACATGACCCTACAGACAATAAACGGCCATGAAAGTTCTTTAAATTAAAATCTTCCTTCTTCGATTCCTCATCCCTTAGCGCCTTCATTAAAGCCCAGCCCGTGGCATAACCCATCGGTACTGTAGGTGACTGTGAATACCAGCTTAAATCGGCTTTCGCCTGGTCAATGCTAAAACCGAGCACATCACACATGCGCTGTGCAGCTTTATCAATACTTAAATTTTGTGTATGCAACTCAACGTCAAGCATCACTCGAAGTGCACGCCACAAACGATCACGTAACATCATAAAGTAGTGCTCGGGTTGATCGAGAAAACCCTGCTCCTGCATCATGTCTTCACAATACAATGCCCAGCCTTCATAAAATGTTGCTGATGTATTCAACAGTCTGGGTAAACTGTTCTCCGGATTTTTATTTGCGGTAACAAACTGTAAGTGATGCCCGGGAAAAGCCTCATGAACACAGGTAAGGTCAATTGAAGTCCAGTTATGCTCCAGCAAATGCCCGTCAGAACGGACGGGAGTCACATAATAATAACCTTTTTGCTGAGGGTCTTTATATGAAGGCTCATCATATGCAGCAAACGGAATTTCATGACGAAGAAAAACAGGGGTTTCCACTACTTTTAACGCCTGAGTTTCAGGCACTGCAACTAAACCCTGCTCAACTACAAAGTTATAAGCAGCTTTCATTCGACTGCGATAAGCATTCATCAAATGCTCTCCTTTAGCATCAGGATGCTGATGACGAATTCTTGCCAGCTGCTCTTCTATATCGTCAGAACCGGGTAATGATTTACATAGTTCCTTTAATTCCTGTTGAGTCTGATTAAACAGAGACTCTCCAAATTCATATAATTTTTCTGCATCCACACCCAGACAATGCCAGTTATTTAACAGTGTATTAAAGTGATTTTTACCACAGGAAAAAGAGCCCTTCGCCACTGGCTGAATATCTTTACGCAGGAATCTTTCAAACTCTTCCATAGCATGTGCAGCCTCATCAAACACAGGCTGTAAACGTGCTGGATTTTTAAATTTATGTATTATTTCTGGATTACGAGCCAGATCTCGAAAATAAATAGCACCTGCATTTGCTCCTGAAATTGCATCCAGCACCCAATTTTCAGGTATGTTTTCCGGCTGCTGTAACAGGTAGTTTTTTGCTGAGCGTAGATACTCAGGCACGCTTTTCAAACGACGTTTCATGGCCTGATGGAGATTATCTACTGGCCGATTAATTAATTGATGGATCGCTTCTAAAGGAAGGTATTTTTGCGGCATCAAAAAACGCCAGTCACGTTCGATAAGCTCATGCAGCTCTATACTTGCCGCATTATATAAAATACTGTAATCCATTTGCTGATTAATTGTCAGCTCAGATATGGTCAACTCTTCTAAAGAGAAAATAATTTTCTTATTTAAAGAAATTAAAGCACCAATCTCTTCATCACTAAATGGTGTCAAATATTCTTCATATCCACTCACACCAATATGAACAGCCATCTCAGGGTGAAAACGAAACCAGGCACTATAGTATTGTTCTTGCAGGCTATTGAAAGTTTCCTGCGTTGTATTATTTAGCATTTATTTATTTCTAACAATTAAATTAAAATTCAAAAACCATGTGATCAATAACCAGCATTTAGCCGTCTATTATTTCAAAGTCGTGGGTAACCTCAGCAGTAGCAGCAAGCATAATAGATACCGAACAGTATTTTTCTGCCGTCAGATTCACTGCTTTTTCTACCTGTTTTTCACTTAAACCACTACCTTTAACAATATAATGGGCATGTATTTTTGTAAAAACCTTGGGAATTTCTTCTGATCGTTCAGCGCTCAGCTCAACAATACAGTCATTTATTGGCTGACGTGCTTTCTGGAGTATCATGACCACATCAAAAGCAGTACAACCACCCATGCCGATTAACACCATTTCCATTGGTCTGGCAGCCAGATTTCTGCCACCAGATTCCGGAGCACCATCCATCACAACCGAGTGGCCACTGCCCGTTTCTCCTACAAATGACATATTATCTAACCATTTAACTCTGGCTTTCATGCTTTTCACCTAAAAATTATTTGCTTAATATTTCATATATTGTGTTAATTAACAGAATATATATACGGGCTCACGTAAAAATCGTCTATAATTCAAAAGCTCCCATCAAAAATGATACGGAAACTATGAGCCTGTTACCTAAAGTAGACAATTCAAACCCTTCGCTAGATTTATTTCTAAATCACTGCCACCGTAAGACGTACCCGGCTAAAAAGAATATCATTCACGAAGGTGATAAGCCACACAGCCTCTACTATATCATTAAGGGCTCGGTTAGCGTACTCGCAGAAAACGAAGATGGGTCAGAAATAATCCTGGCGTATCTCAATGCAGGTGATTTTTTTGGTGAAGCAGGTCTTTTTAAGGATGATCTTGAACGCAGTGCAAAGATTGTAGCTAAATCGGCCTGCGAAATTGCTGAAATTTCATATACCCAGTTTAGAAAACTGGTAAGTGAAGACCCTGAAATTCTATTTATGTTATCCGGACAGATATTTGATCGTCTAATTAGGACCAGTCAGAAAGTACGCGACCTGATATTTCTCGATGTATCTGGCCGTATTGCAAGGACACTACTGGAACTTAGCGAACAACCGGATGCAATGACTCATCCCGATGGCATGCAAATTAAAATCACACGTCAGGATATTGCTAAAATTGTTGGTTGCTCCCGTGAAATGGCAGGACGCGTATTAAAAGAACTTGAGGAAGACAAACTCATTTATGCACATGGTAAAACCATTGTGGTACATGATGAAGAACATATAGCCAAACATAAAGCAGAGAAAGAAGCCAAAGCTGAATCACCTGAATAATTATAACGCTTCCTGACAGGAAGCGTTTAACATCAACCAAATAACTCAGCCAGTTTTTCACCTGGCTCATCAGCGCGCATAAAAGCCTCACCCACCAGAAAACTATTCACATCATTGTCACGCATCAGTTTTACATGGTCTGGTGTATGGATGCCACTTTCTGTTACCAGAATTCGATCTTCAGGCAACATATCCAGCATACCCAATGTAGTTTGAAGATCCATTTCGAAGGTGCGTAAATTACGATTGTTCACACCTATTAACCTTGCACCACTTTGAATTGCACGCTGCATTTCTTCTCTATCATGCACTTCCATTAATACATCCATTTGCAAATGATGCGCCAACACTAAAAGCTCATTCAACATGGCATCACCCAAAGCCGAGACAATCAATAAAATACAGTCTGCATTCATCGCTCTGGCTTCATAGACCTGATATGGATCAATAATAAAATCTTTACGAATAACAGGGAGACTCACAGATTCACGCGCTTGCATTAAAAACTCAGGTGAACCCTGAAAGTAATCACGGTCAGTTAAAATCGATAGGCATGCTGCACCGCCTTTTTCATAACTTTTTGCTATTTCAGCTGGAATAAAGTTCTCACGCATTACACCTTTACTAGGGGATGCTTTTTTTATTTCCGCTATAACAGCTGCTTCACCCGCAGTTATTTTATCTTCAATTGACTGAATAAAACCACGTACAGGCAACGCAAGTTCTGCTCGTTCACTTAAATCAACCAATGATTCTTTTGCTGCAGCTTCAGTAATTTCTTCAACTTTACGTTTTAGAATTTTTTTTAGTATATCTGGTGTATTACTCATAAAATCACTATTTAATTTTTACCTTCCTCATCATCAGCTAAAGCTAATGATGAATAAATTCAGGCTCGTTCAATTCATTTTAAAAATTATTACTATAAGAAATCAGCGCTTCGAACTTCTCTTTCGCTTTGCCTTCAGCCACAGCTGCTTGAGCCTTCTCTATACCTTCCGCCAATGAACCGGCAAGCCCGGACACATAAATTGCTGCACCTGCATTCAAACAAACAATGTCTTTAGCCGGGCCTTCCTGATTCTCAAATACAGATTTAATGATAGTTAAACTATCCTCTGAATCCCTGGCTTTTATGCTTGTCAATTCAGCTCGTTGCATCGAGAAATCTTCAGGCTTAATACTATAAGTTGTAATTTCACCATCTTTTAATTCAGCAACTGAAGTCGCACTAGCAATACTTATCTCATCCATACCATCATCTGCATGCACTATCATTACATGATGGCTACCTAACTGCTTTAAAACCTGGGCTAAAGGCTCAACCCAGTCTTTACTAAACACACCAATAACCTGATTAGGCGCAGAGGCAGGATTTGTTAAAGGACCGAGCACATTAAAAATTGTGCGTACCGCCATTTCTTTTCTTGGACCAATGGCATGCTTCATTGCGCCATGATGTTTTATAGCAAACAAAAAACCTGCGCCAATATTTTTAATGCATTCAGAAACTTGCTCTGGTGTAATATCCAGATTAACACCAGCAGTTTCTAATACATCTGCACTTCCAGATTTACTTGAGACACTTCGATTGCCATGTTTGGCTACATGTGCACCAGCGGCGGCTGTTACAAAAACAGAAGCAGTAGATATATTAAAACTACCAGATGAGTCTCCACCAGTACCGCAAGTATCAACCAGGTATTCATCGGGCACTTCAACTTTAGTAGAGAGTTCACGCATCACAGAAGCGGCAGCTGTCACCTCATCAATCGACTCACCTTTCATACGTAAACCAATTAAGAAACCACCAATTTGAGAATCTGTGGCTTGACCGGTCATGATTAAATTCATTACCTGCGTCATTTCATCACGACTTAGGTTTTGTTTTTCGGTTACTGCTTTTATTGCGGATTGCATGTCCATAAGATTAATACCTTTTACATTCGTAACGAATGAACCTTTAGCTCTCTAAAAAGTTTTTCAACAAATCATGCCCGTGTTCAGTCAATATAGACTCAGGGTGAAATTGCACACCTTCAATATTATATTCTTTATGACGAACGCCCATTATTTCATCGATACTGCCATCATCATTTTCTGTCCATGCCGTTATCTCTAAACAATCAGGCAAACTTTCTTTTTCTATAACCAAGGAGTGATAACGTGTTGCTTCATATGGATTAGTAAGACCAGAGAAAACACCCTTATTATTATGATGAATCATTGATGTTTTACCATGCATGATTTTTTTAGCATGGATGATTTTCCCACCAAATACCTGACCAATACTCTGATGCCCTAAACACACACCTAAGATAGGTAATTTACCAGCAAACTTTTCAATCGTTTGCATAGAAACGCCTGCCTCATTCGGTGTGCATGGCCCAGGTGATATCATTATTCTTTCAGGTTTTAAACTTTCAATTTCCTGCAAGTTAATTTGATCATTCCTAAGCACTTGTACATCAGCACCAAGTTCACCTAAATATTGCACCAGATTATAGGTAAACGAATCATAGTTATCTATCATTAACATCATTTTAACTTACCTATGCGAGCCGTCTAAACCGGCTTCCGCCATTGCCACTGCGCGGAAGACCGCACGCCCTTTATTCATGGTTTCATCCCACTCACTTTGTGGAATAGAATCATAAACAATGCCCGCTCCTGCCTGAATATTTAATGTTTTATTTTTGATTACAGCAGTACGTATAGCAATAGCTGTATCCATATTGCCGTTCCACGAAAGATAACCTACCGCACCTGAATAAATACCACGTTTAACCGGCTCTAATTCATCAATAATTTCCATGGCACGTATTTTTGGCGCCCCACTTACGGTACCTGCGGGGAATGTTGCTCTTAATACATCCATCGCAGAAAGTTTATCTTTTAATTCACCCGTCACATTCGAAACTATGTGCATTACATGTGAATAACGTTCAACAATCATTTTATCGGTTAATTCAACTGTACCAATCTTACTAACTCGGCCCGCATCATTTCTACCCAGGTCAATTAACATCAAATGTTCTGCTAATTCTTTAGGATCTGCTAATAACTCTTTTTCTAAAGCAATATCTTCCGTTTCAGTTGCGCCCCTGGGTCGAGTTCCAGCAATAGGCCTTACAGTTACTTCGTCATCCTCTAAACGCACTAAAATTTCTGGAGAAGAGCCCACCACATGATGATCATCCAGGTTTAAGAAATACATATAAGGGGAAGGGTTTAAGCTGCGCAACGAGCGATATAAATCTAAAGGTTCAGCACTAAACGGAATACTCATGCGCTGCGACAACACAACCTGCATAACATCACCATCAACAATATATTGTTTGGCTTTAGCAACAGCTTCTTTATAACCTGCCTCAGTAAAACCAGAAACAAAATCTTCTTCTTTAACTTTTACACTTTTTTCTGATGGATGATACGTAGGAACAGTCTGATGTAACTGTCGCTCTAATGATTTTAATCGTTTCTGACCGAACTCATATGCATCTGTTTTATCTGGATCAACCAATACAATAAAATATAATTTTCCACTTAAATTATCAAACACAACTACTTCTTCAGACACCATTAATAGTATATCTGGTGTTTCCAAAATATCTGGCTTTTCAACGCCTGCCAATTTTGGCTCTATATAACGAATTGTTTCATAACCAAAATATCCGACTAAACCACCAGTAAATTTTGGTAAGCCATCTATTTCTGCAACATTAAATGATTGCTGATATTCTTCAATCCATGCCAGTGGATCTTCCACTTCAAGTATTTCAGAATTTTCGTAACCATTTTCTATTGTGATTTTTTTACCTGAAATCTTTATACGCTTGATACAAGGTAAGCCAATAATAGAATATCGTCCCCATTTTTCTCCGCCATGAACGGACTCAAATAGATAGCTATAGGGCGCATTGGCCAATTTCAGGTAGGCACTTAAAGGGGTATCAAGATCAGCTAGTACTTCACGTACTAATGGGATATGAGTGTGGTTTTTACTTTTAAGTTTTTCAAATTCTTCTAATGTCATGATTATTTTCCAGACAATTTAATTTTATATATGCGTATACAAAGATGGATAGCTACCATCGCCAATAGGTATATAAAACTTTATCTGTTGATCTGAAAACTCTCATATTTTACATATTCCTCCCCCTTGAGATTAAGGGGGATTTAAGGGTTAACCCCAATCTATTATTGTTTTAATCTCTGCCATTGAATCAACAACTGCATCAGGGTTGTAATCACGAATATCTTCCCCATGATTATAACCATACGACATGCAGATAATGTTAAATTCAGCTGCACGAGCAGCCTTAACATCTGACATAGAATCACCTAACATTAATGATTCTTCAGGTTTAACACCTAATTGCTCAGCCGAATGTAACAGCGGTAAAGGGTCAGGTTTCTTTTTGGTTAATGTATCACCACAAACAATGATTTCAAAATCATCTTTAATACCTAATTTTTCTAAAATAGGCAAAGTAAACTGTGCATTTTTATTGGTTACACAACCGATTTTAACATCGGTAGATTTTAAAAAATCTAATGCTTCACGTACACCATCATATAAACAGCTACGCTCACATACATTTTTATCATATAAATCTAAAAATATTGGATAGGCTTTTTCAAATAAAGCATCATCTGGTTCACCATCTAACTGGCCAATTAATGCACGGCGAGTTAAACGCTCTACACCATTTCCTACCCAATTACGTACCCTGGTTTCACCGTGTTCTGGCATGCCAAGCTGCTTCATCATCTCATCAACGCAATAAGCCAAATCTGGCACACTATCAACTAATGTACCATCAACATCGATTAGTACCATTTTTGGTTTTTGTATCATCATAAATCCTATGAGGGTTTTCTATAACTATTTAAAATAGGCCAGATACAACTGACCTATTTTAAAATATGATTAAGCTTTCGCTAGCTCATCACGCATCTTGCCAACTACTGTGTCATATACATTTGCATCAGATTCATTCTTAGCACCAAAGATTGCAGAACCTGCAACAAACATATCTGCACCGGCTTCAGCTATTTCACGGATGTTATCTACTTTTACGCCACCGTCAATTTCTAAACGTATATCAAAACCAGACTCATCAATTAATTTACGAGCTTCACGTAATTTATTCAGTGTTTCAGGAATAAATGACTGACCACCAAAACCAGGATTAACTGACATTAATAAAATAACGTCAACTTTATCCATTACATGCTTTAAACAATCTAAAGGTGTTGCTGGGTTAAATACTAAACCCGACTTACAACCCAATTCACGAATCATCTGTAATGTGCGATCTACGTGCTCAGATGCTTCTGGATGAAAAGTAATATAACTTGCACCAGCTTCAGCAAAATCAGGAATGATACGATCAACAGGCTTTACCATTAGGTGAACGTCGATTTCAGCTGTTACGCCATGTTTACGTAATGCATCACATACCAGGGGGCCTATTGTTAAGTTAGGCACATAATGGTTATCCATTACGTCAAAATGCACGATATCCGCGCCAGATTTAAGTACATTGTCAACTTCTTCGCCTAAGCGTGCAAAGTCAGCAGATAGAATAGATGGTGCAATTTTAAAATCAGCCATGTTTGTTTCCTCACCAGTAGCGTGTAAATAGGTGCCAAGTTAAATAAGCCGCACACTTTACCCGAATATGACATGATTTTCAGCTGATTCAGCCGGTTTACAGCAACTATTATTCAAAATTAGTCTGATTTTCATTAATTTCGCCCTGTTTAATAATAATTATGACCCTGATTTATGACCAAAAATATCAAATTAACTAATTTTACTCACATATAAATCGATGCAAACCTTTGAATTTTCTAAACTATTTCACATTATAAGCTACATAATGCCCAATATCAGAAAATCTTGATTTACATTAAGCCCACGCTCTGAGAAAATTCCGCTGCTAATTTAATAATCGTGTATTAACACGACCTGGAGATAATCAATGAGAAAGCAAGTATTAACTATGCTGGCTGCGTCTGTACTAGCAGTATCAGCTTCTTCAGCTATGGCAGCTGGCGATGCAGCTAAAGGCAAAACAAAAGCAGCTAGCTGTGCGGCATGTCATGGCCAAGCAGGTATAAGCGCTGTACCAACTTATCCAAATCTGAAAGGCCAGAAAGCAGCTTATGTTGTTAAGCAGCTTAAAGCATTCAAATCAGGTACTCGTAAAGACCCTACTATGAACGCAATGTCTAAGCCTCTGACTGATGCGGACATGGCTAATATTGCGGCATACTATGCAGGTATGAAGTAAGACCTGTTAATGCGTAATACCAAAAAACCTGCTGATTGCAAAATTAGCGGGTTTTTTTTGCTTCTTTTTTTTACATTAAGCAATAATAGCTTCGCGCAGCACCCCTCCCCTTTTTCAACCCGTAATGAAAGCCCTTTCTCACTCATTTACGGATTACCCTTAGCAAGCCCTGCAAAACTACTGGAAAACAACCAGTCACGCTGGATTAGCTCATTCAACATCAGCAATACCATAAATTCTCAAACCAGCAATAGTGAAAACCTGTTCATTGATATTGAAACCTGGCACGTTAATTTTTTATACGACACTAATCTTAAAGAAAACTGGATGCTCAGAGTACAACTACCCTATATTGTTCATAGCGGCGGTTTTCTTGATTCACCCATAGACTCATATCATCAGGCACTCGGTTTGCCTGAAAATATTCGCCCTGATTTTCCACATGAGCAGATTAATATTGATTACAACCTCAACAATCAAAATCAGGTAAACATAAATAGCCGCCAGAATGCATTAGGTGACATTTCATTTCAGCTCGCATGGCAGGCTCATTTAACAAATCGAAGCGCTCTTAGTTACTGGCTCAGCATTAAGTTACCCACCGGCAATGAAGACAAACTTACCGGCAGCGGCGCGACGGATGTAGCAAGCTGGGCATCGATGAGTTACAGGTTAACTGACACACGCTGGCTTTACGGACAGGGTGGTTTGTTATATATGGGTGATAGCGACGTTTTTACAGATATTCATAAAAACTGGGCAGGTTTTGCTAATGCCGGTATTAAATTTCAGCTCTGGAATGAGATAGAACTAAAAGCGCAACTCGATGTTCATAGCGCTCTTTATGACTCTAAACTTGATTTTTTAAATCAGGTAATACAACTTACGTTTGGTGGAAGCTACACTATTAACAGCAAACAAAAACTCGATTTTGCAATTGCAGAAGATATCAAAGAAGGCTCATCACCAGATGTAAACTTTAATATTAGCTGGTGGATTTATTTATAACCATTACAACCAGTCAGATAGTGAAATACCAAAACCAACTCGATTTACAGACTGGTTATAATCAATCAGACTTTCTCCATACCCTGAAAACACCTGAATATAAGCCCTCAAGTCTTTCCTTTTACCAATCGGAAAACTCCAGCTTAATTCTGTAGCTCCTCGCTCAAATTTTGATTCAATATTATTTCGCGACATAAAGTTAAATGTATGATTTTCATTTTTAAAAATCACACGAAACTCGCCATGACCCATGTAATCGGTTATATCTGGATTATCATCTGTAACTGAACTCTCATGAAAACGACTCCAGAGTTTAACAACAAAAACAAATGATTCTTTTTCAAAAGCAAATTTTGCATAAAGCCTGTTCCAACTTCTGGATAATGTGTTACTGCGTCCATTAGACTGGTGTGAAACACCAAGCATATTTATACGATTATCAAAACCTAAAAGATCAATACTACTAATAGATTGCAACCAGAGCTCCGGTTCGTGATTAGTTTCCCTGAACGGTCTGGATATTTTATCATTATAAACCTGCCAGAAAGAACGATTCGTATAACCCGTATAAAGACTAATATCTCTATTAAATAAATTAACTGCTAGCGGTGTTTTTATACTGATTTGAAACTGCGCTTCAGTTTTATCAAAAGATACGTCTTCTTCGCCAGGAATTTGCTGGTATAAACTTGAATCATATCCTGCATGATTATAAGCAACTGGAATAATATAATTAGGTTTGAATGCCATTAATGTAAATGGCTTAAACTGATTACTTCGATCAATATTTAGTCGTGCATCTAAAAAAGAGATTTTATCAGATAACCCGGTATTAGATAATATTTCATCGTCTGAACTTTTACAAAATTTAACTATTTCAGAAATCAGCTTGTCAGAATCAGCATTTAATGTCTTGCTTAATACGCACTCTTCGTAAACTGATAAATCTGATGCATGAACTACATTTATAAATAAAGCTAAAACTAACACGAACTTTAAAAAAAGTTCATATTGGTTTTTATTTAGCATATTTATAAAAAGCATAATCACCTATTTCAAAAAAACACAGTGCCAGCTTTTTAATATAGTCGAAATTTATTAACTGACTAGACTCATTCTAAATTAATTAAAACGTGTAAACCAGAGTAACAGTAGTTATCGTATCCGTCTTATCTGTCCCCACAGGCACATCTGAATTACGTTTAACTTCATAGCCAAACTTTGCACCCAGATTACCTACGATAACCAGTTTCAAAAAAGTTTCTGATTTTGAATATGTATTGGAATCACCCGACTCAATATAAAAATTTTGATTAAACTCTGATGTTTCACTAATTTTATATGCATATTTGAGCTCACCATCAATGATAGCCTCCTGCTCTTCAGTACCCGCATCGGTTTCAAGATCTCGATAACCAATACCGACTGATCCTTCAAGATTATGTTTCCCACCGTCAATGAAGACATGCCCTGCACCAAATGAAATAACAGACTGATGATCAAAACCACTGAACTCATCTTCTTCATGCCTTAACTTACCATAGGCAAAGGTTTTTTCTACAAATCTGTATTCAGATTTTTCAGTAAGCACCATACTATCTGCGCTATCAGCTCCATCAGCTGAAGCTTTCAATAACTCAAGTTTGGCATTATGCTCCCACTTATCATGTTTCTTACCAATACCTAATTTTGCATTTAGGTTCTTAGAGTCAGTGTTACCTGATGTCGAAGTAAAACCAAACTCACCTTCACCTGTCCATTCACCCGCACATACCGTTGAAGATGCTACTGCACTTAACAATAACAGAGAAAATATTTTATTATTTAACATTTTAAATCCTGAATTTTATTATTTTTAATTATTGATACTAAATTTTATTAAGCTACCTTATCAGTATGAATATCCATTTGCGGATATGGGATACTGATATTAGCTGCATCAAAAGCAATTTTTACCTGTTCCTGGCAATCAAAGTAAACTGCCCAGTAATCAGCTGTCTTACTCCATGCTCTCACTGTAAAATTAACACTACTATCGGCAAGCTCACTAACAACAACTAGAGGAGCCGGATCAGATAATGTTTTTTCATGTGATGTAACAATATCCACCAATACTTCTTTTGCTTTTTTAATGTCATCTCCATAACCAATACCAAAAACCATATCGACACGACGTGTCTCTTTTGCAGAATAATTAGTAATAACACCGCCATAGACAGCTGAATTAGGGATAATATTTTCCTTATTATCTGGCGTCAGAATTGTAGTCGTAAATACATGTATTTTTTCTACCGTCCCATCAACACCCGCAACACTCACATAATCCTTAATACGGAACGGGCGAAACACTAGTAACATAACACCCGCTGCAAAATTACTTAATGAATCTTTAAGCGCTAAACCTATTGCCAGACCTGCTGCACCCAACAATGCAATTAACGACGTGGTGTCAATACCCAGTTGACTCAAGGCTGCGATAATGACAACTAACATCAACGCCCAACCCATTAACGACTCAACAAAATCAACTAGCATTTCATCCATTTTTGAATGTCGTAATGTTTTGCCCACCAGCATTGAAAGTTTTGTAACGAGCCACTTACCAATCACAAACACAATAAGCGCCTGTACACCACTAATCCCCCATGGGATCACATAAATTTCGATTAGTTTTTGCAGGTTATCTGCAGATAATTGATCAAACATATTAATTCCTCTTTAAACATTTAATTTATTACATACTGACAAATATCATGGGAAACCCTGCGCTCACAAAACCCGATATAACACAGAAATAAAAACACATTATGATAAAAATCATCAGAAAATTTTCAAATCCATATAAAAATTCTGAAACTTCAGAATCAGGAGAAATCAAAATAATGGTAACTGACCACTATCAGTATGATCCTCATAACTGATTAGATTAGAAAAAGATAGCCCCAGTAAACGAACACTCTTTTTATTAACTTCAGTTTTAGCCAGAAGAACTGGAATCAATTCTCTGGCTTTATCATGCACAGATATAACAGCGTCACTGGTATAACTTCTTGTTACCTGCCTAAAGCTGGCGTATTTTACCTTAATTGTTATCGTATATGCCAATAATTCTCTTTTTTCCATACTTTTCAGCACTTCATCTAACAGCAGCAGCAAATGATCTAACATTTCTTTTGTATCTGAAATATCACTTTGAAAAGTTGTCTCAGAACCTAGAGATTTACGTATCCGTGTCGACATGACAGGACGATCATCAATACCACGTGAAATATTATAATAATACTCTGCTGAGTTACCAAATAGACTTTGCAATTCAGACAGCGATTTGTTTTTTAAATCGCCACCTGTTTGAATTCCGGAAGCCTGCATCTTAGCCTCAGTAACTTTACCTACTCCGTAAAAACGACCTATTGGTAATGTTTTTAAATACAACTCAGCTTCACCGGGTTTTATTAGATATTGACCATCAGGTTTATTTTGATCAGAAGCCAGTTTTGCCAGGAATTTATTATAAGCAATACCTGCCGAAGCAGTTAACTGTATTGTTTTGTGAATATTAGCTCTTATATCCCTGGCCATTAAGGTTGCGGAGCCGTTACAAATATCGGATTCTGTTACATCAAGATAAGCTTCATCCAGTGACAACGGTTCAATTATATCGGTGTACTGATGAAAAACTTTATGAATATCTTCAGAGGCCTGTTTGTACGCTGGAAAACGGGGGGGCACAAATCTAGCGTGCGGGCATAACTGATAAGCACGAGAAGCTGGCATGGCTGAATGGATACCAAACTTACGGGCCTCATAACTACAAGTAGCAACAACCCCTCTGCTATCAGGCTTACCACCTACAACAACAGGCTGACCTCTCAGTTCTGGAAAATCTCTTTGCTCTACTGCCGCAAAAAAAGCATCCATATCAATGTGAATTATTTTTCGATTCATATTTTCACAAAAAACGAGATAACTCACTAGTAAGCAAGCGAATTAACCAAGACACTCTAGCGACTTATACAGCACATCAATTCCGGCTTCACGTTTTGTCGCATTTTCAGATAAAAATCGGCGCCATTTTTTCGCGCCGGGCAAGCCATTATATAAACCCAGAATATGTCGTGTCATTGTATGCAGACGCAAACCTTTTGCTAACTCCTTTTCAACATATGGGAACATTAACTCCATAATTTGCTGCCTTGAAAGTACTGGCGTTTCAGACTGATAAAAACGCTGGTCTACTTCGGCCAGGATATACGGATTATGATATACCTCACGCCCCATCATAATTCCATCAATATACTTTAACTGATTTTCAGCCGTATCCAGATCACAGATACCCCCATTTATAATAATTTCAAGCTCTGGCATGGTTTGTTTTAACAAATGAACCACGTCGTAACGTAAGGGTGGAATATCACGATTTTGTTTTGGACTTAAGCCATTTAACCAGGCTTTTCTCGCATGCACTATAAATGATTTGCAACCGGATTTTGCTACCACTTCTACAAATTCAAATAGCTCTTCAACTGTTTCATTTTCATCAATACCTATTCGATGCTTTACTGTAACAGGAATATCCACCACATCTTGCATCGCGGCCACACACTCTGCCACCAGTTTCGGTTTTGCCATTAAACACGCACCGAACATACCAGACTGAACTCGATTACTTGGACACCCTACATTTAGATTGATCTCATCATAGCCATGATCTTCAGACATTTTTGCGCATTCTGCCAAATCAACAGGATCACTGCCGCCTAACTGAATAGCCACTGGATGCTCTTCATAATTAAAGTCAAGATGACGCGAACGATCACCATGAATCAAAGCACCGGTGGTAATCATCTCGGTATAAAGAAGGGTATGCTGACTAATAAGGCGTAGAAAAAAACGTTCATGCCGGTCTGTCCAGTCCAGCATGGGCGCGACTGAAAATTTTCGATTCATCTATTTAAGCTTGGTAACGACTCTGGCGAACAATTATACCAAACTTAGAGATTTCCTATAGCGTAAGCGAGTATTAACACAAAAAAAGTTGCTGTTATCAGTACATATTGTGCAATCTGCATGACTCTGCTCTCTTTTTATAATGGATGTAATTCTATTATCGTCCTAAAACTTTAATTATGTAGTTAAAGACTTATTAGCTGTGACTTCTATCACAACAGACATGACTAACGGTATTAATAAACGCACCACATGCTTAATAAGCTAATTCACGGCCTGAGGCAACAGAGGAGGCAAAGGACAGCCTAGTATGTCAGCTATGACGCGTAGCAGCTCCGCTTCGGTATATTTTAACTGACCATCATGCATAGCAATGTCTGCACTCGCTTCTATAACACCTCGCTTTAGTAATGGCGACAACTGTGCCAGAGCTTTCAAAGCCGCTGATATTTTTTTGGGTGTTATTTCCTTAAAATCAAGCAAATTAAATAACTCACCAGATGTTTTATCTAAAGTGCTCATAGGGAAATATTTTACCACTTTATTATAAGACTCATGACGAAGTTCAGACAGAGATCGACTGCTATGTGACATAATAGAAAAAAGTAACTGCAACTCTTTATTAACCTGCTTATATGAATGATGTTTTACTGTTATCTCTTTTCCAGATTCAAACGCCAGATGCTGCTTTAATAAACTTAAAAAAACAAATTCAAACAATGTATAACGACCATCACTTTTAATAAATTTTTCACATAGAATAAGATAGTCTGTTTTTTCAGAATCTGTCATTAATTTAAGCGTTGGTAACAATAACTCTAACAAAGGCAATCGTTTATAATTTTCGAGCCGCTTTATCTCGGAATTAAATTTTTTTAAAACATTCAACTCATTTTTATTCAGGTGTTTTTTTAAAAACTCAAAGCCTGAGTCAATATTCATCCTAACTAAAATCAGGTTAAGCACTAACATCTTTGCCGATTCAACCTTATGCACTGCCTGCATTAATTCAAAACTGAATGACTGGTGAACCACAGTAGCAAACTCCATATGCGCCTGACTAATATTGCCTGCTGATTCTGCAAATTCATGAGCCGTAACAATCGCAGGAACTGACTCCATATTCTCAGGAAAACTCACTATGGAGTCTATTGATGATACTAGTTCGTTTAGTTCTCCCATATTCTTTTGTGAGTTTGTTTCTTTATTTTTTACATTAAGTTTTCTGGCTTTTATCCTTGCAACAAACCCGGGGTCAATTCGTTTTATGCGTAATATTAATGACGGATGAGTTGCCAGCCAACTAGTCAATTTCATTTTTAATGATTGCGCAAAAAACATATGACTCAAATCTTCTGAATAAATATTATTCAATCGAGAACCTGCTTTCACATTACGTATTTTATTTAACGCGGATGCTATTCCTCCCGGATTTCGTGTAAACTGTACTGCCGCAGCATCCGCAAGGTATTCCCTCTGTCGGGAAACAGCAGCCTTTATCAAACGGCCAGATAAGACACCTATATAACCTATTAATGACAACAAAAAACCTAACACCATTAAAGCACTAAAATTGCGATTTCTAACCAGATGATTATCACTATTCATTAAGAGATGACCAACAGAGCTGATCATTAAAATACCTGCAAGCATAGATAATAAGTGAATATTAATTTGCATATCACCATTTAATATGTGGCTATATTCGTGAGCGACCACTCCTTGCAGCTCTTCTCTTGTAAAGTTTTCAACTGCGCCTGCAGTAACAACCATTACCGCCTCAGTTGGTAAATAACCGGCAACAAATGCATTAATACCTGACTCTCTTTCTAATAAATACAATTCCGGGACTGGCACACCTGATGCAATCGACATTTCTTCAACCACATTAATTAACTGGCGCTGCTTTATATCTGAGGTATGCAGATCAATTTTTTTCGCCCCAACCATCAAAGCAACCGCTTGACCACCAGATTTAAGTTTAAACCAGCGAAATAAACTACCTGATAGTATTAAAAAACAGGTTGTAATAGAAACATAAAACACCATTGAGCTAGAAAACCAGTCTTGCGGTGTATAAGGATAGAATTCAAGGAAGATAAAAAAATAATAAATAACAACATTTACAGCCACTACAATGAATGTGACTGCAATTAAAAAATATAACAAAAGTATTTTCGTATAACGCTTTGCCTTTTCCTGTTGCGAAAAAAAGTCCACTTTTTATAGCTTAATTATTAAAATCGACCTTAACAGGTTTTTTGTATTCTTCATTTTCTATTTCAAACAAGGCAGCTTCTTTAAAGCCCGCATTATTTGCGATAATAAAATTAGGAAACTGCTCTCGATAAGTATTGTATTGCATTACATCGTCATTATAACGTTGACGTGAAAAAGCTACTTTATTTTCTGTTGTACTTAGCTCTTCCATTAACTTTTCCATTGTCTGATTTGCCTTAATATCAGGGTAGCTTTCCGTTAATGCAAAAAACTGTAACATAGAACCTGATAACGCAGTTTCTGCCGCCGCAAGATTTTTCATCGCTACTGCATCATCCGGATGCAACGCAGCTTCTTTAGAAACTGCGGATGCCTTATTTCTCGCTTCAATAACTCGAGTCAGTGTTTCTTTTTCATGACTCATATATGCTTTTGCTGTTTCTATTAAATTAGGTATAAGGTCATAGCGTAATTGAAGTTGATTATCAATATTAGCAAAACCATTTTTAAATTTATTTCTAAAAGCGACCAGATTATTATAAATCGCAATCAGGTAAATTATAAAAACAACAATTAGACCCAATGTGATCATGCTACCAGTTGACATATTAACTCCATTAAATTTAAAAACGATAGACTCACGACTAAAACCAGCTTACTGATGAACATCAGACCTGATGTTCAGATGGATCATCTTACTCGATCCGGTCTATTTAAAACTCATATAAACTATAAAAGTTTATTAATAGCTGACATTAATTCATCTTCTGAAGCAGGTTTAATAATATAACCACTTGCACCCTGTCTTTCAGCCCATACTTTATCCGTTTCCTGATCTTTACTACTCAGCATAATAACCGGTATATGCTGCGTTCCTTCCGTTTTTGTAATATGGCGTGTAGCCTGAAAACCGTTAAGACCAGGCATAACCACATCCATTAAAATTAAATCTGGTAGTTCATCACGTGCAACTGCCACAGCCGAATCACCATCTTCAGCTGTAATGGTTTCATGGCCATTTTTATTTAAAATTTTAATAATTGCCTGAACCTGCGTTTGTGAATCATCTACAACCAATATTTTTGCCATGCATCATTCCAGTTAAACTAGTTAAACAAACTCTTATATAAACAGAATTCTTTACGATTCTATTGTTTATAAGATTAGACTAAAACTATAAAAAATAAAGCCTTATAGGAATAATAGTAATATTTTCAATGCTATACCAGATTTTTTACGTTTTAATTTCAATTTTGAATCTCATACCAGATTCGTCTTTCACTAAAACGACCAATCCTGCAGAATATCCATTCTGAAGTAATTATCATGCAAACTAAAAACAACCCCACTTGACGTAATTTTTACCACATTAATACCCTGCACTACCGTATCACCCTCTGACATTGCTGAATTATTGATAATAATAGAGCGACTTTGCGCACTAGTAGAATACACATGCCCGGCAAAATGCATTTCAGGCACAGATTGTTGCTGATATTCTGGTAACTCATGTAAATATGGAATATTACTTATATCAGGTAGTGCTACGACTGATTCAACTTGCACTCTATTTGTTTGCTGCAACTCAATTACAGGCTCTTTAGCTCTTTTCTGCGTTACTTCTATTCTTGCTGCTTTTAACTGTGACGTTTTCTGCTCAGTGATTTTTTGCGGTATTTTTTTCGAATATTGCAATTCAGAATTCTTATTTACCCTGCTAGCCTCTTTCAAAACAGGCTTTAATACAGGTTTAATTTGCCTGCCTGTTTCAGCAACCTGAATAATTGTTACCGGTTCTTTATCTGAGATTACCAGACCAATTACAAAAGCCAGCACCAGCAATAAAACCGATATGAAGCCATACAATGCCCACGGGGTTGGCTGATCGGCATTAATCGGTATATGCACAGTTTGTAAATTAGGCACATCACCTCGTTTACGCTCACTATCTGATTTTTTAAGCGCATCTAGTATATACGACATTAACCTGCCCCCAGTAGCGGCGCTTTTAAACCAACGATATGATTAATCTGAATCAGCGTTTTTACACCTACTACACCATCATTCTTAAGACCCTGGCGTAACTGAAATGCTTTGACCTGTTCAACTAACTCCCTGTCATAATAATTATGCTGAGTTTTTTCAGGATTCTGATTAATTTCATTCATTCTCTTACTTAACCATGAAACGACTTTTCCCGCATTTCCCGGCATGATTAAATCCTGATAACCGGGAGGTGCGCGCCACAATAATGAGAATTCACCCTTCCAGTAATCACCTAACTGCTCCAGTGTAATAATTTGCACTTTACCGGCCATCACTATTCTTGCAGACGAATCATCCAGACCTGTTAATGTTATGTATTGCTGCTGATTTAAATCATTATAAAAAGTCAAAACGGCTGGACGATTTAACTGCCTTAACGCGTCTACATCCGCGTTCCCATGCAAACAGGATAAACCCTTTGTTTCCGCATAAAAGCACGGTGTCGCATCGGTTGATATATTGTAATCTAATTCCCAGCTTTTAAATAAAGACTGATATGACTGTAAGTTACTGCGCAATCGATGATTACTATCAGGCCACTGAATTGAAACCTGAGTAACGGGCTCATTCTTAATAACAGGTGCCACACTATCCATAACCTGATCATTCAGTTGCTCGACATCCGGCTTAATTTCGCGAGGAGAAATTACTCTCTTAACTTCATCCACCTGAGTTACTGGCTCTGCTTTCAGTTCTTTTCGAGTATCTGTTTTTACACTAACTATAGATGGATGTTTTAGCTGAATATCAAAATATGAATTAATTGCAACAGCTGCAACAACGACCGCTGCAATCATTAAAGATAATTTATAAAATCGAGGCGTTATCTTTTCCTTAATTGCCTGTGCTTTATTATCACCCAGCACTTCTCTGGCCGAATTAATCAACGTTGTTTTATCAACCTGATGATGATTTTGAACAAAACAGCCTAATAATGCCCTATCACAGATAACATTAATCAGGCGCGGCACACCACCGCTGTAATGGTATAACTGCTTAGTTACTGAATGAGAAAACAATGGACGCCTGCAACCTGCTACTGCCAGCCGGTGTGATATATATTCTTCAACTTCATTTAATTTTAAAGGCGTAAGATGGAAACGCGCGGTTATGCGCTGCGCCAACTGAGATAATTCCTGACGATCAAGCACATCCAGGAACTCAGGCTGACCCAGTAAAATCACCTGCAAAAGCTTACGCTCATTAGTTTCAAGATTGGTTAATAAGCGTAATTGCTCTAATACATCAAGATCCAGATTCTGGGCTTCTTCAATTAATACAACAGTTTTTTTGCCCGTTGCATGCGCACCAAGCAAATAACGATTAATATAATCAACCAGTGATTTAACCGATAAATCGTCTTTTTCATATGAAATACGCAATTCATCACAAATAACCTGCAACAATTCAATAGAGGTTAGTTTGGGATTGAGCACCAACGCAAGATTAGTGTCATCCGGCACCTGCTCCAGCAAACACCGACTCACCGTCGTTTTACCCGTTCCCACATCACCTGTGAGTAGAATAAAGGCGCCGTCAGACTCCATCCCATATAAAAGATGCGCCAACGCCTCACGGTGACGCTCACTCATATAGAGATAGCGTGGATCAGGGGCAATAGAAAAAGGGGCTTCCAGAAGCCCAAAGTGATCGAGATACATTTGGCTATTATAAACTTATTCCTTAACAGGACACCCCTATTAATTGCTTATAACCTGTATCGAACAACATTTATTTTCGTTATGCTCTTATACATCCAAAATAATCCTGTTCGCTTTATGTAAGCAATTAATTATGACTATCATTTCTCGTTTATTCCTTCCCCTGTTTTTCTTTATCACTACTCTACTTACCAGCTGTTCTGATGAAACGACTGATATCACAACAAACACCCTGCCTGCGATAGAAAGCTATACGGAAACCGGTGACCTTTCCGCCATTAAAGAACATGGCCAGTTACGTATTTTAGTCATGCCGATGGATGAGAGGTGGTTACCCCGTAAAGGCAGCTCTTTTAGCAGTGAACAGGAAATGGCGATAAAACTGGCTGAACAATTAGGGCTGGAGCCTGTATTCGTACATGTTGAAAAGTTTGAAAATTTAATTCCAGAATTAAAAAAAGGGCACGGTGATTTGATTGCCGCCAACTTGACCATTACATCATCTCGTAAAGAGCAGGTTAACTTCACCGTGCCACTCGAGCACAGTATTGAACGCATTGTAAGCCGAATTGATGATAAAAAAACAGGCACTCTCAAAAGCCTCAATGGCAGAACCATCGCTTATCGTGAAAAATCCTCATATCAGGAGACAGTTGAAAAACTTCAGGAAAAACAGCCGCTTATTAAAAGCAAAATTCTTCCCGGACACCTCTCTACCGATCAAATTATTGATCAGCTTGTCAGCAAACAAATAGATCTGGCTGTTATGGACAGTAATATACTGGGTATTCTGGCAGGCTACCGGGACGACTTTAAAGTCAGCCTTGCATTAAGTGAAGACAGGGCTCTGGCCTGGGCAATACGAAAAGACAACCTCGAATTGCTTAAAGCCATTAACCAGTTTCTAACTCATCAGCAATTAACAACAAGACATGAAAGCATTTTTACAGATGATTTTGATGGAATAAAAAAACGTAAAACACTGCGTGTTATTACCCGGAATAACGCCGCATCCTATTTTCTCTGGCGCGGTGAATTACTGGGTTTTGAATATGAGCTTGTTAAAAACTTTGCCAAACAACACAAATTACGCTTAGAGATAATCAGTGCTCCTAGTCATGAAGCTCAAATCCCCATGCTACTGGAGGGCAAGGGCGATATTATTGCAAGCTTCCTAACCGTTACAGATATACGTAAAAAGCGTGGTATAGCTTTCAGCAGAGCACACCACAAAACATCTGAAATTATTGTCAGCCGTTTAAATGACAATACGATTGAATCAGTTGACGATCTGGCAGGGCGCAGTATTTATGTACGGAAATCCAGCGCTTATTGGGAAACACTTCAGGCATTACAAAATACAGGTTTGAAATTTAATTTACTCAGCGCACCAGAAACAATGGAAACAGAAGAAATTATCGCTCAGGTCGCAAGTGGAGAATTTGATCTTACACTTGCTGATAATCACCTGGTAGATATTGAACTTACCTGGCGAGATGACATTCAGGCGGCTCTTGTTCTAGGCGATGTTCGTAACAATGCCTGGGCTATGCGCGACAATAATCCAAAATTAATTACTGCTGTCGATCAGTATATTAAAAAACAATACAAATCACTTTTTTACAATATAACGTATGACAAATATTTTAAAAATAAACATAAAATAAAAAAATATCGTTCTCAACGCATAGATTTAAACCCTGACGGCACCCTTTCACCCTATGACAGTCTGATAAAAAAATATGCACAAAAGCATGATTTTGACTGGCGTATGATTATTGCACAAATGTATCAGGAAAGCCGGTTTAACCCTAAAGCAAAGTCCTGGGCAGGTGCCCGGGGACTAATGCAGGTAATGCCCAGGACAGCAAAAGAAATGGGCATAAGCAACCTTAAAGACCCCGAACTCGGTATTAAAGCAGGTGTACAGTACCTGAACTGGGTTAGAGACAGGTTTGAAGAAGAGCTTAATGTTAAGGACCGAATGTGGTTTACACTAGCTGCCTATAACGCAGGTCAGGGGCACGTAAAAGATGCACGTCGCCTTGCCAGACAACAAGGGTTAAATCCGAACAAATGGTTTGATAATGTAGAAAAAGCAATGCTGCTTTTATCAAAGAAAAAATACTACAAAAAATCACGCCATGGTTATGTTCGGGGCAGAGAGCCCGTTGCTTACGTGAGAGAAATTCGTAATCGCTATCAGGCTTATATAACGCTGATAGCAAACGAGACTTGATTTCTGCAGTTTTTTTCAAGCTTCGTTTTTAGCTTTCTGCCACAAACCTTCCAGCTCATCAAGTGAGCATTCCTGAAAGGATCTATCCTGCTGAATCAACGACCTTTCAATATAACCAAAACGTTTTTCAAATTTTTGATTGCAGCCTCTTAAAGACTCCTCTGCATCTACATTTAAATGCCTTAACAGGTTCACGCAACTAAATAAAACATCCCCTGACTCTTCAAAAACAGCTTCTGTTGAGTCTTCCTTAATCGCACTGCGTAACTCACCTACTTCTTCTTCTATTTTAGCTAAAACCGGCTCTATATCCGGCCAGTCAAAACCTTCCCTTGCTGCGCGTTTCTGTAATTTTTGCGCTCTCTTTAAAGCCGGTAGTGCTCTGGCAACTCCATCAAGAATAGATGCTTTATTTTCAGATGACTGAGTATCTCTTTCATTCGCCTTAGATTTCTCCCAGGCCTCATGTAAAATTTTCTCATCTTTACATTCAACACCCGCAAAAACATGAGGGTGTCTGTTAATTAACTTATCACTTACCGCATCAACTACATCATTAAAATCAAAATCGCCCTGCTCTTTAGCCATCTGCGCATAAAATACAACCTGAAACAGCAAATCACCAAGTTCTGATTTAAGCTCATCCATATCACCATTTTCAATGGCATCAGCCACCTCATAGGCCTCTTCTAAAGTGTAAGGAACAACTGTTTTAAAAGTCTGCTTTATATCCCACGGGCAGCCTGTTTCCGGATTCCTTAATGCCGCCATAATATCAAGAAGTTTTTTCATCTGAATCTCACTAAATTGAATGTACAAAATTTTAACACAGACATTAAAAACAATAGAGATTTATCAGGCAACGACAATATTCACGCGTCGTATTAATTCTTATATAAAACATAAAGGCCCATTAACCCAACCCGAATTAATGAACCTCACTAGCACCCTCCTTTCAGTTGCTAAGTATTAATTGCTAACCATTTGTTGATCCTGATAATCCAGCTCTACTCTCCGATGCTCCCTATGGTGAATAGCACCTGCCAGTGGAAGATCGCTTGCATTTCCAATCACCTTAATTCTGTCTTCTGCCACACCAAAGTCCATGAGAATTTTCGCCACCTGATCTGCTCGATCTTTACTTAATTTTTCGTTATATATTCGTGCACCTGAACTATCAGTATGACCGCTAATATTAAGAACTAAATTTTTATTCTCCTTGAGATACTGGGCGTGTTGCCAAAGCAATTCCCCATATTCGGCTTCTATAACTGACTTATCAAATGCAAAACTAATAATCCCTCCCTCTGGTTTTGGCGTCATTACTTCTATTGCTGATTTTTCTTCTATTGCAAGTTCAATAGCCGACTCTACTGGCTCTGGTGTCTCGATAACTTCATTCATTTCCTGTGCAGGTAGCTCCGTTATTAAATTATCGATTTCATCCTGCTTAATCTGAATTTCATCGCTTTGCTCAAACGTTTCATTTACAGCCAATGTAGAATCAGGCGTCAATTTCACTCTATCGTCACCTGCACAACCACCTAATATCAACAAAGGCACACTTAAAGCAATAACGGCTGGATATATTTTTTTATTTGAAATTTTCATAATTTTTTCCTCGGTCTTGTTTGGGTTTAAAAATATTAACAATCTGTTTTATTGTTAACTTGAGGATAAGTATGAAGTGGTGATGTGTTTTTCTGATGACTGAAATATGCTGAATTGCGGGTGAATTATTATGAATTATGGCAGTTTATTTGTTCGTAATTAAATTATTTAAACAATTTCAGCTTTGAGTGTGATCACAATCTCCAGTCCTCATGGGAATTAGATCTCTATGGTATCACCGCGCTGGCGACCACATAGAATTCACGTCCCATAAAGAGTAGAGCTAGCAATCCTTTAGCAGACCAAAACACAGACATCTAATTCCCATGATGTCAGGGGTTTAATAAAACACTACCTCAAAGGAAAATCCAATAAGACCATAACACCAGACTCACCCTCAAGATTCACCGCCTGCACACTCCCACGATGAAACTCAACAATCATCCGAACAATATACAACCCCAATCCAAGATGAGGCCTGTCTCCTCTTTTACTCCTGACTGAAACCATCGATTCAAATAAATTTTCACGCATAGAATCAGGTAAGTTTTCTCCCTTATTAACCACACTTAATTGTATTCTGTTTTTATACATGTTTACTTTCAAAGTGACAGGCGTTGACTCAATATGAAAATCCACCGCATTAGATACCAGCTTATCTAACATCTGCGCCAGCAACTCAGGAACACCTGAAATATAACATTGCTGTATCGAATCACTCTCCATCACAAAATCCACATCAGGATACGCCATACGGTAACCGGCAACACAACTTTCAGTTAATTCACATAAATCAACATCCTGCATAGTTTCAGATTGTAACGTCTGCTCAAGTCTTGTCGCCTCACTCATTCTTGTTAAAATATCACTCAATCGGCCCATGCCTTCACTGGCTCTTTGTATATATACACTCCTCGCCTCATCAGATTCTGTCATTTGTAAATTTTCAAGTGATGAGCGTACAACAGTTATTGGCGTACGTAGTTCATGAGATAACTTACCTGCCATCGTTTCAAGGTAACGATTATATTCAGCAAGACGGGACAACATACCTGAAAAACTTCTACTCAAATCGCCAATTTCATCTGTTGATTTAGTTATTTTAAAAGTTTTCTCGATACGGCCTTCAGTTGTTATTGCCTGTTCTGTCTCATCCCTTAATCGCCTGATTCGTACCGATAATCGGGTTGCATAACTCAATAAAACAATAACGGTTATAAGAAAGGTAAGCACACTTAAATTAATTAAAATTTCCATGGCTCTATTTTGTAAAATTAAAATAGCATTACTGGTTTCCTCTATCGCTATCGCACCTATTGGCTCACCATTTACAACCACAGGATAACTTGCTGTTATTATCCTTACCTGCTTATCTGGCGTATCACGCCAACTTGTTGACGGTTCTCCCTCTAATGCCGACTGAACGACTGAACCCCGTAAATAAGAGACGCTCGATAATTCATCTTTAAAATTATGAGCTGGCTGTTTAAGCAATAAACCATAAATCACACTAACAACTTTACTGAGTACCCCTTCCTCTTTTTCAGCTATCTCGTTTTTAGATACACCATTTTCTCTAATATTCCCTGCAACAGCTAGTACCCTGTATTTCTGATCAATAACCCAGGTACGCGAAGCAGGCCTTACTATCCGTTTTAACATTTCCTCTATTTTTGGAGACGGTATAATTATTGAGCCCAGAGCCTCAGTAATCTTACTTTCACCTAGAACCTCAACCAGACCTCGATTCCTCTCATCATCAACATCTGCAACAAAAAAGGAAAAACCGTCACCTATTAACGAAAGTGGCACTCTTATTTCAACATTATAACCATCGGGTGTTTCCTGCCATTCTCCCTTAATTCGTAATTCTGGTGCTTTACTCACCCATTCATCAGATTGATATCGCTCCATTCTATGTGCATTAATCCAGCCGGGTGATTCCGTCGCAATAAAATAGGTTTTGAACTCGCCTTCCTTATTTCGCAATTTTATAATTACGTGATCATTTTTATCCAGACTTAAACTATTGGCTTTTCTGTAAACCAGCTGATCATCTTTCACTTCTAACACCATATACAAATATTTTTTGTAACTGGCTAAATAATACTTATATTGAAATGACAAAGGATTCTCAGATTTTATTAATTTTGACTTGCCATCATAATCAAGCCAGTCATCCATATAACCATCAAGCTGGATAGCTCTTTTTATTGGCCGAACATATACATGAGATGAGTTATTAACACTGTTTTTAGAGTCTCCACCATTTATAGCTGAATTTTCTCGAGACTTGAATATCTCTGACTGCCCCTGCAATACAGCTGCAACAATCTGTGCTTTACCTAATAAGTTTTCTTCCTGGTTAATCCGTAAGAAATTTTCCATATCCTGAATATATTGAACACCTATCCATGGCACGACAAATAACACTGCAGAGATAATTAATAATTTACTTCTAATAGTTATTCTAATTTTCAAGCCAGCGATAACCCATACCATAAACAGTTTCAATAGAACTAAAGCTATCATCCACTTTTATAAATTTATTTCTGATGCGTTTTATATGCGATGTTATTGTCGCATCATCAACAACAATACGTGCATCTTCCATTAACTGATCTCTATTTTTCACATGCCCTGGATGTTGTGCTAACGTATGCACCACCCACAATTCAGTTAATGTTAAATCGACTCTTTGCTGATTCCAGTCTACTGTGAATCTATTCATATCTATATGCAGAGCTCCACGCTTCAACACATCTTCAGCTGAAGGTGTTGCAGTGATTGCATTCATTCGCCTAAACAGCGCAGCAACTCTTGCACAAAGATTAGGTAAACTTATATCTTTAGTTAGATAATCATCAGCCCCCAACCTCAGGCCTGAAATAATATCCAGATCACTGTCACGAGCAGTTAAAAAAATAATGGGTACGGTTTCAGATTTGTTACGTAAAACTCTACACACCTCAAACCCGCCTTCTGCATCATCCTCAAGACCAATATCTAATAGCGCTAAATCGGGCAATCTACTACTAAATGCATTGATCGCTTCTTCCCTGCCCCCATACATTGAAACCTCATATCCCATTTGCTTAAACGCATCGGCATAATTTTCCCTTATTGAAGGTTCATCCTCTACTATCGCTATATGCTGTGACATTTTTAACAGTTCTCTTCACTTTTCTAGTTGTTTTATCACTTCCATCATTAGAAGAGCCTATACCCTAACACATTAAACAGACTGCCTTTATACGTTTAAGCCGGTTGCCATAATTCGTCATTTTTCATCATCAGGATGCCAGATATCAACCGTCTAAATGACATTCTTATGGTTTTAAATAGCATTAAACAACATGGTTCAATCAAAAGGAGATCTGCATGTTAACAATTAATAAACATTTTTTTAAACGTCGTCCCCGTCGCGAGTATCTGGATGATAAATACAAGCCTAAAAAATCAGGGTTAGCGATATGGTTCCAACGTTTAATCATGACTGTGCTTTTGCTGGCTTTAGCTCTTTTTCTATTGTTACTGACTAATCAGGTTTACGCAAATAACGCAACCTCCGAACTACCTCAAATCACTCTCGACAAAATAAGTGAAGGCAGTCTTGTAGTGAAATCAGCTAATGGAAACCTTTATCACCAAATGCCTTTATTACGTACGGTTGTTGATATGCACGTATCCGGAATGATATCTCGCAACCATGTAAAGCAATATTTCAAAAACCCGAATGATAGCTGGATTGAAGCTATTTATGTTTTCCCTTTGCCTGAAAATTCTGCTGTTGATCATATGAGAATGCGTATTGGTAATCGCATAATTGAGGGAGAGATCAAAGAAAAGCAGGAGGCAAAACGCCTGTATAAAAAGGCACAAAAAGAAGGCAAAAAAACAGCTCTAATTGAACAACAGCGTCCAAATTTATTCACTAATCAAGTTGCCAATATTGGCCCTGGTGAAACCATTGTTATTGAAATTGAATACCAGCAAACACTTCATTATGATCAGGGAAATTTCAGCCTGCGCTTCCCGATGGCAATTACACCTCGATATATTCCCGGTAAAGCGATCAATGAAACAATACCTCTCGCCGAATCTGGCTGGGCACACAATACACTACAAGTGCCGGATGCTTCGAGCATTACTCCTTTCATCAATAACAATAAACAAAAAATAAACCCTGTTTCTATTAAAATTGATTTAAAGCCTGGATTTCCTTTAGAAAATTTATTTAGCCGTTATCACACTATCAACAAACATCAGACAAACGACATAATTCATATCTCACTTACAGAGGGAGACACATATTCGGATCGAGACTTTGAACTGGTATGGACACCAGAATCTAACCATACCCCAAAAGCGGCTGTATTTAATGAAAAGATAAAAAACAATAATTTTCAAATGGTAATGCTAGTACCACCAGGGGGAGATAAGTTTAGCGGACAACCACTAGCGAGAGATGTTACTTATATTATTGACACTTCAGGTTCCATGTATGGTGTTTCTATGGACCAGGCTAAACAATCACTCCTGATAGCTTTAGACAGATTACGTTTACATGACAAATTCAACATTATCCAGTTCAACTCAGTAACTGATCAGCTTTTCTCTAATTCGAAGATGGCCAGCTTCCAGAATATTTTATCAGCCAAAAATTATGTAAATAACCTTCATGCAGATGGTGGCACTGAAATGGCTCCAGCATTAAAACTGGCCTTAAAAAACAATCATGAAAAAAATTATGTTCATCAGGTTATTTTCCTTACCGATGGTAGTGTTGAAAATGAGACAGCACTATTCGACATCATCCACAAAAGCCTCGGAAATAGTCGTTTATTTACAATTGGTATCGGCTCTGCGCCCAACAGCTATTTCATGCGTAAAGCAGCAAAGTTTGGTCGTGGTAGTTTCACTTACATAAGCAATGTAAATGAGGTGCATGAAAAAATGTCATCCTTATTCGCTAAACTTGAAAGTCCGGTTATGACAGATATTCAAATACATACCGAAGACAATATAACAACTGAAGTATGGCCAAATCGTATACCAGACTTATACCATGGTGAACCTGTTGTCCTCGCGATAAGATCAGACAAACCATTAAATGAAATAATAGTTAGTGGTACACGCGCACTTTCACCCTGGTCTGCAAAATTACAGTTGAACAACAGCAAACCGAGCAATGGGATAGGCGCTTTCTGGGCACGCAATAAAATTAGTGCTTTATCTGACAGCCTTCACGAAGGTGCTGACAAAGAACGGGTGCGTTCTGAAATTATCAATATTGCACTCACACACCATTTAGTTAGTAAACACACCAGTCTTATTGCTGTTGATAAAACACCCGCACGACCGAATCATTCAAAATTCAATACACATCAAATTCCAGTTAATCTCCCACACGGTCAAAGCACTAAACAGAGTTTCGGTCGTTTAGCGCAAACGGCAACATCAGCCGAATTAAATTTACTATTCGGAATAACTTTATTAATGCTTGCATTGGCACTCACTATTTTATTACGCAGCACTGAAAACACCCTTTCAGGCTCGTCAGAAAAAAAGGTGGTGTAAAATGAAAAACATACCCGGAAAACCATATATAATTATATTTTTATTTATACCCGGATGCTGGTTCATTGCTCAGGGAACCTATGTTCATGTAAAAGCATTTGTTGCTCAGCAATTACTTGAACAGGCGTGGAGTAATGTAAAATCAGGAAAAACAAAAAGCAAACCATGGCCATGGGCTGACACCTGGCCAATTGCCCGCCTTAAGGTGCCCCGATTAGATATTGATTTAATCGTACTAGCCGGAGATAGCGGTCGAACACTTGCTTTCGGTCCAGGCCATAATTTTGCTTCTGTAATGCCCGGTGTCAAAGGTAACAGTTTGATCAGTGCTCATCGTGATACTCATTTTAATTTTTTAAAATATCTAAAACCTGATGACAATATCGTCATAGATACAGCTCAATCTGACAATATAATTTTTAAAGTTATTTCTACAAAAATTGTAGAAATGGATAATGCACGTTTTTTAAATGACCAGTCAGGTGAATATATACATCTAGTTACCTGCTATCCGTTTGATTCTATCGTACCTGGTGGCTCACAACGTTATATCGTTTCGGCCAGAGCAAGTTCAAGTTAAATTCATGAAACTTAAACACATACTATTATTTTTTATGGCCGTAACTCTTATATAACCATCAAAATGCTTCTCTTGAAACTTGCAATCAGGCAATTATACCGGTTATCATTCGCTTCACTATACAGAGTCGACATAGATTGACCTGTTTCTAATTACGTAACACCTCACCATATTTGAGGTTTACACAGGCTCATAATTGGCCTGTAACTATTTTCATCATCAGCACACTTGCCTTAATTTTATGTAGATATGTTATCTGTATCTATTGTATTTGTTCGTTTTTTCCGAGCAATAATTTAGAGGAATGATGATGGAAATCACCACATATATGTTACTTATCGCTTTTTGCATTGCTTTTATTATGGGTGCAATTGTTAATAAAACTAATTTTTGCACCATGGGCGCAGTCTCTGACTGGGTAAACATGGGCGACAAAAATCGCTTACGTTCATGGTTATTTGCAATTACTGTTGCGCTTATCGGTGTCCTTATACTCGAAGCAACGGGTTTAATCAGCGTTGATTCTACCCTGCCACCTTATCGCTCTGAAGGTTTCGCCTGGTTACGCTTTATTGTTGGTGGCCTGATATTTGGTATTGGCATGACGCTAGCTTCAGGCTGTGGAAATAAAACACTCATCCGTATCGGTGGTGGCAATATGAAGTCTATAGTCGTGCTTACCATTGCAGGTATGTTTGCCTATCTCATGTCTAAGACATCATTTTACGAGGTTCTGTTTTACCCCTGGGTACTTGCAACCACTATCGATCTCAGCACTTATAACATTAGCGGCCAGGACCTGGGCTCTATAGTTTCTGCTGTAACAGGCAAGGAAGTAGATATAAGCCGCAATTTTATAGGAGCTATTTTTGCCGCTATCCTGATTGGAGTTATTTTTAAATCAGCCGATTTTAGAAAACAACATGAACACATATTTAGTGGTTTTATTGTAGGCAGCGCTGTTCTTGCAGCCTGGTACTTTACTGGAAGCGCTATTGGGGACGAATGGAAAGAAACCGCTGAGTTTATGGATGACATTCCCGTCGGTGTTGCAACACAGTCATTAACATTTATAAACCCGATGGGTGAAACATTTTTCTACGTAATGTCTCCAGGTAATACCTCATTAATTAGTTTTGGTATGGCTGCCTTAGCAGGCATTATCACAGGGTCTTTTGTTTATGCTATTTTAAGTAGAAGCTTTCGTTTTGAATGGTTTACTTCTATCGCTGATATGCTTCAACACGTAATAGGCGCAGCCCTTATGGGAACAGGTGGCGTACTGGCAATGGGCTGCACTATCGGACAGGGCATTACTGGTGTTTCTACGTTATCTATTGGCTCAATGTTAGCGCTGTGTTCAATCGTATTTGGAAGCGCATTAACAATGAAAATCCAATACTACCGAATCATTCATGAAGATGAAGCTACTTTTATTAAAGCACTTTCCAGCTCTCTGGTTGATCTAAAATTACTGCCATCAAAATTACGTATGCTTGAAAACTATTAGAAAATAAAATATCAAATGTACTTTCACACTAGAGCACCTGTGACAATTTAAGATACAGTTACTCTAGTGTGAAAATCTATTTTTTGAATTCCTACACATCACATCCTACTTAAATAATTTGTTTCTTTTATATAGTGTAACTATAAAATTCAGTGATACACTCTATAAATGGATATCTACCATTTATTCACATTAATCGCTGCAACCTTAACCGGCGCAAGTATGGGCAGTTTTTTAATGGTGACCCTGTTATATAACACTCACTTAAAAAATAAAAAAAACATTAACGACAGTTTATTTATCTATCGTCGTCTGTATCGACTAAACTCCATTCTTTGTTTAATTGCTGGTTTATGCGCTGCACTAATCAAAGATCATACCGCCACTCTTATGCTTACCATTCTTACAGTAAGTTATGTTTTCAATCTTTCACATATTTTAAAAGGTTTATTGAAAGCCTGTGATGACCAATACAATATTATTAACGATCGCACACACCAGTCTTTTACTCATTTACAAAACCTGCTCCATCTTTCTCAGTTTGCTGGTGCAGGTTATGCCATTTATCTACTTGCGCTAAACTATTAGAACCAGACTCAATTTCTTCAAATATATTAAACAATTTACCCCCTACCGCTGGTCAGAAATTTAATCAGCTTCATTTTCAGGTTGTTTTTTGAGCAGCACTCCAGCCCTTTATCAGCGGGCAATTCACAGACTTATCCACAGCTTATACTATTTTTTTAAACAACCTTATCCACAGTAGATAGTTATTGACCCCAAAATTTCCACAATATATAGTAGGTCAATTGATTTAAGCATCACATGGAAGTCTAATTAAGTTAAGTTATCCACAGCGTGGATGGGAGCTGTTCTGCAGGAAAGCAGATCTTCATAAAATGATAACAAAATATAGCTTCAGAAAGTTAGACCCACTTAAAACACTAAAAGCGTCAACTGAAGGATCATAACTTAAATGGCAAAGTCCATCGCTTCAATTAATTCACTGTTAGTCAGCTTAAAAACTGTGAACAACGCCCTCCTGATAAAGCTTCAACAACTGGGATTTAACACTAATCTGACACTGGGCTCCGAACAGGAGTACACAGTTAAAACACTCGTTCATGCCATTGACACACTGGCAATTCAATTTTTAACAATTACAGCGAATCGTAACCAGTTTATACAACGCACCAGTTATAATGAGCGAATGGAAATTGAATCCTGCCTGAATAGCCTGCTGAGCTGTCTTCAGCAGACCAAACAGGAATTAGCAGACTTCGATCAGACTGATTATCAATGCGACCAAAGTCTTGCTTTATTTTATACATCTAAAAACAATGAACAGCGCTGCCTTAAACTTTTAGATGCGGTTCACTTCATTGATTTAATAAAGCCATATTGCCGTATGTTAGAAATGATTATCGCGCAGGAAAGAATTCATGCCTTATCGGCTGTGCTGGAAACATTACTTAGCAAGGAAAATGCCGCACAAGCTGAAAAGGACAACGAGTTAACCGAGGAGCAGTCAAATGCTCTAGAGTTATCTCAATATTTAATAAGACAGGCTTTGTAGTTTTAATCCGAACAAAACAACTACAGCAACTTTAACCTACAAACTGTTATCACAGAGCCTTGAGCGTGTTTCATACATCTGCTCACAACGGTAAGCATCACGACCTTCACGGTAACAACGATTGCGCTTATGTAAAGCATAATCCCGGCACTCACCCCAATTCGCTTTGGCTTTCGGTGATTGAGTCGTTTTCTTTTTCTTTTCCCAGGGATTATTTGATTTATATGAAGGCGAAGAACTTGATGTCTGACCAAATTTCAACTGATGCTCAGCCTTAATACGATTAAGATCTGCTCCAGTTAATTTATGTTGCGCTTTCTTCCTGTCTTCAAATATTCCTTCAGCAAATACAGCTTGTGTAAAAGCTAGCAATACCAGCAAGGACGAAAGTAAAATAATATAACGACTCAATTGTGTCGTTTTTTTCAGGGTTTTAGCGTTAATCATAGGTGCCTCAAAGTTTATAACCCTATTTATACCAGCTAAAAAAGACTTGTAAAGAGCTCTACTCAGATATAGCTACTATTTAGAAAAAAAAGGGATCAGTGTATTTCGAATTTTAGGGATGATTAACGCGAGTAATAAAATAGCTCCTGCCAGACTCAACTCATAGGGCATAAAATTATGCTGATGCAGTAAGCTGGTATCTATCTGCAGACTAAAACTTGATAAACCCCATTCCAGTAACAGCCCCATAACTAAACTAACAATAGAGATACCCGCTAAATATATCATTGTCACTCTATTTCCCAGCTCTTTTTTAACCAGCATTATTCCTGCAATATTTGTAGCCGGCCCCACCAGAAGAAACACCAGCACTGCACCGGGGGAAACTCCCGCCACTAACAAACCTGCAGCAACGGGTGTCGATGCAACTGCACATATATACATAGGAATTCCGACCAGTAACATCACTAACATAGCCGTTAAGCCCTGCCCCCATTGAGCCAGCCAGCCATCAGGAATAAGCGTCATCATAATACCGGCAAATACAATACCAAATGCCATCCAGCTGGATATATCATCCAGTAAATCGGTTGCAGCATAACGCAACGCCCGCTTTAACTTTCCATCATTTTCATGTTTAAGGGATGATTCACAGCAAGTACTTTGCTCACTATCAGCAGATGAACAGCACGAACTCACATCTGACTCAGCGCTACAACTACCATCATCTTTATTAATATCAACTGTATGGGTTGATTGCTTAATATCTTCATCCTTTACAAATGCCACCATCATGCCTGTCACAATAGCACTGACTAAAGCAGAAACAGGCCTGTAAATTGCCATGACTGGCCCCATTAAAGCATAAGTAACCGCAACAGAATCGATACTGGTTTCAGGTGTAGAAATTAAAAAAGAGACTGTCGCTTCTTTTGATGCTCCAGCTCGATGCAGTCCAATAGCCGCGGGTAAAACACTGCAGGAACAAAGTGGTACAGGCGCACCAAACAGGGCTGCACGCCCCACGGCTGAGAAACCTGACCCGCCCAGCCACCTTTTCATGGCATCTTCAGGCACATAGGCTTTTACCAGGCCCGCGGCTATTAAACCAAACAACAGCCAGATTGCGGTATCAAGATAGACCGCCCAGATATTTTGACCAAGCTGTTGAATTAAATCACCCATAGTTATCAGTGTAACCTATCCCCTTAAATAAGGTAAAATACGCTAACCCCCTTATTCGTCACATTAAGACCCGATATATGAAACAGACTGAGTTACTTTCACCCGCCGGTACCCTGAAGAACATGCGTTATGCTTTTGCATATGGCGCAGATGCAGTTTATGCAGGTCAACCTCGCTATAGCTTACGCGTACGTAACAATGATTTTATGGAAGAGAATCTGGCCATTGGCATCCAGGAGGCTCACGATCTGGGTAAGAAATTTTACCTGACATCAAACCTGATGCCTCATAACAGTAAAATAAAATCTTACGTAAAAGATATGGAACCGATCATTCAAATGAAACCGGATGCTTTAATAATGGCTGACCCGGGACTAATCATGATGGTAAGAGAACGCTGGCCTGAAATGCCTGTACATTTATCAGTGCAGGCAAACACGGTAAATTATGCCGCAGTGAAATTCTGGAAGTCAGTTGGTGTTGAACGCATTATTTTATCAAGAGAGTTATCACTGGACGAAATAAAAGAAATCAGACAGGAATGCCCGGAAATGGAACTCGAAGTGTTTGTACACGGTGCACTTTGCATTGCTTACTCCGGACGCTGTTTACTTTCAGGATACTTTAATCATCGAGACCCTAATCAGGGCTCCTGTACAAATGCCTGTCGCTGGGATTATAAAGCATCCGATTCAGAAAAAAATGCGGAAGGAGTATACAAACCCACTTCTTCTTCAGGTCAGGATATAATCTCAGATAACGAATACAAACCAAAAGAAATTCCTGAACAAACCATTAAATTTTCAGATATGGGCGATGCTCGAAACCCTAAAGCTGATGAAGTTATGTTTTTAGAAGAGGCCAATCGCCCCGGTGAAATGATGCCGGTAGAAGAAGATGAACACGGCACTTACATCATGAACTCTAAAGATTTACGTGCAGTAGAGCATGTAAAACAACTGGTTGATATTGGTATTGATAGCCTGAAGATTGAAGGCCGAACAAAATCTCATTATTACGTTGCACGCACGGCCCAAAGTTATAAAGAAGCGATTATGGATGCCTCTCAGGGAAAAGAATTTAACCCTGAATTACTCGGTGTACTGGAGAATCTGGCAAACCGTGGTTACACAGATGGTTTCTACCAACGACACCACACCCATGAATATCAAAATTATATGCAGGGTAATTCCGTTAATCGCCAACAACAGTTTGTCGGTGAAGTAACCGCTTATAATAGCGAAACGGGTATGGCCGATATAGACGTAAAAAATAAAATGAAGGTGGGTGACAAACTGGAATTAATAAAACCATCAGGTAATGAAAATATCATTCTGGGTAGCATGGAAGATATGCAGGGCAATGCAATGGAAGAAGCCAAAGGCGGTGGTTATAAAGTTCGCATTCAACTGGACAAAGATATGGCAGAGCTTGGCTTAATTGCGCGTTATATAGACGACCCCATCTTTACTTAATTCATGAGCATGGCCAAAGCAAGAAAAGCTCTGAAAAAATTAGCTGATCCTGTAAAAGCAAAACATGCCTTACGTTTTTTTAAAACGGGCAAAGGTGACTACGGGGAAGGTGATAAATTTATTGGTGCTACCATGCCAATGCTTCGAAAACTTGCAAAAGAGTTTACACGTCTTGATATTCATTCGTTAGAAATCTTATTACACTCAAAAATTCACGAAGAACGAATGCTTGCACTACTTATTTTGATGCAGCAATTCAATTTTGCTAAAAAAGATAACGACAAACTACAACAGGAATTTATTTTTAACTACTACCTGTCTCAAACCCATTATATTAACAACTGGGACCTTGTTGATGTTAGCTGCCGTGACATAGTAGGCGGCTTTCTTTTAGACAAAAATAAAAAACAGAAAGATATTCTTATTAATTTATCAAAATCTGATCATCTATGGGAAAAGCGCATCAGCATTGTCTGCACATGGCAATTTATTCGTGAACATAAATTCGACTACACCTTACGTATTAGTAAAATTTTGATAAAAGATGAACACGACTTAATACACAAAGCAGTTGGCTGGATGTTAAGGGAAGTGGGTAAAAAAGACATTCAGACATTAATGATATTTTTACAACAGCATTACAGAAAAATGCCACGAACAATGTTACGTTATGCCATTGAAAAACTAGATAAAGATGTACGGCAGGATATTTTAAAAGGACATCTTTAGTAAAAGTCTAAACGACATTACCTACTCAAATTTTACGCCCTGTTAATGTATATATCCATCGGGGACAGAGCGCAAAAGGCAGCGATCCGTCCCCGATGGAGATACACCATAACAAAACCCAACATCAATCCAGTACGTGAGAAACCAGACCATCAGCCAGTTTAGGCTCAAACCAGGTTGACTTGGGTGGCATCACTTCATTTGCATCTGCAACTGACATAAGATCTTCCATGCTCGTAGCGTACATAGAGAATGCAGCGGCCATTTCACCACTATCAACCCGCTTCTCTAAACCTTCCAGACCTCGAATACCACCTACAAAATCAATTCTGGGATCTGTGCGCGGGTCGGTTATATTTAATACAGGGCCAAGCAGATTATCTGCCAATAGACTCACATCCAGTCTCGCCACAGGATCATCAGATACTAGCTCAGGATTAATATTCAGTCTGTACCATTCACCATCTAAATACAGTCCAAACTCATTTGATTTTGCAGGTTTAACCGGTGCTGATTCTTTCTCACAATCAAAGCATTCTCTAACCTTAGCTAAAAAATCATCTTTAGATAAACCATTAAGGTCAGTGACTACACGGTTATAGTCAAAAATTTTCATTTGTTTGTGAGGAAAAATAACAGACAGGAAGTAATGACTCATATCATCATCGGAGCCACCCTTTGTTTTAGCCACTCGTGATGCTGATGCAGAGCGATGATGACCATCCGCAATGTAAATAGCATCCATTGCATCAAAGCCAGCTGATAATTTATCTGTAATCGCCTGATCTTCAACTATCCAGAATGTATGGCCTATACCGTCATCAGCAACCAGATCATAAAGTGGTGCACCTTCAGCCACCTGATTTAACAAACCATCAATTTCATTATCAGACTTATACGCCAGCAATACCGGCCCGGTTTGCGCATTCAATGCCTCAATCTGTGCAACACGGTCATTTTCTTTTGCTGGGCGGGTAAACTCATGTTTACGAATTCGATTCGTATCGTAATGTTTTACCGATGCAGCAGCTACTAACCCGGTTTGCACAATATCACCCATTTTTAAGCGATAAACATAATATCGTGGCTGGTCTTCACGAATCAAAACACCATCATCAACCAGCTTCTTCAAGTTTTCCGCTGCTTTGGCATATACAGCAGGATCATATGGATCTATATCTTCTGCCAAATCAATCTCAGCCTTTGATATATGCAGAAAACTCATCGGTTTACCCGCAGCGCGCTCACGTGCCTCTGCACTATTTAATACATCGTAGGGGGGGGCCGTGACATCTTCTACGCGTTCAGGAACAGGGCGTAAACCGGCAAAAGGTCGAATTAAAGGCATATCATTCTCATTTAGTTAGACTAGAAATTGGTGGTTAGTATACAGGTTTTTTTTAAGGTTTTTGTAGTGTGAATTACCTGCAACTTTATATTTATTTTTGCTACAGCCATTTAATCTAAAATAAAACTATATACAGTTTAACTTACTGACAGGAACCCACTCTGCTGTGGAACATCCCCTGATCACAACACTACAGAAAAAATATCACTAAAAGCGACGCATCTTCCCAATTAGAGACTCACCTTAACAGCTCAATGATATTAAAATTTGATACAGACTAACTTCTTTATAATTTAAATATAAATTTATGTTATTTTATATCTTCATTTTTAACAAAACTCATCAAATATGAAAAACTTCCTTTTACAAATTACCAGCAACCCTGAAAACAACAGCTTTGAAAACACCATAACTACCATAGATCAGAACTATGATTTCTCACCCTGTGAATTCAATAATGGCGATCTACTTAATGCTGAAAATCAAAATAATGGCTCCTGTAAAATATTTGCTTTTGCCCGTTTACAAAACTTAACCGAGCCACAAACCCTGCACTGTTTTGGCGACTATTATAGAAAAGACGTGCTTGAAAACCCTGATAATACTGATCATCAGAATATTCGCAATTTCATCAAAACAGGCTGGTCTGGCATTTCATTTGACTCAAACCCACTAACTGAAAAGTAACTCACCTCATTAATTAGTTGCATATACAACTAATTAATGTTTCAATATTGCCATGTTTGAAAAATGCATCTACTTCAATACCAATGCCCTTGCACGTCAGATAAATAAAATCTGGGATGATGCATTTAAACCCTTTGGTCTTTCTCCATCACACGCTTATGTACTTCGAGTTGTTTTAGACCAACCCGGAATTTCAATGAAACAGATCTCTGAAGAACTTGAATTAGCCCCTTCTACGGTCACCCGGTTTGTAGATAGCCTTATAAATAAAGACTTTTTGAAACGCGTATCCAATGATGACGACAAAAGGGGCACGCAAATCTTTCCTACTCAGCAATCGAAAAAAATTCACAGAAAACTGGAAAATACCGGCCAGGCGCTCTATGCCAATATGAATGAAGTTATTGGTAAAAAAGCCTTTGCTGAACTCGTAACGGACATGAGAACAACCCGTAAACAGCTATAAGAAAAAATAAAAAATTAATCACATACACATTTAAGTTGTATGTACACACAAATAAAGGAAGTATAAATGAATCTCTCATCTGAATTAATCTGGTTATGCTTTATCACCCTTTTTACATCAATAATGTGGATTCCCTACATTATTAATCGCATGTACGAAATGGGAGCATGGCCGGCACTATATAATCCCCAACCAGATATCCGTCCAAAAGCACAATGGGCCATGCGTATGATGCGTGCCCATGAAAATGCTATAGAAAATCTGGTGATATTTGCTCCATTGGTGATATTGATTGAAATCACCGGATCACATTCCACAATAACCGAATTTGCGGTTGTTCTATATTTCTACGCCCGTCTTGTTCATTTTTGTGCTTTTACCTTTGCTATTCCCCTTATCAGGGTTCCGGCATTTTTAACTGGATTTTCAGTGCAGGTAATTCTTGGCTTAAGCCTTTTAAAGCTTACTTAACAACGGCAGAGGATAAATACAATGATAAAACTACATGGCCTTGAAATATCAGGTAATACTTACAAAGTTAAACTATTACTGCACCTGCTAGACATTAAATATCATTTTATCGAAATTGATATAGAACATAAACAACATAAGAGTGATGAATTTCTTCAACTAAACCCTCGGGGTGAATTTCCTGTACTTGAAGATGAATCAATCGTGATCTGGGATTCACAGGCAATACTTATTTACATTGCTCGTAAATACGGTTTAAAACATAATGAAAACCACTGGTATCCCGATAACGCCACAGAGCTGGCTTACATCACACAATGGCTAACTGTAGCTAATGATGAAATTTTTCATACTTTGGGAAAAGCACGATCTATACTTAAATTTGGTTACGATGGAGATCTGGTGTTATATCAAAAACAGGGAAAAAAAGTTTTAAAATGGCTAAACAGGCACCTTAACAATAATCAGTGGTTAGCAACAGACAAACCAAGTATCGCCGATATTGCATGTTATCCATATGTCGCATTATGCGAAGAAGGTGATATCTCTCTTAATAATTACCCTGCAATTCATAACTGGTTCGAACGCATACAACAACTAAAAGGCTACACGAACATGCCAGGACTGTGAAAACGTTCCAGCTAATACCCTTTCAGTCATAGATTAAATAATAAATTGCCGTTAGAATCTGGTGATAACCTCAAAAAGAAGACAAAGGGATTACAATGAGATTAGGCAATATAATAACAACGTCCATCGCTTTAATATTTCTGAGCGGCTGTTCAACATTATCTGTTGATTATGACTTCGATCAGAAAGCCAATTTTAGTCAGTACAAAAAGTATGACTGGTTACCCTTTCCTAAAGACATGAAAGTAGACGAGCTCAATCGCGCTCGATTTGTGACTGCCGTTGAAAACAATCTAGCATCAAAAGGATTTAACCAGAATTCTTCTAACCCGGATTTTGTAATCGCCACGCACTTTGGTAAGGAAAATAAAGTCGATATTACGAACTGGGGTTACACCTATGCACCCAATGGTTACTACGGTGGATATGGTTATCGCCATAGAGGATATGCCGGTTCATATGCAAACACCGGTGGTGTAAGTGTATACGAATATGAACAGGGCACTTTAATTTTAGATTTGGTAGACGCTAACACCAGGAAACTTATCTGGCGCGCCACAGCAAAAGCAATTGTTAGCCCTGCATCCACACCTGAAAAACAAACTGAAAAAATAGAAAATGCGGTACAGGAAATTCTGCAAAACTTCCCGCCAAAGAGCCTGAACACTGACACACAGTCAGCACCTAAAGGCCGCGCATACTAAAATAAAATCAGGGTGAACTTTGGTGTTCATCCTGAACCCTAGTCAGGTATGACCGACACTCTTAAAATGCATGTCGTGTACCAAAACTAAATCTGTAATCTTCATCTGTAAAGCCATAACCAACATCTGCACGTAAGTCAATTTTCACTAATACTCTTATTTTCCATCTAAGACCAAATCCAGCTCCTATATTTAAGGCCTCGTGAAAAACATCACTTAATGCATCATATGTATTTCCCGCATCAATAAAAGTCACATAACGAATTACCGGGTGATCAGCATGGGGAAACATGTATTCAACATTAGTTACAAATTTGGTATTACCTGTAAAGCGTTTTTTCTCATAACCACGCAAGTCATTACTACTACCCAAACTGAAAGCATCTTCACCTAATACCTGATTATTTGAATGGCCAAACTTCACCTGTACATTTAAATTTGAAGCAGGTCGATCTGCAAAACGGTAATAACTTCGATAATAAAAGCGATGTTTGGTAAATTCAGATTCACTACTTAAGGCTTCATGAGAAAAATCTAACTTATAACCATACTCCTTACCACCTCGATTATATTTATAATTATTTAAATCCTTGAAACCAACATCTAATCCCAGAATAATTGCATCTAAATATTCCGAGTTAGATTCAATCACAAGGTCATGATTGAATCGCTTCTGATACATAACATTTGAACCAACAAAGTACCCCCTGTTACGCCCTCGTTCATTCAACCATCTTGAAACTTCAACCCTGAAACTATCATCCTGTCTGTCTATAAAACGACCTATTTCCTCTATTTCATCAACATTATTTTCTCTTTGCACTGAAAAACCAAGATTATAAGAACTATCATTAACATTGGGATAAAAATATCTGAATGAATGACGAGTTTCATCTACACCTTGAGTATTACCTCGATTTAATGCCTGTATCCGTGTTTCATGATTCAAACCAAAAACATTATCCCACTTCAATTGCAGACCATAATGAATTTCATTATCATCAATTTTAAGCCGGGGAATTATTAACAGGTAGTACTTTTCTTTTACAACAAAAACTATATCAACCAGAGAAGCAGCAGATTCGTTTTTATCTGTATAATTTTCTTCCAGATAATAAGACACAGACCTGAACAGGCCTGTGTCCATTATTGCCTGTCTTGATTTTTCAATTAAACGTTCATTTAATTCATCACCTGGTTCTATATAAATTTCCCTATCTAAAACAGAAGGTTGAGTAACCTCATTACCCTTGTATTTTATATTATTAATGTACGACACCGCGCCTACATTAAAACTGTAAAATACGAGTATCAGCCATAATGTTTTTTTCGCTTTATCCATAATCTTTTTGACAGTATATCCTCCCCCTGGTGCAATGCTAAACCAATCAGAACAAATGCTGTGCCAGCATAAACCTCAAAACTTATTAGCTCATTATTTACCACATTGCCTATCCATAAAGCAGCGACCGGTGTAACCAGAGTAATCAGTGCCACGCTAGAAGCGGGCAGGTGTTTTAGCAGGTAATAGTAACTAACAAAACCAATAACTGAACCCACTATACCTAAATAAACAATAGACCATATCGCTTTTAACGGAATCACCTCCGGAAGTGGTGGTGCAAATACCAGATACACGGTCAAAAATAATGGCATAGAAAACAATAATCCACCTGCAACCAACGACAAGGGGGGCACATCTGTTTTAATGCTTTTTATCCACACTGCACTTGCAGAGTGGAGCACCACTGCAACTAATACAGCAATAATACCCAAAATGTAATCTTCACCCGTAGAAATACCCTTATAAAAAATTATAACCAGACCACTCAATCCAGCTATCGCACCTAATATCTTTAACAGGTTGAAACTTTGCTCATGTATAAAACGCCACGCGAGATAACCGGTAACAATGGGTGACAAACCAAATACCACAGATATCAGACCAGATGATATATATTGCGCCCCCCAATAAACGGGCATCATGCCTCCGAAAATTGCTACAGCAGATGCAAAATAAACTTTACAGGCAGACTTATCCAGTGCCAGTTTTTTATACTTCAGATATACAAGAAAACTTGCCAGCAAGGTGCCTATACTCATACGCATAACAATCCCAAACAGGTAACTAACACCTTCCCCACTCCACTTTATTGTAATTGGTGTAGTTGACCAGATAAGAATCACCGCAATAAATGCTGAGGCAATTATTAATTTATGATATTTAGTCTGGTTTACGCTTGTTGCTAACATTACTTCTTTCCTTAATTTGAAGTATTTAAGTTAATTAATCCCCATAAACGTAAAAAGCCACAGACTTATTACGTCTGTGGCTTTTAAAATTATTTAAATTTAATTTAAAATTATAAAATTAACGCACAGACAATACATTCATACCACATAAGACATGGTCGAATCGCTACTGCTTTAACTGTTCGTTTATATTTAATCATGACGATAGATTGTGTTAATTTTTTCAAACTGTCAAGTTTTTCTTAAAAAGAAAATAAGCCTCTATTTATACTCCTCACTTCCCCCTCTACACCTTTATCTCAAATCACCCTGATTCATCAATTTCATCCTGTTTTACCCTCAGGATGAGTGGTGTTATTATATCCTTTCTTAATAATAGCCGGCTTAAGCTATGAAAAAGCTAAAAAATACCGAACTAATTCAATCTCTTATCCGACTTTGTATTGGCACGCTGACCTATTTTTATATTTCAGCAGGTATAGATAGTGGTTACTTTATTGCTTCTCACACTACGCTCAACTACTTTACTATCGGTTTTTTCTGTTTCAGTTTTTTTAATATTCTGACTATATTATGGGTTCCGATAAATACACCCCGACGTTATTTAGCGCTAACCTTCGATATAGCAAGCACTACTTTTTCTTCGTTTTTAACGGGTGGCATCAATAGTGTTTACGTGCTGATTTATTTATGGATATATATTGGTTACGGTACGCGTTATGGTTTGAAATTTCTAAGTGTCGCCGTTGGACTCACTTTCATTGGTTACAATCTTCTTCTATTATCAGAAGATGCATGGCACTTATTAACACTTGAAGCCATTGCATTTTTACTGCTGATTATTGCTTTACCTGCATACCTGTACTCAATGCAAAAACGTTTAATGAAAATTGCAGATAATGCCGATTCAAAAAGCATTGCTAAATCTGAATTCATATCCACAATGACACATCAAATTCGCACCCCCATTGGTGGCATTGTAGGTATGATTGATCTGTTAAACAAAACTGATTTAGATGTACAACAAAAACAGTATTTACAATCACTGAGTCAGTCAAGCCACTCTTTACAGGAAATCATAGAAGATATTGTTGATTTTTCACAAATAGAAAACGGCAATTTATCCATTAATCAGTCAAGCTCAAATCCTCGCGTATTAATTGACAGTCTGGTACATAGTCTGGCCGCTTTAGGCCATGAACGTGAGCTTGAGCTAACCTGCTATATTGATCAGACGTTCCCTGAAGAGGTTTACATTGATGCCCAGCGATTCAGACAGTTGTTATCAAATCTGGTTCGTTATGCCATAGAACATAGCATCTCAAAAAGCATTTATATTCACGCATATGCAGGCCAAACCAGTTCCAGTGAACACCTTAACGCTAATATAGAAATTAAATTTCAGCAAAATACTGACATTGACCACCTGCAATCCAATACGATACCTGAAACAAATGATGCTCTACCGCTACGTATTGCTTACCAGCTAACAAGGTTGATGAATGGCTTATTCGAAATTCAATACAACAATAAACAGGACATTAATTTTAATTTACACTTTAACTGGAAGAAATTAAGTAATCGGGTCAATGAAGACAGTCTTCTTCCAATAAACAAACGAGCTCTTATTTACGATTCGGATAAAATTAATCTGGATGTGCTAGAAAAGTATTGTAAGCAACTTGGCATGAATGTTTATGCTACTTCCGGACATGATAATTTAATAGCGCATATCATCTGGAGTCATGAAAAAAATAAACCTTTTGATATTATTATCCTTGGCGAAGATAGCAAACATAAATACTGTCATGATCTGGTCGCACGTATTCGTAATGAAGCAAAATGCGAAACACCAATCCTGTATGCCACTTATATGCACAGTATTGAGCAGATAGAGGCAGAAAATCTGGAGGGGATTCAGGCAACCATTATAAAACCCGTATCACTTGGAATCTTAAAAAATACGATATCAGACTTACTCAATCCGGACTCTATCAACAAAGAGCCCGTTTTAACTAAACAGAAACCTCTAAATATACTTATCGCCGAAGACAATGAGATTAATGCCAGTGTTGTTTATAGCTATTTAACCGATCTCGGGCACAATGTTGATATTGCTACCGATGGTACCACTGCCCTTTACGCGATGCACAAACATCACTATCACCTGGTTTTAATGGACATTAATATGCCAAATACAAACGGTATTGATGCGACTCTGCAATGGCGTCGTCTTGAAAATAACAATAGCCACTTACCCATCATAGCGCTAACAGCGATGGCGACTTCTGAAGATAGAGACCGCTGCCTGAGCGCAGGTATGGACGATTTTCTCAGTAAACCGGTTAGTGAATCCCAGTTAGAGGATATCCTGAGCAAATACACAGAAAGCCCCAAATAAAATAAACCCTTCAAAAATCACTATATATTCCTAATGTTTTTGTGGCATTATTCACTTCCAGCCTAGCCTGTAAGCTGTCTGGCATGAATTAGGCCACAATTAATTAGCTAAAATTCAAAAATTTTACCTCTACAGAAAACCCAGGATTAAGTTTATGAGCATTACATCATTTTTACCCCCTGTACGTACTTTAATGGGCCCGGGCCCTTCAGATGTACACCCTCGCATCTCTAGCGCTATGGCACGCCCTACCATTGGTCACCTTGACCCTTTATTTGTAGGCATGATGGATGAAGTGAAAAGCTTACTGCAATATGCTTTTCAGACAAAAAATGAGCTCACTATCCCGGTATCAGCACCGGGTTCTGCCGGCATGGAAACCTGCTTTATGAATCTGGTTGAAGCTGGAGACAAGGTTGTAGTTTGCCAGAATGGCGTATTTGGCGGTCGCATGAAAGAAAATGTCGAACGTCTTGGTGCAACCGCTATTATGGTTGAGGACGAATGGGGCAAAGCCGTTGACTGCAATAAAGTTGAAGAAGCATTAAAAGCCAACCCTGATACAAAAATCCTGGCTTTTGTACACGCTGAAACATCAACTGGGGCTGTATCTGATGCAAAAACATTATGCGAAATAGCCAGAAAACACGACTGTTTGACCATTGTTGATGCAGTTACATCTCTGGGTGGTTCAGAGCTACGTGTTGATGACTGGGGTATTGATGCTATTTACTCTGGCACACAAAAATGCCTTTCATGCACACCGGGCATATCTCCAGTCAGCTTTAGCAAAAAAGCAACTGACGTTATTACCTCTCGCAAAACTAAAGTTAATAGCTGGTTCCTTGATATGAATCTGGTTATGGGTTATTGGGGTGCCAACACAAAGCGCGCTTATCACCATACCGCTCCTGTTAATGCACTTTATGCATTACATGAATCACTCGTTATGCTGCAGGATGAAGGTCTGGAAAACTCCTGGGCACGTCATGCAAAGAATCATCAGGCACTTCGTGCCGGTCTTGAAGCAATGGGATTAAGTTTTATTGTTGATGAAGCAGATCGTTTAGCGCAACTAAACTCTGTAACCATACCAGACGGTGTTGATGAAGCAGCTGTTCGTGGCCAGTTACTAAATGAGTTTAATTTAGAAATTGGCGCTGGCTTGGGCGCACTTGCCGGTAAGGTTTGGCGCATTGGTTTAATGGGGCACAGTAGCCGTGCTGAAAACATCATACTTTGTTTAAGCGCACTTGAAGCTGTTTTAGGTGATGCGGTTAAACAGGGTGTTGCTGTTGCTGCTGCACAGGAAATTCTTGGCGCTTAATTAAGCTTTTTATTCTGATTATTAAAGCAAAAGTGTATGTTTGCTTTGCTCGGGGAAAAGTAAATTGTATAGAACTGGTAATATTACTTAACCTGGCTACAACAGGGTAACCGTAGCGTTATGCACTTCGTCCCCTGTTATGATTCCGATCAGACTGGCAGACTGAATAGCTACTCCGAACAACTTTCGGTGGTCTCAATAAGGGGACAGAGCGCAAAAAACGCGTTCTTTCCCCGAGGGAGATGCACTATAACCAGTTAAAACACCTCGCAAACCTACTAATTGACTTCATCTAGTTATTAACAGTCGACTCAACTTTCCAGTATACTTTCTCCATGAAAATTTACCTCGTAGGCGGCGCTGTTCGCGATGAACTTTTAGATTACCCTTTTATAGAAAGAGACTGGGTAGTTGTCGGTGCTACTGTTAATGAAATGCTTGAACTTGGTTATCAGCAAGTTGGCAAAGACTTTCCCGTTTTTCTTCATCCTGAAACAAAAGATGAACACGCACTGGCTCGCACAGAGCGAAATACTGCACCGGGTTATAAAGGTTTTGAAGTTCATGCATCACCGGATGTAACACTTGAAGAAGATTTAATTCGTCGCGACCTCACCATTAATGCAATAGCAAAAGATAAAGCAGGCAATCTGGTAGACCCTTATAACGGTCAGACCGATTTAAAGGAAAAACTTTTACGCCATGTTTCCTCTGCTTTTAGTGAAGACCCTGTGCGCATTTTACGCGTCGCTCGATTTGCTGCACGTTATGCTCATCTGGGTTTTAGCGTTGCAGATGAAACGTTAAACCTAATGCAAAAAATGGTGAGCGATGGTGAAGCAGATGCACTGGTAGCAGAACGTGTCTGGCAGGAATTTCATAAAGCACTCGGTGAACGCAACCCGGAAGTTTTTATACAGGTTCTACGCGACTGTGGTGCACTTAAAATTATTTTACCTGAAATTGATGCATTGTTTGGTGTCCCTCAACCGAAAGAACATCACCCTGAAATTGATACCGGCATTCATACCTTAATGGTATTACAACAGGCAGCATTATTAAGCACAGAAGCATCAACTCGTTTTGCAGCGTTGTGCCATGATCTGGGAAAAGCATTAACACCGCAAGAAAACTGGCCCAGCCATCACGGACATGAGATAAAGGGCGTAAAGCCAGTTAAACAACTTTGCAAACGCTTGCGTATCCCAAATAACTTTAATGAACTGGCATGCATTACCGCAGAATTTCACTTACATGTTCATCGCGCATTTGAAATTAAAAAATCTACATTATTAAAGACTATTGAAAAACTTGATGGCATGAGAAAACCTGAAAGATATGAACAATTTTTACTCGCATGCACGGCTGATATTCGTGGGCGAACCGGTTATGAAACCCACCCCTACCCACAGGCAAATCACTATCGTGATGCTTTAAAAATAATAAAATCAGTTGATATTCAGTCTTTGAAAGATGCAGGGCTGCAGGGAAAAGATATGGCTGATGCTATTCACACTGCCCGACAATCTGCATTAAATAAACAGTTAATAACGCCAGAAAATATTTAAAACACCGTTATGAAGTTTAACCACCAAGTCAGGTGCAATTATATTTGCACATGGATATATTAACACTGTCCTTTGACCGAATAAATTCGAACCTGAAAATAAAATTATCCCTGTGAAAAATTTTATTTAATAATCCCGACGCGGACCTTTATACAAGTTACCTTCGATACCAAACGGAGGCTCACGCCCTACCAGCTCTTCAATCAATGCAAGCTCCAGATCAGTATGGTTTATCATGGGTGCAGGCTCGATCAATTTACCTTTTCGTGATGGCTTTGCTAAAAGATATTTTGGTTTGTCATGATGTTCTGAAACAATTCTTTCTATTTGATTTTTATCTACACTTGATTGAACATCTGTTATGCCATAGCAAGTACACAAATAAGTTTGTTCCTGATCGGCTTCCATATAAACGCCAGTACCACGAATTCCTATAGTGGCGGTAGCGCTTCTCATATGTAATTTATTTTTATTTTCCCTATGCCCGAATACTGACAATAGTTTTCCAGAAAACAAACGGATAGTACTGATAATTTCACTACCCTGAATTTCCATACTACTATTACTTCGAAGCATAAAAGCATCGCTACCCACTACAAAAACGGCATGGGCTCCTGAACCAGTTGTCACAACATCACTATTTTTTACAAAGGTATCCAACGTAGCGGTAACGTTATTTACTTTTACATCGCCACTAATATCAAAAAATGATTTACCCGAGGGGAGCACTTTGGGAATTTTACCCATACTCTGAACCGTTGCCGATAATGACAGTGCACCTGTTGCAAACGCACCTGCTGTTAACAGTTTTACTAAAAAATCTCGACGGGGGTCGTCAATCTCATCACTCATAAAAACTTCCTGCGCGCATGTATCCAGTGGGGGAATGGCTATATAAGCATTATCTACTTAACCAATTTAAATACCTGTCAGCTAAATAGGATCTTTTTGTAAGGATAATCTGAAAAACCCATTACAACACTTCTTAGACAAGTGTTTATAGTATAGTTCGTTAGCTCTTAAAATTACTTAATTTTGATAATTATTAAATAATTTTTACTATACTTACGTAAGCTCCTCCCCCATTTCAAATGAGCGTGCTCTTAGTTAAGTTATCTTAAATAAATGTTTTAAACGTTAGCGTTGGTTAATATTATGTCGTATTTTTTTAAATTTTCCCTGCCAATATTAACCAGTTTAATTATTACATTTCTATTTATACCGAATTTGGCTTTATCCAATAGCGGTGATGAAGTAGACATTAACAGTGATCCTATTTATATATTTAACTCACATGGTCACGCAAATGATGCGAGCGCTACTTGCTCTGGCTGCCATCTTGGAACAGGTTTTAACGGCAGTCTTGGTGTCGCTTTTCCTATGCGCTGCCAGTCTATCGTTCATGGCACCACTGAAAACTGCACTATTGGGCTTAATATGTCATCTGCCACCGAAAACGGCATCAATATGTCGGTATATAACGGTAATGTGGAACAAACTGGCATTATAGCTGCGGCTGATGCAACTCTGGTTTCTGATGTCAATGGCCAGGAACTAAGCCACTCCACCCCTCAAAGCGCTAATCATAAATGGGATTTTGACATTACCGGCATATCCACTCTCGGCACCTACACACTCTACTACTGTATAAATCAGGTAAATGGCGACAACCTTGCTTTCGACACAGCCGATGGCTCTCCTGTCTGCGGCACCGATACGATTGAAATAACTAATAACGCACCGAATGCGGTAAATGATCACTATTCTACTATTAACGACCTGTCAGTCACTGAAAGTAGCTCGTTCACTGATTTTGATATGTGCGCCAATGACTCAGACAGTGAAAACGATTCATTCTCATATGTTTCAAACACCTCATTATCAGGTACGGGCTCATTATCACGTAGCTCTGCCTGTAATTTTTCTTTTGATACTAATGGCCTGTTTGAGACTTTAGATACAGGAGAAACTGCAACTAGAACATTTACTTATACAATTCAGGACAGTTACGGTGCTTTATATCAGGATACAGCAACAGTAACCATCCAGATTACCGGACAGAATGATGCACCGATACTGGGCTCTGAAACAGAGACTATCTCGATTAGTGAAGGCGGCACAGCAACATCATTATTAATCGGAGGCATATCGCAAACAAATGTTCTACAAAATGACAGTGATGTAGATGACGCTATTACGGTTGTTTACAGCCCTCCAACTGATACAGCCCCCAGCAATGGAAGTTTAACTTTAAATGCAAATGGTACATTCAGTTACACACATAATGGTACTGCTACAACCAGTGATAGTTTTACCTACAGAGTAACCGATGGGGAAGCGACCACTACGGCTAAAACCGTCAACATAACCATTTTAGCCTTAAACGATAACCCTGTTGCCGCAGCCGACAGCATTACAGTTACGGAAGGAGCCACTCGCACTGTACTCGATTCAGGTCAGTCCAGCGTAAGGTTCAATGACAGTGACGAAGAGACCAGCACATCTGCATTAGTTGTATCGGTTGTTACGCCACCTGCATTTGATAGCAGCTTTACGCTAAATACTGATGGCACTTTCAGTTATCAGCATGATGGCTCACAAACTTCGAATGACAGCTTCACCTATCGGGTTTTTGATGGTGCTGCTTTTTCAGCTAATGCCACTGTATCCATTACTATTAATAATACAAACGACTCACCCATAGCGGTTGCTGACACGATCATCACTTCTCAGGGACAAACCGAAACTTTATTGAGCACAGGCCAGAACAATGTCACTGCAAATGATAGCGACGAAGAAGGTACAACATTAAGTGTATCCTTAATCACCGATGTAACAAATGGCACTCTTAATTTAAATGCTAATGGCACATTCAGTTACATCCACGACGGTACTGAAACAACAAGCGACTCCTTTGTTTATCGAGCTAGTGATGGGAATTCAGATGCGAATGATGTAACCGTATCTATTAGTATTACGGTTCCCAATTATCGCCCTGTTGCCGTTAACGACAGCATTAATATAATAGAGGGAAATACGGTTACTGTACTTGGTTCCGGTCAGACAAGTGTCACTTTTAATGATACTGATCAGGATGGCGATACACTCACCGCAACAATAACGAGCGGGCCATCTAACGCATCTAGTTTCACGCTCAACCCTGACGGCACATTTACCTATACTCACAACGGCACACAAACTTCGAGCGATAGTTTTACTTATATGGTGAGTGATGCATCACTTACATCACTCAGTGCTGCAACGGTTTCTATAACCATCACAAACACAAATGATAGCCCGGTCGCTTTTGACGATAACACTTCTTTAACAGAGGGCGGAACGGTAAATATTATTCTACCGGCAAATATTACTCTTAATGATACCGATGAAGAAAACAACCCATTAAGTGCTTCACTGGTAACTGGCCCGACTAATCAGAGCAATTTTGTTTTAAGAAGTGACGGCACCTATGATTATACACACGATGGTTCTCAAACCGCATCAGACAGTTTTACCTATCGGGTGAATGATGGAAATTCCGATTCAAATATCGCAACCGTTTCAATCACAGTTAATAATACAAATGACGCACCGATCGCCCTTGCAGATAATATTTTAATTAATGAGGGCAACAGTACAACGACATTAACATCAGGCAATACAAGTGTTATTGACAATGATTCGGACGAAGAAGGTGACCCGTTAACTATTACCTTAATAACTGGCCCAACCACTGACCCGGGATTCAGTCTTGCAACAGACGGTACATTTACATACACGCATGATGGCAGTGAAGTTACTACAGATAATTTCACTTACCAGATAAACGATGGCGCACTGGATTCAAACATTGCCACCGTTAGCATTTCAACAATCCCTGTAAACGATGCACCTGCATTAGCACCCGTTACTGTCACCGATGTAATCGAAGAAATACTCTACAGTTATCAACTTGTGCCCAGCGATACCGATGATCTTAATAATGGAACCGACCTGAGTTACGCATTAAGTAATGAGCCTGCAGGTATGACCGTTTCAGATACAGGGCTGATTGAATGGTTACCACCGCGTACAGAAATTTTCAATGATAGCAGCGCAACTATTACAGTCACATTAACCGATGGTGGCGAAGACGGAGTTGCTGCTGCAATACAACAATTTACACTCACTATCAATCCACCAGATGCGGATAGTGATGTAGTGGCAGATTACAATGATAACTGTCCCGTCGAACCAAATGCACCTCAGTTAGATACGGATACAGATGGCCTGGGTGATGCGTGTGACAATGACCCAGATGGCTCAGGTATTCTGGAAACATTTATTGTCTTTACTATCGAGCAGAATTCGACTGCAGGTAATATCGTTTTTATAAACGACGGTAATATCACAGTAACAGCTGATCTGGATGCCATAACTGGTGCTGGCACTGTAACTCACGACTGGTCGCTAACAGATGCGGCACTCATTGGTGCTCAAATCGATCTAACCGATAATACATTTATATTTGACCCATCATCATTAAACATTGGCACCTACACAATTGATGTCACAATTGATGATGATGGCAGCACAACACATAACACACTACTTATTAATGTCTTTGGTTCAACTGAACCCATTTTATCAGGCACAGACGATACTGATGGTGATGGCACCAGTGATTTAGACGAAGGTTATGCTGACACAGACAATGATGGTATTCCAGACTTCAGAGATAGCAGCACGGAAGCCGTTAATGAGCTCAGCGTAAACAGCACTTCAACAGGGGCCAGTGTCATACAGTCTGAAGCAGGCACCAAACTTTGTATCGGTGACATTTCCTCTGCATCAGGATTTTTTGCTGCAGCTATAACTAAAGAATCCATTGAGTTGTTTGGTGATGATGGCGAACCTGCACAAAATGGTACGGATGAAAGTTATGCCGGCACCAGTGAAATTTTTGATTTTATTATCAGTGAAATTCCAGAGACAGGTGCAACGGTAAAAATTATTTTACCGCTCAATACCAGTATCAGACCAGACTCAACTTATAGAAAATATTCACCCGCTAACGGATGGCAGGATTTCATTGTCGATGAAAACAACCAGATAGCCAGTGCCAGTTCCATTGCAGGCATTTGCCCGCCACCGGGAAGCACCCGTTATGTAAATGGATTACATGCTTTTGATAATTGCTTACAGCTGAGTCTGCAAGATGGTGGGCCAAATGATAGTGATAACGAAATAAACGGCATTATTCGAGACCCTGGTGTTATTGCAGTTGATGCCAATACGATTATTGAAGAAGAAGACCCCTGCGGTCAGGATACGTTTAATAACTGTGCAGACAAATCAGGAAGCATTGGCACTTTACACCCTGCCTGGCTTTTATTTATTGCTTTACCCGTTTTATATCGTAAAAAATACTTATAAAAAATAAATATGAAAAAAATAATACTGATAAGCTTTGTGCTCATAAATATAAATAATCTGGCATTCGCAGACACTGACAAAGCAATACGGCTGGATGCGTCACTTAGTTATGATGATAATTTAAATCGCAGCCCAACGGATACAACTGCAATTGAAAGTGCATTTGCAACGGCCGTTGCCGGTTACAATATCAGTTATCCGATGAATACGAGAAATTTTATTGATTATCGCCTGCTGGCAAAATATGAAGGCTATCAGGACACTGACGGATTAAACAACGCTGAGATTAGCGCAGGTGTTACTTACCATTACAAACCCGTCGCAGGTTTTCTCAAGGCTATGTATATTTTTAAAGGCGATATACATGTAACTGATTTTGAAACTGATATTCGAGATAGAACAGCATACGAAGCATCAGCGATGGTCTCATTCTGGGTAACCAATACACTATCATTCAGAAGTGGCTTAACTGCACGCAAACGTGATTCAGATAGTCGTGTATTTGATACTAAAGATTATCGCGTGTTTTTTAATGCCGACTTAATGCTCAGTCGTCACTCAACTTTGTATACAACGCTTAACTTTCTAACCGGTGATCTGGTTTCAACTATTCCATTAGATGATTCAGACAATGAAGTACTGGATGTCGTTCGACAGGCTGAAGTAATTGAATTTGACCCAACCTTTGGTGACAATATGATTGCTTACAAACTTGATGCTGACATAGCTGCACTAACTCTTGGTTACAATTACGTTTTAGGTAAAAAACAGTCGCTTGATTTATCCGCACGATACGCAGTTGGTCAATCAGACTATGACGTAGATTATGACGCCTTATTTTTCAATATAAGCTACCTGGTATCATTTAGGCTGTAATGATGACTTTACACATGAAAACAATTCATACTTTAAAATTTTTATTTCTATTTTCATTATCTGCAATCATGCTCGGTGGTTGCGACCGTGAAGACACACCTGAGTTATTTGATAAAGTAACAACATCTACACCAAATAATTTTTTACAATACCCTAATATGCAACCTAGTCTTGCAGCAGGTACCTACACCATAGTTGCCGCCACTGTAAATTCTGGTTCATCCGATTCATTCACCCTTACCATCACTAAAGACGATGGCAGCAGCACCCAGAAAATTAGTCGCTGGATTTCATCAGGTGGTATAAGCGCATTATCGCCTGAAAACCCCAGATTCGATTTCACTCTCGATACAGCAGGAGGCATTAACATCAGCCTTGAGTCAGGTGTTGATAACTATTTAATTTTACTTGATCGATCTGAGAATATTTTATTTGAAGATGATAATAGCGGCACATCCGGAAATGCATTATTAAATTTACCTGAATCACGCATAAACAATAAAGAATGGACCGATGCATACTATGCTGCAATTGACCCTGGCAATGAGCGCGACACTTTAAATAAATGGAAAACCAAAAACGGTTTTGATCAGGGACATGATGTTCATGTTATTTTTAGAGATACAAAAGACCTTGGGTATGGTCGAAATATGTTTATGCGCCGAAATGCAAACGGATGCCTCGCATTTTATGTGGAAAATTTTCTGGTAACGCTGGTAGACGGGCTTGATTACAACACATTAAATTTAACCGCCGCAATTGAAGATGACCAGCTTCATCACTTCGGAACAAATGCCATTGAGTTTAGCGACCTTGACGGTGACTGCGATGGCACCGATCCCATGTTTAATAAATTTTTCACTTTTGATGCAACAGCTTCAGCTGAAGATGAACCACGCATACTCAGTGTAAACCTGGATAATCGTGGTAAAAAATTCATGCCCATTCCCTGCATTACCTGTCATGGCGGAACTGCAAAACCATTATTAGCTGATGGCTCATTACCTTCCTCAGCTTTACCTGATCAGTTAAATCCAGAACTATTAATTGGTGATACGGTTTCCAGATTACAACCTTTTGAAGTAGATACTTTTGAATACTCGAACAAGACAGGTTTCAGCCGAGCAGAACAGGAGGACAAATTAAAAGAACTTAATGAAGCTGTGTTCTCTACACTTTCAGCAACACGTGCAGATGGCGACTGGGATGCAGACTTTCTTCGTGAAGTTATGGACGGATGGTATGACGGGCACTTTCTAACTGCGAGCAATAATCAGGGCTTCAATGATACCTTTATTCCTCAGGGCTGGAGATATGACCCGACAGATGCCTCTATTCCAGCGACTCGACCAGCCTCATCGGAAGAGTTATATTTAAAAGTGTACAAACCTTTCTGTTTTTCGTGTCACTCGAAACGCGGCACAACATTGGGCAGCAATATCAACAACTCAAACGGAGTTGCTCCTAATGATAATAATCAGGATATTAATTTCAGTAGTTATGAAAAATTCACCAGTCACATTGTGCAAATTGAAGATTACGTTTTTGCCCGTGGCATTATGCCTATGTCTCGTTTAACCTTTGATAAATTCTGGGAAGGTGATGCCGCAGAAATTCTGGCTAGCCATATTCCGGGTTTTAAATATGCAAATGCCGATGGCAGTATAAATATTCCAGGCAAGCCCGTTGCGAATGCGGGTTTAGATCGTACCGTTATTTCTCCAGTTAATCTCTCTGCCGAAACTACATTTTTTGCTGATACTTATAGTTGGGAAATTATTCAGCAACCTGATAGCAGCATTGCAACCATTGCAGAACCTTCTTCGTTAAGAACCAGCCTGTCGGCAGATACAAATGGTCTATATACCATTCAGTTAAACGTAAGCAATACAGCAGGCGAAATTAGTACCGACACGGTTGATATTACTATTGATAATACGCTCTCTCCCTCGCAGACTGAAATAACATTTGATACAGACATATTAAATCTTCTACAGGGTGGCACGACTATCAGCTGTCTGGATTGCCACAATTCAACATTGGGTATAGCGGGAATTCCCGTTTATTATGATACGGATTCAAATGGATACACCCTTTATGAAAATATAATACAGCGCATTAATTTTTCAGACCCTGCTTTTAGTCCTTTGTTACGCAAACCTTTTGGCGAACACCACTTCGGAGAAATACCAATAACTGACCCTGCCAATTACAATATGATAGTTAACTGGGTACTGGAAGGCGCCAGAGAAAATTAGCATTACAGACCGTTTCCGTACAACTAATCTAATACCTGTGATTTACCAGATCACAGGTATTGAGAAAGCATTAAAACAAAAATATCTATATTAAATATTTACCCAGAATATCACCTCTTCTCTTTCCGTATTTATAAAACCAGACTTTTAACACCCAAAACATAAGCAAACTCTAATAAGTTTGAGCCTTACTCCGAATAAGGAGTTTCCCTATATTGTTAAACCCTCATCAGATTTAGGCTATGCAGTGTAAATTTCTGTCGTAATGCTTGCATTGCCTAAATCTGATGAAGGATTAAAAAATGAAAAATCTTAACAAACCAGCTAGTGATTCCGGGGTATTACGTAAAACCCTGTTATCTGCAGCGATATCTTTTTGCGCCATCAGTTCATCTGCATTTGCTGATGACGATGTCGTTACATTAATTGAAATGGGCGACCTGCACGGCACTCTGGTTCCTCATGCTGCAGTTCTAAAAAATCTGGATGGCAGCGAACGTGAAGTTGCAAGTTCCGGTGGCCTGGCTCGTTTAAAAACGGTTGTTAATACAATTCGTGCAGACAATTCTGAAGCGGTATTACTTTCTACCGGTGACTTAACCCACGGTAGCGCAGAAACCATGTTTACCGTCGGTGACGCCATGATGGTACCGATGAATGCTTTTGGTATTGATGTATACACACCGGGAAACTGGGACTTTGGTTACGGGGGTGCGGTATTCCGTAATCGCTTTACATCATTTGGCCCTAAGCCCACTATTCCGGGCAACCTGCGCGCCATGTCTGGCCATATTGGCTGCGATGATGTACCCGTTATAGCTGGCTTAACGGATGAGGCCAGTGGTTACACCTGTAATGAAATTACCGCTACTGCACCTTTCCCAACGCCTGAAGGCAAAGGCGTTATCCAGGCAAGTTTTCCTACTGTAGCAGCTAATGTGTATAACGCAGCACCACTACCCACATTCCTACATGGCAAACCTGTACTACCTCCTTTTAAAATGCTAAATCGTAATGGAACTCAAATAGCCGTTATTGGCTTAACCGCTTCTATCGTTCCTCAACAGGCAGATGCATTTAATATTGGCCTACGTTTCACTCAGGGCATTGAAGAGCTACCGGGTATTATTGAGCAGGTCAAATCACTGGGCGCAGAACTAATTGTTGTACAGTCTGAACTAGGGTTACCACAAAATATCAAAATTGCGCAAACCTTTGAAGATATTGATGTTATGTATTCTGCACACACACATGAGGTCACACTAGGCGCCTTACTGGTGACTGAAAAGAAAATTACCAGAACAACACCGGGAGAGTCTTTAAGCCGGGGCGAACTCCGTCAACTATCCAACGGCGCAGCCATTGTTGTTGAAACCAACCGTGACATGTATGTTGGACGCCTTGATTTAGAAATGAATCATGGAGATGTTGTTGATTTTGACTGGGAAGCGATTCCAGTTGACGAATCAATTGCTGAAGACCCCGCCATGGCAGAATTAGTTGCTGCAATGGAAGAGGATTTTATTGCTGGTGAAGATGGTCTGGTTAAACGTCACAGCTTTTTACCCGGTGGTTTTCTTAACCCATCAACCCAGGGTTTACAGTTAGTTGATGACCTGGATACGGTTGTGGGTTATACCGACACTTTACTCTTACGCCATCATGTACTGGAAGATACACTGAATAATTTTCTTGCTGACGCCATTCTTGATGTAACTAACACAGTGCCTGATGTAAGAGATGTACCTGGCTGGGAAAATGGAGTGGACATATCAATGGCAAATGGCTTCCGTTTTGGTAATGCCGTACTACCTGGTAGTGAAATCACATTACGTGATTTATATACCTGGTTCCCGATTGCCCCTGCAGTAAATATTGCTGACTTTGCCGGCCAGTCTATTGAAGGCAGTTTAAATACTATTTTAGGCGCCGTATTTAATCGTAATGTATTTATGCAACGCGGTGGCTGGTATCTGGGTCTGGCTAATATGGAACAGACAATCGACCTGAAAAACCGCCCATTTAGCAGCTCAAGCGGACGTATTGTACAAACAAAAATTGGTGGCATGCCACTTGACCCTGGCAAGCGTTATGTCTTTGCTTCCTGTTATGGACACGGCAATGCACTCGATCATGTATGTCGTACCGGTGGTGGTGCAAACCACAAGTTCTTCCAGTTAGCAGATGCGGATGATTACAGTAGTGATATTACTCTGTCAGAACCCGTGAATAAAGTTGGCATTATTACCGGCCCGGTGGTTAAACAGGTAGCACCAAATAATTACCTGCATCCGGTACATGCTCTGCGTCGTTATCTGGACAGTCTGACGGACAACACGGTAACAGAGGCCCAGTTCGGTACAGGTCAGGGACGTGTAACAACTGTAGACTCCAAAAACCCGGGTAACCTGCCACAGGCAGAGAGTGAACAGATTGGTCAGCCAGGCAACACACCTGATGCCAGTTTTGTACAACCTCCGTTTGGAGCGGGCCCTGACTTTTTTAGTGGTAGCATTAATAACCACAGTCACTAATAAAGCACCATGATCTTAAACCGCCTGTTTTTTAAAGCAGGCGGTTTAAGTCATTTTATTGCACTCAAACTTAAGATAAACAAAGGGCATCATCAACTTACAGAGATGTCCTATACTTATCAGATGAAAAAAATAATATTATCAGGCAGCTTACTGTTTATACTATTTACAAACACATGTTTAGCAGAGCAAAACGGTAACTGCACAAAATTCACTCCTATGACCTTTGGTATTCTGCCTTTTGTTAGCGCCAAACAACTGGTGATACGTTTTACTCCAATGGCGAACTATTTATCACAACATTTAAATACACAGGTACGCATAGAAACAGCACCCAGTTTTATAGAGTTTGGCCGTCGAACTGTAGTAAATAAAAGATATGACATTCTATTTACAGCGCCCCACTTTTACCCCCACGCCAATGAAGCGGGCTATCAATTAATTGCCAGTGTTGACTCTCCTGGTATGAAAGCTGTAATTGTGGTGCCTAAACAGAGCCCTGTTAAAAACATAAATGATCTGCGTGGTAAACGCCTGGCAACGGTAGATGCAAAAAGTCTGGCTACATTACTAATAAAAAAACATTTATTAAAAAACAAAATTAATCCTGCCAAAGATCTAAAAATAATTTTCACCCCAACACACAATGCATCACTATTATCTTCATACCACGGAATCACTGATGCATCAGCATTAATGCAACCACCTTATGAAGCTGCCAGCAAGCAGGTACGTGATAACATGCGAATTATCACAACCACAGAAAGAGGACCACACATTCCAATCAGTGTTGGCGATCGAATTAGTGATGCCTGTGCAGATGAAATTTCGACACTATTACTAACTATGTCGTCAAATATTGAGGGAAAACAGGTGCTTAAACATAATCGTTTTTCCGGTTTTAAAAAAGCCAGAATAAGTGAATATGAAAAAATTAAAAATCAAATGTTGCGACCTTAAAACATGAGTAAATCAATACCACTTTTGCAGTCACTGCGTTGTCGTCTGATCGTTAGTGTTGTTATCATTGAAATTGTTATGCTTTCAATACTGGTGTGGAATAACATTTCAATCATACAAACCACCCACACAGATCGGCTCAGAGATACAGCAACCAGTATGATTCAACAAATAGCCAATACATCCGGTAATTTAATGGTCGCTGTTGATTATGCTTCACTGGAGGATTATCTAAAAAATGTTATCAGTTATAAAGAACTACAGTATCTTGCAATACTCGATAGAGACAATAATATCGTTTTTTCTTTCGGGCCATTCCCTGAAACAAAACTGCCCCGGATAGACACACACCCGGCTCTTACAGATGATAATATTTTTGATATTGCAGAAGTAATAACGGTTGCCGATCAGCCTATGGGAAAAGTTGTAATGGGTTTTTCTTTAAAGCTAATGCATGACGTAATTAATAAATCACGCATCAGAGGTATTAGCATTGCTGCCATAGAAATAATTTTAACCATAGTAGTTACAATCATAATCGGGCTTGGTCTTACGCGTAGGTTAGGTATGTTATCAGATGCAGCTGAACAGGTAGAAGGCGGAGATTATTCCGTAACAGTACCCACTACCCCATGTGATGAAGTAGGAAAAACTGCAGCATCATTTAATCGAATGGTGGCTGAAGTATCGAACCGTACGCGACAATTACAGGAAGCTGAATCACTATCTACAAAATTACTACAGGAGAATCGTCGCCTGATACACACCTCACTAGAAATACAGGAAGCAGAGAGAAAACACCTGTCACGTGAACTTCATGATGAACTTGGGCAATGCCTGACAGCTATTCAGGCAGATGCAGAACTGATTCGTGACATTTCAGATAAAGATAAACGCATTGAAACCAGTGCCAATGCAATTATGGATGTGTCTTCTCGAGTTTACGATGTTGTGCACTCAATGATGCACAGGTTACGCCCAGGCATTCTGGACAATCTCGGTCTGGTCGAAGCACTCAAAGACGAAATAAAAGCATGGCAGAATAGAAATCAAAAAACACAATACTGTTTTACACATACAGGTGATTTATCAACTCTAAACGAACATTTCAATATAACCCTGTATAGAATTGTACAGGAAGGCCTGACAAACATTTCTAAACATGCAAATGCTGACAAGGTTGATATTGAATTGCATAATGATGCAAATAACCTTTTATTAAAAATCACTGATAATGGCACTGGTTTCAATTTACAGTCATCCTGTAACGGCCTTGGCTTAATAGGAATGAGAGAAAGGGTAGAGTCATTAAATGGTAAACTGCAGTTGCGCAGCCAGCCAGGCGACGGTGTTTCAATAAATATTTTAGTTCCATTAAATTTATCATGAATATAAAGAATGACATTAGCGTACTACTGGTGGATGATCATGAAGTTGTGCGTGCAGGCTATAGTCGATTACTAGAAGCAACCAATGGAATTTCAGTCATAGCTGAAGCTGATGATGGTGGTTCAGCATACACCGAATACTTTAACCACAAACCAGATGTTCTAGTAATGGATTTATCCATGCCGGGCATAGGTGGTCTTGAAGCCAGTCGACGAATCTTAATAAAAGACAAAGCAGCAAAAATACTCGTCTTTAGTGTTTATGAAAATGAGGTTTTTCTTACCCGGGCACTAGATCTGGGAGTACTAGGATACATTTCTAAACGTAGCGCATCTCAGGTTATGATTGAAGCCATACGCCAGGTAGCAAAGGGAGAAATATATGTTGGCCATGAATTAATGCCTTATCTGGTTAAAGCTCGAAGTTTAGTTGATGGTGATCCACTAACCAAACTGACACCTAGAGAATTTGAAATTTTTCTACTTTTAGCTGACAGTAAAAGTGTAAGCAACATTGCCGACTTATTAAATTTAAGCCCAAAAACAGTTGGTCATCATACGACCAGCATTAAAAACAAATTAGACATCTCCGACATCGCCGGTTTAACTCGGTTAGCGATACGACTGGAATTAATGTCACCTTAGGTTAATATTATGATTTATAACTATTTAGCACATACATATAAAGTTTAGAACCATCTTTCTATTTAATGATCAAGAACTGCCCTAATACGTATCGCAAGATCTTTACGTGTATAGGGTTTGAATAAAATATTTTTTTTCAATTCAAACGATGTGTTTTCGATATTTTTATGAGAAGCATACCCTGTTGCCATTAATACCTTTATCTCTGGATATATTTTTTTCACTTTCTCAGCAAGCATAAATCCATCAATGCGACCAGGCATAACAACATCGCTAAATAACAAGTCAATATTTTTTATATCTTCATCTTTCAACAAATCCAGCGCTTTATCTGAATTTTCTGCCACATATACTTTATAGCCAAAACTAGTGAGATAAATCTCCGCCAGTTCACATAAATCAACTTCATCCTCCACTAACAATATGCTTTCATTTCCACCAGACAAGACAACCTTATTATCTGAAATATCACTCGATTTATTTTTCTGAACAGATTTAGGAAAATAAATTTCAACACATGAACCTTTACCCAACTCAGATTCAATATTTATAGCACCCTTCACTCTTTCAACAAAGCCAAACAACATAGCCATGCCTAGCCCTGTTCCTTTGCCTACCATTTTTGTTGTGAAAAATGGCTCAAATATATGCTCCAGAACATCCTCACTCATACCACTACCAGAGTCATTGACACTTAACTTAACATACTTACCTGCAGCTAAATTATTTACATGATATGGCTGAGCTCTTTCTAATATAATATTTTCTGTTTTGACCTCAAGCACACCTCCATCTGTCATAGCATCACGTGCATTAATAATAAGATTTAGTACCGAATCCTGAAGCTCACCATCGTCAGCCATAACATCCCAAACATCATGACAAAATACAAATTTTAACTCAATTGATGGTGTAATTGAGCTCTGTAAAATACTTTGCATACCCAACAGACTTTCATTCAAATTTAAAGTTTTCTTATTGAAATCTTTCTTACGAGAAAAATCGAGCAAGCCCTTGGTTAATTCCGCACATCTCTGAGCACCTTTTGTAGCCGATTTAATCCATGAATTAACACGCGGATCTTCACTTACCTCATCCTTTAACATTTCTAGATAACCAAGTACAACACCTAACTGATTATTAAAATCATGAGCTATGCCTCCAGAGAGATGCCCGACTGCTTCCATTTTCTGAGAGTGACGTAATGACTCTTCTAGCACCTTCTGATTGGTAATGTTTTGCGCGAGCCCTTCAACAGCTACAACACTCCCTTTCGAATTAAAGACAGGCGTATGAGTTATACGTATATTACATATTTCATTTATTGAATTAAACATATCAATTTCACAAGCCTGTGGCTGAATACCATTAAAGACTTTGTGTAAATTATTTTTTAAATTCTCTTTTGCTTCATTATCAATTATTTTATCTCTACACTTTTCTATAAATTCACTCTCTTTAAAACCCAGACAGTTAAACACTGAAGGACTAATATAACTAAATTCTCTATCCTTATTAAGTGTAAACATAAAAAACTCATCACTCAGGTTTTCAACCAACTGACGATGTTTACGCTCACTATCAAGTAATTCTGCATTTAATTTATACTCTTCTGTCACATCATGAAAAACAAGTATCACACCTATCAACTCATTGTGATCATTCCTGATCGGGGCAGCACTATCCGCTATTTGATATTCACGTCCATCAGCAGATACCAGTACCGTATGTTTTCCTAATCCAACTATTTCACCACTGGAAATAACCCTGGCAACCGGGTCTTGAATTTTTTCACCTGTTTTTGAATTATGTATCTTAAATACATCAACAAGCGGTTTCCCACGCAACAGTTTATCTGAAACACCTAGCAGCTGACTTGCTACAGGGTTTACTCGTTCAACACGACCAGACGTATCAGTTGTGATGACAGCATCACCAATTGAATTTAGTGTTGTTTCAGATCTTTCTTTCTCTTCTGATAACTCTTCAAATATTCTTGCATTATCAATAGCAACACTAACCTGATTAGCAAAAATCTGTAATAAATCGAAATCCTGCTGAGTAAAGGTTCCACCACCCTGCTTACCAAGCCCAGATAAACCACCGACTATTTCACCTCGTGCCATTAATGGGACCAACAGAGAAGATTCCATACCCTCCTCCCATATCAGCTTTTCATTCATAGACCATGTTAAATCTTTGGCGAATATTAATGGCTTCTGGTTACTCAGCACCCAGCCGCACATTCCAGTCGATATAGGAAATGTTACATTCAAAATATCAGCAGCATTTTTTCCAGCTGCAGCCTGATATGTATATTTTTCTTTTGTTGAATGTATAACTGGAATCGTAAGTGTTTCAGCTGAAATAACTTCACGTGCTTTAATAGCAATAGAATCCAGCAACTTATTAAGGTCAAGTTCAGTAACTAATTCATCAGTAACTGTCTTGATAAGTTCAAGCTGACGCTCTGCAATATGCAGCTGTTGTTGAAGTATTTCTTTTTCTGAATTTTGCTTCAATGACATGGTAAAAAATACCTAATATGTCACGTTATAGTGTGACTTACTTACATCAACTGCGTAACTACTAACACCTGAAACTTCAGCTTTAACCATTAAATCTTTTTCTGTATCTATCATTAATATATCAACGCATGGCTGACAAATTTTAAAAGTGACCCCCATACTATCTGCTTCTTTAACTAAATACTCTAATGACGGGGCTCCCTTACGCCGCATTATATATTTAACAAAACGTGAACCTAAACCTAGAAAGTTTAATTGACTCAATGGCAACATTGAATTTGAGCTAGAATTTAAAAAGGGTATAAACCGTTGAAGAAGCAAATCCGTTTCGATTACACGCCCTGGTGCCGGCTGTGCTTTCTGGAATAGCTTTCTAAAGCGTCTCATTAAGCTTTGAGGTTTTTTTATAGAGTTAACCCCATAAAAAATGAACCACATATTCACCTGCTCACCCATAGATGCTAATGCTAATGCTACTTCAAATGCGGTTATCGCTTTATCTAACTCACCACTCACCAGCAATATTGTTGCATTCTTACCTTTTGATTTTGTCATTCTTCTGACTCGGATATTTTGATGATAATTTCAATCATTCGACCAACCTGTGGTTTAACACTGAGTATTTCGTGCTGATTTAACTCACAAAAATCTCTGACACCTTGCTCAAATATTGGGTCATCACCTATAATTCTTAATGTTTTACCAGCCTCAAGAGAACCAGCAGATTTAGATAATGATATCAAGGGCATTGGGCAGCACATACCGCAAACATCAAGACTATCATCAGATTCATTCATTTTCATTACTCTCTTAAAAACACCAACATGCGCACAACTCTTATGTGTATACGATCTATATATAATAGCCTATTTTTCTATTAATTTAGTTATACACGAAAGGGTGGCACATAAGAACAATATGCATTAAATACATATAACTCTATGTTTTATCTGCAATAAACTTCAGATAACTCAATACTATTAATTTTTTAATAGCTTTGATTCAATATAGGAAAGTATTTCTGGAAATGGAGTTCTAACTAACATCCACGCAAGCAACACGCCCGTGGTATTTGCTAACATGTCGTATACATCAAAAAAACGATAGCCCGTCATAGCCTGTAAAAACTCAAGGCTTATTCCCATAACAATAAAAAAAATAGCACACATATAGACCGTTTTTTTTGCATGATAAATCTGCATGAACCAGCCCATTAAAACAAAATAACCAAAGACATGCGCATATTTATCAAAAAACTTCACATCCATTGTTATCGGGTCAGATGTCAATGAACTATAAAGCACATACGCAATCAGACCATAACCGACTATCAACCAAAGCTGCTTATATTTTAATAACGGATTTTTTTTAGACATCCGCAAACATCACAAATAAAAATATTGCTAGTACAATTCGATAAATAACAAATGGCAACATACCCATTTTTTCTAGTAGTTTAAGAAAATAATGTATACAAAAATACGCACTTACACCTGATAATAATGCACCCAGCATTAAGGGCTGCATATCATCTATAGTTGCTTCTTTTAGATAATCCAGTGTTTTTAAACCACCAGCTAAAACAATAACAGGAATAGATAATAAAAATGAAAACCGTGCTGACGCTTTACGACTTAAGCCTAAAAACAATGCTGCGGTCATCGTCGCGCCTGAACGCGATGTCCCGGGAATTAAAGCTAAAGCCTGAGCCAGACCAATAAATAAAATATCAATCCAGCGTAAAGAATACTCATCACGAGTTTCTCGTCCTTTGGCATCAGCCCACCATAATAACAGTGCAAACACCAACGTTGAAGTTGCCAGCACCTCCGGGGCACGTAAGTGTAATTCAATAAAATCTTTAAAGAACAAACCAGCAAGCCCTACAGGTATCGTTCCAAATAGCACAGCCCAGGCCAACTTTGCATCCTGATCAAACCCTTTACCAATAACTGATGCTCCCCATGAGACAGTCATTCTTCCAATTTCATTTCTAAAATATAAAACCACTGCTGCAAGTGTTCCCACATGCACCGCAACATCAAATGCTAACCCCTGGTCCTCCCATCCTGTTAAAATTGGCACGAGTATAAGATGCGCCGAACTGGAAACTGGCAAAAATTCTGTTAAACCCTGCACTAACGCCAAAACAAGTATTTGTAAAAAATCCATTATTATCTCTTAACTATATTTATATTTAAATGATTCAATCAATTACAATCTGTAACGAAAATCACGCACTTCAAAACCGGGGATATTTTCTTCTAACCCTTTCGATAATCCAATCACTTTAAAACGCTCACCCATTTCACCAGGCAAACTTAATGTTTTCATTTGCTGCACAATTTGTAATTTTTTTATTTCACTATCTGCTCTAGTTTTTTCTACAATATTTGCTAAACCGGCATTAATTAAAAAATTACCCTGAGATGTAAAACCATCCACATCAAAATCATTTTCAATAGCGGCTTCTGCAACAGAGGTAAAATCAACAAATGCGGTTAAATCCTGCAAACCTGGATACCATAATGGCTCATCTATAGAGCGGTGACGATAGTAACCCATAAATGTACCCATATGACGTTCTTCTGAATAATATTCACTGCGCGGATAACCGTAATCAATTAAATATACAGCACCTCTATTAATGCACTGTGAAATTGATTTTATCCAGGGTTCTATATTTAAATTTATTTCACTGGTATAGGTATGACCTGGACTCTCAATGTTTAATAAATCAATACTATCTGTTATTTTTTTACCCGCATCTTTATAACTTAATCGAAGTTCCTGCTGAAATACGTCAACCCCTAACAACTGTACTGTTTTGTCTTTTATTGAAAAGCGCTTCACCGGCATTGCATCTAATACTTCATTAGCAATCACTACTGCATTAACCGGTTTCTCCGGTAAAAATGATAACCAGCTTACCCGGCTATACAAGTCAGGCACTATCTGCTGAATTGTCTCTTTCTGCCTTTGCTGTAATTCTGCACTTAATTCTATGATTAAATATTCTTCCGGTAATTCATTCTTCTTCTGTAATGCCAACAATATATCTGCTGCCAACTTACCAGAGCCGGCACCAAATTCAATTATTTTAGCATCTGTCATTTTTTCCAGAACCATTGAAACTGGATTCGCAAGAGTTTGAGCAAATAGCGGACTGACTTCAGGTGATGTTATAAAATCACCCTGCTCACCAAACTTTTGCACCCCACCACTGTAATAACCTAATCCAGGTGCATACAGGGCCAACTGCATATACTGATCAAAATCAATCCACCCGCCCGCATCAGCTACTGACTGTTTAATAATTTCATTCAATTTCCGACTTTGCTCAATTTCATCATCAGTCGGTTCAGGTAAATCTAGTGTCTGCATTAATGTTACAATATTTGAAAATAATAAATGGCATTCTATCATGCAAAATAATTCAGTTCCCAGAACAGTACTCATTACCGGTGCTGCTGCACGAATCGGTGCGGAAATCGCTCGCACACTCCATGCAGCTGGCTTAAATATTGTGATCCATTATCGCTCATCAGCTGATAGCGCCACACACCTTGCAAATTCATTAAATAAGCTGCGTACTGACTCAGCCAGTATATTGCAGGCAGATTTACTTCAAATTGATACTCTCGATGCTTTAGTAAAAAGCGCCGCATCTATTTGGGGTGGACTTGATGTTCTAGTGAACAACGCATCAAGCTTCTATCCAACTCCCGTCGGTAAAATAACAGAAGCAAACTGGGATGATTTAATGGGCAGCAATCTAAAAGCCCCCATATTCCTATCTCAGTCAGCTACACCCTATTTAAAACAAAATAACGGCTGCATCATTAATATTGTAGATATACATGCGTTTCGCCCAATGAAAGAACACCCCGTTTACTGTGCTGCTAAAGCGGGTCTAGCTATGATCACTCAATCACTTGCTAAAGAACTTGGACCAGAAATACGTGTGAACGGCGTCGCACCAGGTGCAATTATGTGGCCCAGCACTGAACTAGACCCTGAGGTTCAGGCATCTATTCTTGAGCGCACAGCACTAAAACGACAGGGCTGCCCGGAAGATATTGCAAAAGCTGTGAGATTTTTAGTAATGAATGGGGAGTACATTACCGGGCAGGTAATTCCAGTTGATGGTGGACGGAGCTTGAACATTTAGCTTTAGTTCAAAAACTATAGATATTTTATTCTGGCACTTTCCCCCAGATAAAAACATCTGTTCGTTTAAGCACAACTATCAATATTTAAATTTATTATAATCGGAATGACTTTATTCTACATTGTGCTACGAAGTCAGTTTAAAATAAAAAAGAATGCCCCCCTAATTAATGCGTTCCAGAATCTAGAGAAAACTCAGATCACAATTATAAAATTATAACTGAAAAATCAAATTAGCCTTCTAAAACCGATAAGCCCTATAAGACCTGACACAAATAAAATAATAGCAGGTGGTACCGGCACTACTGAGTATTGAATAGTATCTATACTCAAATCTAAACTTGCCGAGTCGTAGCTCGTATATCCCAGCTCAGACGTACCCTGACCTCTACCAATGGCTAAGTGACCATAAGCATATACTGAAGGGCTACCATTATTAACCCACGAAAATGATTGATTTAACGAGTCACCAGTAATTAAATTATTCAGTGTATCGTTATCCCACATTGATAAAACCAGCTCACTTTGTTCATAATTTAAATAATCAACATAAAATGCATCACTATTTCCAATATCAAGCATATCTACATTTTGATTTTGAGTACCATCTGAAAGGCTAATATAACTTGAGCGAGAGCCATTTAAATCAATTGTTTGCTCCTCTACCGTTAGTGACATTTGCAACCAGTCTGTATGGGGCTGGGGGTTATATGAATCACCTGAATCAGTAGCGTAATGACCAATATAAGGATCAACACCATAAATATTACCGTCTAGTGGTGCTAAGGCAGTATCAATACTGAAGTTAATAGTATAGTTTGAACCAACATAAGGGTTGGTATTTCCTGCATTGAAGAAAAAGGTTTCATCGAAGTCGTTACTATCAGATGAATACTGAACAGTCCCCGTAACAATACCATTAATAATTGCAGCATTCGTCGGCAAAGAATTAAGCACTATTGTTAACAGCCCAACATTTATTAGAGCCTGTATGTTATTTTTCATTTATATCTATCCCTGAATTACTATATAAGAAGAGTGCAGCGTAATAATCACGCCTATTTTTATAAGTTATTGTTTCGCTGATACTTTATACTATTTGCGTTATTTTTCAACTGCTGAGCATACAAAACACACCGACACATTTCTAGTGCTGTAAATTAATCTTGAAACTTAGGGATATATCTTTGCTTGAATTATATCTAGCAAACTTTCAAATAATGCACACTGAATAATTTTTCATTATCTACCCATGTTTTCACTCTTTCAAAACCGGCCTTTTGTGCCAATTCCTGAAAATGCTCAATTGAGTACTTATGAGAATACTCGGTAAGAATTGATTCATCTTTTTTAAATTCAAAAACTTGACCAGCAAGTTTAACCTGCTGATCCTGCAAACTGAGCAAATGCATTTCTATGCGACTTTTTTCTTCATTAAAAAAAGCATGGTGTTTAAAACTATTCAGTTTAAAATTTGCACCTAGCTCATTATTAATTCTCGTTAACAGATTCAGATTAAACTGCGCCGTAAAACCTTTTTTGTCATTGTAAGCAGCATTTAAAATTGCCGGGGCCTTTCGTAAATCCACGCCAATTAACAGACCACCATCCTGGCCCACCATACTTTTAATTTCTTCCAGTACCGCAACAGCCTGCTCAGGCATAAAATTACCAATCGTTGAACCCGGAAAAAATGCAACTTTACCAGTCGCTTCCACATGATAGGGTAACTTTAATTTACCCGTAAAATCTGCACACACCGCATGCACATTTAACCATGTAAATTCAGCTGCCAGTTTTTTTGCCTCATCCTGTAAATAACGCCTTGATATGTCAATTGGCAAATAAGCAATTGGCCTTAACGCATCAAGTAATAATCGAACCTTATAACTATCTCCACTACCCGGTTCAATTAACAGGCATTCTTTACCCAGATTATTTACAAGATCATCGATATTGTCTCGAATAATACTAACTTCTGTACGAGTTGGATAATATTCTTCAGTGCTACAAATATCCTCAAATAACTTTGAACCTGTTTCATCATAAAAATATTTAGGTAAAATGTAAGGTTCGGAGGCAGACAAGCCCTGAATAATATCCTTTTCAAAATCAGCTATTTCCGGATGCTGATCGAAAAACTGGAAACGATCTGTAGATTTTGTCATAAAACAAACGAGCTCTTTAAATTTGACCCTATAATACATGCTGCTCGAGGTGTAGACTACCGTCTGGCATAAACTAAAAATTCAACCCGATAAACCTAAAGGTTACATGAATAACTCCAATACTGTCCCTGTCATTAAAGAACTGGTATTAGTCGGTGGTGGCCACAGCCACCTTTCAGTTCTTAAGTATTTTGCCATGAACCCTGTTCCCGGGTTACGACTTACGCTGATTACCCGTGACCTGCACACCCCCTACTCCGGCATGCTGCCAGGTTATATCGCGGGTCATTATGATTATGATCAGGCACATATTGATTTACGCCCTCTGGCCCATTTTGCAAAAGCACGTATTTTTCATGCTGAAGTCAAATCTATCGACCTTGAAAATAAACAGATTATTTGCCCCGACAGACCACCCATAAATTACGATCTGGTTTCAATCAATATTGGATCAAGACCAGGCACTTTACATACCCCGGGTGCCGATGAATTCACCATCCCCGTTAAACCCATTGATAGCTTTTTATCTCAGTGGGATTGCTTGATAGAAAATATTTTAGAACGCACACAACAGGGTGACTCTTTTCATCTCGCCGTTGTAGGTGGTGGTGCGGGTGGAGTTGAAATGGCGCTAGCGACTCAATATCGTTTACAGTACCTGCTCAAACTTGAAAACATTAAACCCGCAAAAATTGAAGTTGCTCTTTATAGTGACGATGACAATATTTTAAAAACACATAATTCTCAGGTTCGACGACGCTTCAGACGCACCCTTCATCAACGTGACATCAAGATAAATACAGGTCATAAAATTGAAAAAGTTGAACACAATAAACTCATCGATACAAATGGAAACCAACACACCGCCGATGCAACTCTCTGGGTTACAAATGCCTCAGCACCTGCCTGGTTAGCAGAATCTGGCCTTGAAGTAGATAAAGATGGATTTATTGCTGTAAATGATTACCTGCAATCCATTTCACACGAAGATGTTTTTGCCGCAGGCGATATTGCCGCGGTCATAAATCATCCTAGACCTAAATCTGGTGTATTTGCTGTACGTCAGGGCATGCCATTGGCTAAAAATCTGGATCGTTTTATACAGAACAAAAAACTTAAAGCCTTTAAACCACAGAAGAATTTTCTTGGCCTGATTAGCACAGGGGATAAACACGCCGTCGCTTCTCGAAGTAACTGGTCATTAGAAGGTGACTGGTTATGGAAAATTAAAGACTGGATTGATCGTAAGTTTATGGACAACTTTAATGAGTTGCCCGAAATGAAACAGGACACTGCACCTGAATACAATCAGGACATGGCAGACCAAAAAACCATCCATGAAATTTCAGCCATCGCCATGCGTTGTGGTGGCTGTGGCGCCAAGGTGGGCAGCACGGTTTTATCACGTGTCGTTAATCGACTCAGTCCCATTACTCGTGATGATATCATTATTGGTTTAGCCGATCCGGATGATGCCGCGGTTACTGAAGTACCACCGGGCAAACTCATTGTGCAAAGCGTTGATTATTTTCGTAGTTTTATAGATGACCCTTATATCTTCGGTCAAATTGCAGCCAATCATGCGCTCAGTGATATTTTTGCCATGGGCGCTGAATCACAATCCGCTATGGCAATTGCAACCATACCTTACGGCATAGAAAATCAGGTAGAAGATCAGTTATTTCAAACTATGTCTGGTGCTTTAGATGTATTAAATGCAAGCAATACCGCTTTAGTTGGCGGTCATTCAAGTGAAGGCGCTGAACTTTCATTTGGCCTTTCTGTAACCGGTCTGGCAGATCGTGAACAGGTCATGCGTAAATCAGGCATGCAAGATGGCGATGTTTTAATTTTAACCAAAGCGCTAGGCACGGGCACTTTATTTGCTGCAGACATGAGACTAAAAGCCAAAGGTCGCTGGATAGATAAAGCACTGCAAAGCATGCTGTTATCTAATCAGGCTGCCGGATTTTGCATGCATCGACATGGCGCAACCGCCTGCACTGACGTGACGGGATTTGGTTTGCTCGGCCACCTTGTTGAAATGACCCGATCATCCGGTAAAAGTGTTGAGGTTAATTTAGATTCTTTACCTGTCATGGATGGTGCACTCGAAATGATTGCCACCGGTATTTTCAGTTCGCTACAGGAACAGAACGTGCGCCTTCGACGCGCCATAAAAGAATCTGAAAACTTACGCAAACATAAACATTTCCCTTTATTATTTGACCCACAAACTTCTGGCGGATTGCTGGCGGCGATACCTGCTGCAAATGCAGGACAATGTTTAGTAGAACTTCAGGAACTGGGTTACCCCGTTAGTGTCATTATTGGACAGGTAACAAAAGATTCTAAAAGTGTTGAGAGCGTGACGCTCTTAACGTAAAGACAATTAATAAAAGAGCTTGAAGGTCATGCTCTTTTTACAATTCATTTAATAAATTTTTCCAGCCCTGTTTTTCAGCTTCAACTGTGAATAATTTTGCTCGCTCACAACATTGTTGACTTAATTTTTCAACAAAATTTGCATCACTTTCCGCCTTTAATAAAATTTCACTCAGCGCATTTTCATCTTTAACAGGAAAGTAACCTGCATAATCATCCCCTAGCAATCCAACCGAGCCATCAATATTAGATGCAATCACAGGCAGACCAGCGACTGTTGCTTCTGATATAACATTTGCACCACCTTCCATTACCGAAGGCAATACCATTAACCGGCATCGTCGATAAGCTTCACACACATCATTATGTGATACTTCACCAAACCATTGGTAACGATGGTTATTTTTCATTTCTTCTCTGGCAAAACCTGCCCACTCATCATTGTGCGCTTTACCATAATGCAGAACCCGTATACGACTTTCTTCAGGTAAATTTCTTACCGCATACGCAACCCGCATTGAATCCTTTTCTTCTCGTAAATGACCAACAACACAAATATCAAATGTATCAACTGAACGCCCTATCGAGCACTCAACGGGTAAAGCCGACTGGTGTATAACGTGAACTTTATTTCTCACTGATTCGGGCAATACCCGATCAGCCAGACGATGCAATGTAACGAGTTTATCTGCTAAATGAATTGATGCTAAAGTTGGCTCTGGGTGAGTATTAATGAATCGATATAAATCTGTTCCCGTCATCGCAAGAACTAAAGCACGATCAGGAAACTTCTGTTTAAACTGTGCAATAGATTCAGCACTACGCCATGCATGTAATGCCAGCATGACATCATAATCTGTGCCATCCCACGACACACTAATATCGACCTTATGACCAAGCTCAATTAAAAAATCAGCCCAACGTTGTGCAGTGGCACGGTTTCCATTTAGTGACCCGGGGGCTGCAGGTGTTATTATTCCTATATGCATTTTTATATATTAGACTATTAAACTCTTCTCTAAAAATTAAATTTAATCAAATATGCCTGATTCAAAACTAACCTCACAAGAAATAGAATCATTAATTACTGATTTAAAAGATTCACGACAGCGCACCCTTGCCTTAATTAATGATCTTGATTCACAGCAACTCATCGGCCCAATGCTGGACACGGTTAATCCACTCTTATGGGAAATAGGTCATACCGCCTATTTTTATGAATACTGGATTTTACGAGGACTGCATGGTGCTGATTCATTTTTAGAAAATGCCGATGCACTTTACGACTCAATTACCATTGCTCATAATGACCGCTGGGATTTACCCCTGCTATCTCTGGACGAAACAAAACATTATATGCAGCAGGTACTCGATGCTGTTATTCAGGTTTTGCTAAGCAGTCGTGTAACCGTGCAGGATGTTTATCTCAGCCGTTACGGCGGTTTTCATGAAGACATGCACACAGAAGCGTTCACTTATACCCGGCGAACACTAAACTACCCGTCACCCTCCCTGCCTGATTGTTATTTCAATGCAGAACAAGTTAACGCTGTGCCCCTTGAAGGTGATGTAAATATAAAAGGTGGTGAATATTTATTAGGCGCAGCAGAAGATATTGAATTCTGTTTTGATAATGAAAAATGGCTACATCCTGTTCAGGTAAAAGCCTTTGCTATTTCACGCACTGCAACCAGCTATCAGCAATATGCAGATTTTGTAGATAACGATGGTTATAACAATAAACAGTTCTGGGATGACGAAGGCTGGCAATGGTTACAGTCAAATAATATAAGCGCGCCGAATGGCTGGGAAAAAGACGATAATGGAAACTGGTTAATTAAACAGTTTGATCAATGGATAACGTTACGCCCCAACGCAGCTGTTATACATATTAACTGGTACGAAGCAAAAGCCTGGTGTCGCTGGGCAGGTCGTCGCTTACCCAGCGAGGCAGAATGGGAACTGGCCGCTTCAGGCTCACCTGACAATATTAATGAAAAGCGCACGTTCCCATGGGGGAATGAAGCCCCCACAACCAAACTTGCCAATCTAGATGGTTATGCCATGGACACTATTGATGTAAATGCACTAGCCGAAGGTGACAGTGCATTTGGTTGTCGACAAATGATTGGCAATACATGGGAGTGGGTAGAAGACACATTCAACCCATACCCGGGATTTGTTGCTGATATGTACGAAGATTATTCTCAACCCTTATTCGGGCAAACCAGAGTTTTACGTGGCGGCGCCTGGACGACTCGTGCGCGAATGATTCGTAATACCTGGAGAACGTATTATGGGCCGGATCGTAATGATGTGTTTGCAGGATTTCGAAGTTGTGCGTTGTGATCATCCTACTGACTAATCCCCTCGTATGATTGCTTTGTTCGGGGAAAAGTAAATTGTATAGAACTGACAATATTACATAACTTAGCTAAAACAGGTTAACCCTCGCTTTTTGAGCGCCAAAAAACGGCGCTCTTTCCCCGATAGAGATATACCCTAACTAACAAAATCAAACTCAATCGGCTCGAGTTTTTCTTTCTCCTTATCAAACTCGCTCCATAACTCAGCATAAGTTTTATTAACCTCAGGATGAGTCAGATCAGGCGCAACTTCAGCCATTGGCCATAATACAAATGCTCTTAATAAGATTTCATCTCTTGGAATCTGGAGTTTGTCCTGATTTATAATCAGGTCATCATAAAGCAAAAGATCCAGATCCAGCGTTCGTGATGAAAAACGTGGACCACTGCGGTCGCGACCATTTTCATCTTCAATCAGGCGTAATGCCTGAGCCACTTTCAATACATCATCATCGGTTTGCAGGCCAATCACCATATTGTAGAAACTGTCACCCTCAAAACCCACTGCTTCACTTTCATAAACAGATGACAGCACCAGCTCACCATAGCGTTTCTGCAAAGCATCAACACCAGCACGAGTCAGCTCCTCTCGATCAATATTGCTACCTAAACTGATATATACCCAGGCCACGTTATTACTCTTTAGACCGCTCTATTAATACACCCACATCCTGTGAGCCAGTTACCGCCCCCGGCTTACTTAAGCGTAGTCTGAGCCAGGGCACATTAAAATCATTGAGGATAATCTGTGAGCACTTCTCAGCAAGCGCTTCAACCAGCTGAAACTCCGATTTTTCAACAAATTCAATCAAGGCCTTCGCAACTGACTTATAATCCAGCGTATCATCTATATGGTCGGTTTCACCGGCACGGCGAATATCCGTACCCATTTCCAGGTCGAGACTGACGATTTGACGGATTTCACGCTCCCAGTCATAAATACCAATTACAGTTTCGATGCGTAAATCGCGTATAAAAACAATATCCATAGTTTCAACTTCACAAAGAGGGGGTTAATTATCAGATAATAAAAAGGCATCAAGCCTTGAACACGTACTCAAGCTAATAGCAAGTTTTCAATAAATTCAACTAGTTAGCGAATAGTTTGCCATTAATATTTGACGATACTATACAATGAAGCACATCAGGCTGCCAATACCCTGTATTAAAGTGCTCGTAAATAGTCATAATGACTTGTTTACCCCCCCTAAATCCGGTATCATCACGCCCCTCAGATTTCTAGAGCATGTTCGGTATAGACATCAACCTGCTCTTACTATATTTAAAGTTTTAACTGGAGTCATCCATGTCTAGAGTATGTCAGGTCACAGGTAAGAAGCCTATGTCCGGTAACAACGTATCACACGCAAAGAACAGAACACGTCGTCGTTTTTTGCCTAATTTACACAACCACCGTTTCTGGGTGGAGAGCGAAAAGCGTTATGTAAAATTACGCGTTTCAACATCAGGTATGCGTCTTATCGATAAGAAAGGCATAGACACTGTATTGACTGAAATGCGCGCTCGCGGCGAAAAGGTTTAGGAGAAGACTATGCGTGAAAAAATTAAATTAGTTTCATCTGCAGGTACTGGTCACTTCTATACCACAGACAAGAACAAGAAAAACATGCCTGAAAAGATGGAGATCAAAAAATTTGATCCTACTATTCGTAAGTATGTGATGTATAAAGAAGCCAAGATCAAATAATACTGATCAAATAAAAGTTTCGTTATATTTCTAAAAAACCTGCTTATATAGCGGGTTTTTTTATGCCTGAAATTTATATTTAATTTGCCGACCAAATCAATATAATTGTTATGGTTTTAGACTATATTTAGAGTCTGAAACAACCAAATTATAAAGAACATTAATAATGGCTGAATTTTTTGTCGGACGACAACCCATATACACCAAGGATCTGGATGTATATGCCTATGAACTAATGTCTCACTCGGCCAGTGAAGACAACAATGAAAGCATTCAAGCCGATATGGCTACCTCACAGGTAATCATTAATACTTTTATGGAAATTGGCATCGATAAACTGGTCGGTAAAAAAATTGCATTTATTACCCTGACCGAACATTTTTTACAAAGCGATTACGAGCTGCCTCTTCCTGCAGACCGGGTAATATTAAAAATACCCTCATATGTCAATGTAACCAATGAAGTAATCGACGGCACTAAACGACTTGCCGACGCAGGATTCAAGCTGGCTCTGGACAACTACCTGCAACACCCCTCTTTACAGCCACTTGCCAGCATGGCGAGCATTATTGATATTAATATTGAAAATCTGGCTGCTGCTGAGATACGCGCCCATTTAAAAATATTAAAAAAACTCCACCCGGTTATTCTGGCTGATCATGTAAAAGATCATGATGCTTACGATATTTGCCGTGATGTAGGTGTTGATTATATTCAGGGTTATTTTCTTAATCGCCCGCGCATTGTTAGCGGTGAATCACTGGACTCCAACCAGATGAGCGTAATCAACCTGCTCTCTATTTTGCATAACCCGGAAACAGATACGGATACGGTTGTTGATACCATTAGTAAAGACGTGGCATTAAGCTACAAAATATTACAGTTAATGAATTCTGCATTCTTTTCAAGATCAACAAAAATTGAATCTATTCAACATGCCACTGTTATGCTGGGACGCAAACAACTTTGCACATGGGCATCCATGATGGCACTGAGCGGTATGGACAATAAACCCCGGGAACAGGTACGCATATCCATGGTTCGTGCGCGCAGCTGTGAATTACTCGCAGAAAAAGCAAACCTGAAACCAGCAGATAGTTTTTTTACAGTCGGTATGTTTTCCTCATTAGACTTACTTATGGATCGCAGCCTGGAAGAGCTCATCTCTCCACTACCATTAGCCGATAGTATAATTGCCGCATTATTAAACCGTGAAGGTGATCTGGGCGAAGCCATTAACTGCACACTGGCTCAGGAAGAAGGCGACTGGATGAATATTCGTTTTGCCAATTTAAGCACTGAGGAATTATCTGATATTAATATAGATGCCATTAACTGGGCTGAGGATGTATTAAATAGTATATAACTGTGTTATTTTTTAATTTTTATATAACAACAAATTACCCCAGTCATCAACTAGACAAGACCAGCCTGCATCTATTAATGTTGTAGAAACCGTTTCAAGAATTAATGCCGGACCTTTTATTTTTTGCCCTTTAGCAAGCTCTTCTCGCTGATAGACATTAATCTCTTCCTCGAAACCATAACAGTCTATTTTTTGAACAGTAGCTATTTTTTTATTTTCCGATAATTCGGGTAATTTAAAAACCGTCTCATCTCCTTTGATACTTACACGCAAATTAACCAGCTCCACATCTATTTCCAGGTCGTGACCATAGGTGTTTTTATGAAGCTCGTGAAAGCTCTGCTCAAGTTGATTTAATTCATCTGACCAGGGTAAATTTAATGTAAAACTCTGCCCCTGATAACGTAAATCGGCTGAACGTTGAATTCGAGGCTCTACTGTTATTTCATCCTGTAGTTCGTCTATACCCCGAGTCTCCAGTTCAACAAATAAACTCTCTATATTCTTTCTGTCACTGCTTAATAATTTCTGAATACAGGAGTGCGATAAATCACGACCTGGCACTGCCACTAACATGCCTAATGCTGACAGCACTCCACCATGAATCGGCACAATTGCACGCTGCATTTTTAATGCATCCGCCAATGCACAGACATGCAAACCACCAGCACCGCCAAAACAGGTTAATGCAAATTCCTGCGGATCAAAACCACGCTGTACAGATATTGTGCGAAGCGCTCTCACCATATGCTCATTAGCAATTTCAATAATGCCCTGTGCTGACTCTTCAACTGACAAGCCAAGCGGAACCGCTATTTTTCCTAATGCTTCTCTGGCAGCCGCAACATTTAACTGCATGCCTTTACCTAAAAAACCTTCCGCCTGTAATCGCCCCAACACCAGATTTGCATCCGTCACGGTTGGGAGAATACCTCCCTGGTCATAACATGCGGGCCCGGGACTTGCCCCGGCAGATTCCGGCCCGACATTTAATAAACCACCTGCATCCACATACGCTATTGAACCACCACCTGCCCCAATGGTATGCATATCAACCATCGGCACCGCAACCGGATACTGGCCAATATAACCTTCAGAGCTTAATTTTATTCGCTCATCAATCAAAGCGACATCTGTTGAAGTGCCACCCATATCAAAACTCATTAATTTAGATTCACCACTCAGACCCGCAACATATAAAGCCCCCTTAAGGCCACCCGCCGGACCAGAGAGCAATAAATTAACGGCATATTTACCCGCTTGCGCTGCCTGAATAGTACCGCCACTACTTTGTAAAACTGATAAACATGGCCTGACGTCATACTTACCGGGCTTTTTCTCCAGCCCCCGCAACAAGCGATAAAGATAACCCTGCATCAAAGGCCCGACATAAGCATTCAACACCGTTGCCATACCCCGTTCATATTCTTTATATTCAGGTAAAACATCACTGGAACAACAGACAAAAATAGATTCAAGGCTGTCGGTTAACTGTTTTTTTATTTTCTGCTCCTGAATATTATCAACAAAGGAAAATAACAGATTAATAGCAACAGAAGCGGGGGTTATTTTTTCAATCGTCTTTATTAAACAATCTATATCTGACTGATTTAAATCCTTTAACAACTCACCCTTTGCACTCAAACGCGTATTAACTTCAATACAGCAATCAGCAGGTATTAATGGCAGCGAAGGCTCTGGCATCAAATTATATAATTCACGTCGCGCCTGTCGGCCAATCGTAAGCACATCAGCAAAACCGGTATTGGTGATATAAACAGTTTTAACACCTTTACCTTCAAGCACTGCATTCGTTGCTACAGTAGAACCGTGAATAAGATGCAAACCGTCCAGTGAAATACCCAGCTCATCTATACCCTTCAAAATGGCTCTTTCAGGCGCGTCAGGTGTAGACAGAACCTTATGTATCTGAATTGATTTACCATCAAAATATACAAAATCGGTAAATGTTCCACCGGTATCAACACCGAGCCAATGAGTTAACATAATAAAATCACATAAGATAAAAAAGACGTAATGCCATTCTACTATCTTAAGAACATCTTTAAAGCTTGTATGCTGACTATTTCCTGATATTATTTTGCTCCATGTCAGCACTTATTCAGGCCAGAAATTTACACAGATATTATGGAGACACCCATGCGGTAAACGATGTCTCTATTGAATTACATAAAGGCGAAATTCTTGCTTTACTTGGCCCCAATGGCGCAGGTAAATCCAGCTGCCTGCAAATGCTCTGCGGCGTACTCGCACCCAGTGCGGGCGAAATAATAATTAATGACGCAGATCTGATCGACAAGCCCAATCAGGCTAAAAAAAGCATCGGATACCTGCCTGACAAACCACCACTGTATCCGGAACTAACAGTCGAAGAATACCTGACTTATGCCGCACGTTTACGCCGTGTTAATAAACACCAGATAAAATCATTGCGTGATCAGGCGATTCAACGATGCGGACTGGAAAAACACCATAAACGACTGATAGATAATCTGTCTAAAGGTTATCAGCAACGTGTAGGCATCGCTCAGGCGATTATCCACCAGCCTGAAATCATTATTCTTGATGAACCAACCGTAGGGCTCGATCCGATTCAAATGGTTGAAATTCGCAAATTAATACTTGAGCTTGGAGAACAGCACGGAATCATTTTATCCACTCATATATTACCGGAAGTTCAGGCAGTATGTAGTCGTGTACAAATGATTCATCAGGGAAAATCAGTTATCAATAAACAAATTTCCGAACTTAAAAAATCCAGTCAGATTAATTTACGGCTGCAAAACGCACCCGATTTATCTTCTTTACAATCATTACCAGAAGTAGAGTCAGTTATAGAAGTATCTCCCAATTATTATCAGTTAAATGGCCAGAACATACATGGCTCTCTTGCTGATATCAGCCAGCATTGCGTAGAAAAACAATGGGGATTACTTGAAATATGCACGAGAGAAAACACACTTGAACAGGTGTTTCTTGATTTAATTTCCGGTGAAGGCAATCAAGATATCGAGAGTGCAGCATGATATTACAAATAGCTTCCAGGGAACTGCGCAGTCTGTTTTTATCACCACTGGCCTGGATAATCATGGGCATTGTTCAAGGCATAATGGCGTGGAAATTTCTTGGTTTTATTGATTATTTTTTTGAATTACAACCAGATCTCATCAACATTAAAAATGCACCGGGCGTAACCGATTTAATCGTTGCCCCTCTTTTTGATTTTTCTAAAGTGCTACTCTTAATAATCTGTCCACTTATTACCATGCGCCTTCTGAGCGAAGAAAAACAGAGTGGCTCACTAAAATTACTATTATCCTCACCGGTATCAATGACTGAGATTGTTCTTGGAAAATACCTGGGAGCTTTATCATTTTTTAGCATCATTATTTTATTGATAAGCCTGATGCCTCTTTCATTACTGTCATCTACCGATCTTGATATGGGTAAATTTGCATCTGGTATGTTAGGTCAGTTTCTGACTATTGCAGCATTCATTTCTCTTGGTTTATATATGTCATCGCTGAGCAGTCAACCAGCTAATGCGGCTGCCGGCACATTTGGCCTGCTAATTCTTCTTTTAATAATCAATATAGCGGGTAGCGCAACAACTGAAGGTAATAACTTTTTTAATTACCTGTCGATAACCCATCATAGTATTCAAATGTTACGCGGTATCGTTAATACTGCAGATATAGCCTATTTTATTTTATTTAGTCTTGGCTTTATCTTACTCAGCATACGCCAGCTTGATTCTCAACGGTTGCAGAGTTAATGATAGTTACCCGAAAATCAAAACTTCAATATCGCATACAGCACATATTATTCATATTGCTATTACTGGCCTGCATCGGTTTTTCCGGCTGGTTAAGTAATGAATACAATCAGCGTAGCGACTGGACAGCTGGAAAACGTCATTCATTAAGCAATGACACATTACAACTATTAAGTCTGCTGCCCTTTGATGTTAAGTTACGCAGCTACCAACCAGACGATCCGGCACTGAATAAAGCTATCAATGAAATACTGACACGTTATAAAACTAACAAGAATAATTTTACATTCCAGCTGATTAACCCTGATATTTTTATTGAGCAGGCCAAAGCAGATAACATTCAACGTTATGGACAGACAGTTATTGAATACAATGGAAACACAGAACGCATTGAAAAACTATCTGAAGAAGCCATAACTAATGCGCTGATCCGTTTACAGCGAGCAATAAAACCTGAAATATACTTTTTAAGTCAACATGGAGAGCGCAGCATCAATGACGACTCACCTGTTGGTTACAGTCAACTTGCAGGTAAATTATTAACCAGAGGTTTCGATGTTAAAAATATTAATTTACTACAACAAAGCCTAACAACTAAAAACACCATACTAGTACTGGCCTCTATAAATAAGCCACTACTGGATAACGAACAGAAAAAAATACTACAGTATATTGAAAATGGCGGACATTTATTATGGTTACAGGATCCGTCAATAGATGATTCTCAATCAACATTGAGCAAGCTCCTGAATATAAACTTTGTCGCTGGTGTTGTGGTTGATAACAATCAGGAAGTTAACCGCATGCTTAAACTTAGTCACCCAGCAATTATTCCTGTTCTTGAATACAAAGTTCACCCTATAACTGAGAAGATGCAGTACTTCACTTTATTCACCACCGCTGCTGCTATCACCAATGACAACAATAACAGCGAATCCGACTGGCTGGTTTCAGACCTGTTAATCACATCAGATAGCAGCTGGTCTGAAACAAAAAACTTTATACTCGGTGTTGAATTCAATAAAGAAGAAGATTTTTCCGGGCCACTGGTTATTGGCATTGCACAACAACGCGAAATATCATCCGCAGAAAAATCATCCGACCAACGTATTGTCATAATTGGCGACACCGACTTTATTGCTAACAATTACCTTGGCAATGGCGCTAATCTTGATTTCATTCTCAACACTTTCAACTGGCTTGCACAGGACGATCAGTTAATTTCCATATCACCAAAAGACGCGCCTGATTTGCAGCTTAACCTTTCTGCACCAGTTGCTGCCATCTTAGGCCTTTTGTTCCTGATTGCACTTCCTGTTTTATTTTTTATAATCGGTGCAAGCATCTGGTTCAAACGGCACAAAAAGTAAAGCCTTAATGAATAATAGAACTTTAGTTAATATTGGTTTATTTGTTTTTTTAATCATTTCAATTTTTATATTTTCAAATCGAAATGATAATATAAACATCAACCTTTTAACTTCGATGAATACAGATAAAATAAACACCATTCAAATACATAAAAACTCAACCCATGATATAAAATTTAATAAAGACAACAACAATATCTGGCGCATGACTAGCCCATATAACTTAAAGGCTCATCAATTTAGAATAAACACCTTGCTAGGCCTGATACAGACACCTGTTGATACTCGTTACGATATAGAGGCACTTGATTTAAGCGATTATGCATTAGAGCCACCCAGGGCTCGAATAACATTTGACCAGACAGATGTTTTATTTGGGAAAACCAACCCGGTTAATAACAAACGTTATTTACTCGCAGACAACAAAATGGTTTTACTCAATGATCAGGTCTACCCATTAGTCAGCGCGCAGGCTGCCAGCTTTATAGATTTATCTCTTATTCCTGATGATTTTACTATCAAACGAATTGAAACTCCTTCCACCTTAATCCAGCTTGTAAATGATACATGGGAATCTTCAAAAGCAAATAAACTCAATGCCGATCAGATACAGTCTTTACTTCAACACTGGAAATCTGCACAGGCTTTTGCTGTTCATAAATATATGCCTCGTAAACAACTCGGAAAGATAGAAATCAGAGACAGGTCAGAAACCATTACTTTTGAAATAACAGATGATGATCCATGGCTTATCCTGGCCATACCAGAAATAAACATTGAGTACCACTTAGATAATTCTCTTAAAAATATCTTATATGGAAACTTAAAGCCGGACTCACCCGATGCCTGAGTTACCTGAAGTAGAAACATCACGACGAGGAATTAAACCACACATCCTTAACAAGAAAGTAACTGATGTTATTATTCGACAAAAGAATCTTCGCTGGCCTATACCCTCATCAATAAAGAAACAACTGAGTGGTCAAAAAATTCAAACAGTTGAACGCAGAGGGAAATATATATTACTCACTACAGAGGCTGGTACGGTCATTCTGCATCTTGGCATGTCGGGTAGCTTACGTATTCTCAATAAATCAACACCACCTGATAAACACGATCATTTTGATATCATCTTTAGCAATAACAAAGTATTACGTTTACGTGACCCCAGACGCTTCGGCGCAGTTTTATGGACAAAAAAAGACCCATTAAAACATAAGCTTTTATCCAAACTGGGACCCGAACCTCTCGAAGATGAATTCACGGCACAGTATCTTTTTGAATCAAGCAGAAATAGAAAGGTCGCTATTAAAACATTTTTAATGAACAGTCATATCGTGGTAGGCGTTGGTAATATTTATGCAAATGAATCTTTGTTTACGGCGGGCATTAATCCAAAGCGTTTAGCACATAAAATATCACTCCAACGATATGTAAAGCTGGTTAGCGCTGTAAAAAACATATTAAAACGTTCAATTGAGCAGGGCGGCACTACATTGCGTGATTTCACACAACAGGATGGAAGCCCCGGATACTTTCAACAGACATTATTAGTATATGGCCTGACCAATAAACCCTGCCCTAACTGTGGTAAAGCCATTAAACAGATTACTCAGGCCCAGCGCTCAACTTTTTATTGTACAAACTGCCAGAAATAATAAAAACAGCTGTTTAGCAGGCTTTATATTATTCTAATAATATTCTAGGATATCCATATAGATATTATTGAGCGTAGAGATGGCAAAGAACAAAAAACAAAAACCCATAGATATAGGCAACATCATTGGTGCTGTTATTTTCATTACTATATTTTTTGGTTTAGTCTTTTTAGGATTAACTGCAAATAACGAAGACCCGTTTAATAGCAGTTTTTTTGAAGATGTGGGTAAGGTAATGAGTGAGGAGTAAAGGTATAAGGAAATTTAAACCCGGAAGCCGCAGCCTCAAGCTCTTGACTTAAGACTTACGACTTTGGACTTACGACTTTTTAAAGCTTATCAGACTCTGATGCAAGATAGTCAGCTACACCTTTAGGTGACGCATCCATACCTTTATCACCGTCTTTCCAGCCAGCAGGACAAACTTCACCATGCTCTTCGTGGAACGCAAGTGCATCGATCATGCGTAACATTTCATCAATATTACGACCTAGAGGCAGATCATTAACAACCTGGTGTCTTACCATGCCATTAGTATCAATCAGAAAAGAACCACGGAAAGCTACGCCTGCATCAGGATGCTCAACATCATATGCCTGACAAATATCATGCTTAACGTCAGCAACTAATGTATAACCAACCTGGCCGATGCCGCCATCATTAATTGCTGTATTACGCCATGCATTATGAGAAAACTGAGAATCAATTGATACACCAATTACTTCGACATTGCGTTTTTTAAACTCTTCCAGACGGTGATCAAAAGCAATTAGCTCTGATGGACACACAAATGTAAAATCTAATGGATAAAAGAAAACAACTGCATTTTTACCTTTAGTTGCACTCTTAAAATTAAAATCTTCAACAATTTCGCCATTACCTAATACTGCTGCTGCAGTGAAATCTGGCGCGTCACGACCGACTAGTACACCCATGAGAGTCTCCTTAGTTATTATTCTCTATAACAAATCAGTAATACCTGATCTGTAAGAAATATTATTAAAAAATCAGACCCGTAAGATAAAGTTAAATGGAGTAAATTCAAACCCTTTTCTTTCAATATTGCGTAAATAATATCTATCAGTCCGATAGATAAATTCAATAACTAACAAAAGCCCTTAAATAATTGCTTGTATTATTTTGCCTTAGGACGGAAAACCTTAATTATTTCTTCATTCGCCTCAAGAAAAGGCCCTTCAATTAAGTCCACACAATAAGGGATAGCAGGAAAAACAGCATCCAGACACTCTCTGATAGACTTTGGTTTACCGGGAAGATTAACAATTAAGCTCTGCCCTCTGATACCCGCTGTCTGACGAGACAAAATTGCTGTGGGCACATACTGCAAACTCACCTGACGCATTAACTCACCAAAACCAGGCATCATTTTTTCACATACAGCAGCCGTCGCCTCTGGCACCAGATCTCTTGGGGCTGGCCCTGTACCACCTGTGGTTACAATCAAACAGCATTTAGATTTATCTGCCATTTCAATCAGGGTTTCTTCTACGCCCGGCTGGTCATCCGGTATCACTTTATAGACAGGCTCCCAGTCTGATACCAGATACTCGTTTAAAGTATCAATAATAGCCTGCCCCGAAAGGTCCTCATACACACCAGCGCTAGCACGGTCTGAGGCGGTTAATACGCCTATTTTAATTTTGGACATAGTTAAACCTGTCAACATTGTGAAATGAACCCTATTATATCAATTTTTAATCCATAAAATTCTTATATAATTATTTAAATTAACTACTAAACTTATAGCTATGAGTAAACCAACAGACATTGAGTTAAAAACCGCACTGGTTGCAGCTGGCACAATGAAAGAACACGATAAAGATCCCTTCTATATCGCAAAATCGCTGCTCAATCATAACTTTCGCCTGAAGTATTACGAAGAATTATTAACTGCTGCTGATCGTTATATGAATCATGGTCTGGCAGAACATGAACGTATGAAGTTATTACGCTGTATTGAAAAAATCAAAGAAGAAGAAACACGCATATCAAAAAGCGATAGTGATAGCTTCGGTCTGGAATAATTGCTGATTAATAATTCAACCCATTAATCAGCAATAATTTTAGCTTTTCCTTCGCCTCGTTTATCAGATGCGGCCGTCATTTTTTTATTTCTTTTATCCATCACTACCACCTGCATATTTCCCCAGCTTTGTTGTGCCTGTTTTAACTTATGTTTTTTATTTTTTAACACCAGTAAAGTTTCATTACTGAATGCTTGCGGCTCATACGCAACACTATCAGGCAAATACTGATGATGGAATCTCGGTGCGTTTACAATACCGTCTGCATCGTCACCAAAGTAAAAACGCAAACTACCAAGCAGCACCATAGTAATAATACGACTGCCACCGGGTGTACCAATCACAGCCATACGATCATCTGTTTCAAGAAAAGTAGGCGACATACTCGACAACATACGTTTACCCGGTTCAATGGCATTAGCTTCAGCACCAACTAATCCATAAGCATTCGCTACACCCGGCTTAGCAGAAAAGTCATCCATTTCATCATTAAGCAAAACACCGGTGCCTGGCGCAACAAAACACGAACCAAATGGATAATTAATTGATAAGGTTGCTGACACACGATTTCCCTGGTGATCAATTACAGAAAAATGCGTTGTATCCCTACTATTATTTTCATGCACAACACCAGGCAGCAATTCACTCGGCATCGCTTTGTCCGGATGTATGCTGGCCGCTAAACCCGCCGCATAATCCTGACTGATTAAACGCTCAACCGGCACTGAGACAAAATCTGTGTCACCTAAAAACTGAGCCCTGTCACGATACGCTCTACGCATAGCTTCAATGGTTAAATGAATTAATTGAGGTTTATCTAAATTACTTAAAGAATAATGAGACAACTGATTCAGAATTTCTACTATTGCTATACCTCCTGAAGAAGGTGGTGCAGCAGAAGTAATTTTCATTTCATGAAACTTTCCTGTGATGGGTTTACGCTCTATTACAAAATATTTTTTTAAATCTTCATGACTCCATATTCCTCCCGCCTCTGCAACACCGCGTATTAACTTTTGCGCCAACGCTCCCGTATAAAAACCTGCCGAACCTTTTTCTGCCATTAACTTTAATGTTTTTGCCAGATCAGCCTGCTTAATAATGTCACCTTCAACGGGCACATCATTATTTTTTAAAAAAATAGATGCCGCTGCTGGTGATGCCCTGAGTGCTTCAAGGCGAAACTTGATCATACGAATATAATGAGGTGTAACTACAAAACCATTTTCCGCATACTCAATAGCGGGTTGTAAGCTTTTATTTAAACTGAGTTTTCCATATTTTTTAGATAAATGTTCAAGTGCAGCTGGCACACCGGGAATGCCGGCTGCCAGTGCGCCATTCATTGACGCACCCGGAATGACATCACCTTCTTTATCAAGATACATATCGCGATGAGCTTTTAAAGGGGCTTTTTCTCTGCCATCAATCATGGTTTCAAAGCCATCGCTACTTCGATGCAACAACCAGAAACCACCACCACCGATACCCGAACTATAGGGTTCTACAACTGCCAGTGCGGCACTAATTGCAACTGCCGCATCAAATGCGTTACCACCCTGTGCAAGAATTTTCTCACCCGCTTCTGTAGCGAGTGGATGCGCAGTCGCTATGCCAGCTTCAGCTCGTAAATTTGTAGAGAAAATGAATAGTAGTATGGCTATGTAATATTTCATTTTTTATGGCCTTTTAAAGAAGTCGTAAGTCTTAAGTCAGTAGTCGTCAGTCAAAGCAGTCAGGCTTCGCCTGTTTAGCTTTTGTCTTTGTCTTTTGTCTTTTGTCTTTTGTCTTTTGTCTTTTGTCTTTTGTCTTTTGTCTTACGACTTACGACTTAAAAAAAAGGCTCCATATAGGAGCCTTTTTTAAAATCAGGTAGTATTTATTCCCCGGTGAGCAATTTGTATTTATCCATCAGCTCGTCTTCCGTCTCTTCATGATCCGGATCTTTAGGAATACAGTCAACCGGACATACCTCTACACACTGAGGTGTATCATAATGCCCGATACATTCGGTGCATTTACTCGGATCTATCTCGTAAATTTCATCACCGGCTTCAATTGCCTCATTTGGACATTCCGGTTCACATACATCACAGTTAATGCATTCGTCAGTTATGATCAATGCCATTTTTTAGCCCTACTTTATAAATTTAAAGAGTCTCACGGGGAGACCGGTAATATTAGCGGATGATTATACCTTATAACAGGTCAATTCGCCCTTACTTGTCACATGCCTTTATGCTGAATACTTTTCCTGCAGCGCATCCACAACTAATGGATGCACAAATTCAGATACATCACCTTTATGGGAGGCTATTTCTTTCACCAGTGAAGACGAAATAAAACTGCTCTTTTCAGAGGGCGTCAGAAACAGGGTTTCTATTTCTGCAGCCAGATGTCGATTCATACTCGCAAGCTGCATCTCAAACTCAAAATCTGAGACTACTCGTAACCCTCTGAGAATCACGTTTGCATGCCTTTTGCGCACAAAATCCACCAGTAAATCTGAGAAGCCACAAATTTCGACGTTATTATGTTTATCCAGCACCTGTTCTGCAAGTCGAATTCGATGCTCTAAATCAAGTAAAGGCGCTTTTGACGGGCTTGCTGCAATGGCAACAATGACCTTATCAAACAAACCCGATGCTCTGGCTACCAGATCACTGTGACCATTGGTAATCGGGTCAAAAGTACCCGGGTAGACTGCTATCACCGACATGGTGTTTCCTCTTAAATAAACTAATGGGTAACCCTGATCGTCAGCTAAAACTAACTCCTACAGGAGAATTCATAACTGACAACCGGGGCACACTGCTCTTTACCCGTCGTAATTCCGCCTGACTAGATAATAGCTTACCTGACCGGCTTTTTTCTCTCTTACAACATTCCAGCCCTGTGGTAACTCCGGCAGGTCATCTTTACGATCCATCTCAAGATAGATGCAGGCATGCTCAGACAAACACTGCTTATCTTCCAGTAACTGACAGGCCGGTGCAAGATAGTCACTCGCAAACGGTGGGTCGATAAAAACTATATCAAAAATAGTCGGCGGGTTTGAATTTAACCAGCCAATGGCATCCTGTTGCAGGACCTGAACGGTATCTGCATTTAATTCCTGCACATTAGCATTTAATATTCTTACTGCCGGGCTCTGTTTTTCCAACATCAATACAGAAGCTGCACCTCGTGACGCTGCTTCAAACCCCAGGGCACCACTACCCGCAAATAAATCCAGACACTGCGCACCGGCCACATCATTCTGCAACCAGTTAAATAATGTTTCACGCACACGATCAGTTGTCGGCCTTAAACCGGGAAGGTCTGCAACCTGTAAAAATCGGCTACGCCATTTTCCACCAATGATACGGAGTTTTCCTGCGGAAGCTTTTCTCTGTTGTTTTGCCATTGTTAACTTCTGTAGGTACGCCTTCAGGCGCACATTATATCATTTATGTTTTTTAAACTTTTGTGCACCTGAAGGAGCACATACAATTTATTGCTACCACATTTTTCGCTCCCACGCAGAGCATGGGAACGAGACAAAAACTGCTCTTTCAGCATAACTAAAAGTGGTGTTATTTACTCCTGATCACTCTTCGCACCGACTATCACCGTCAACATCTTATCCGGATGAACTCGACGTTTTAATGCATCATCTACTTTTATCTTATCCTGTTGATTCACGCTACCAACAAAAGTATCCAGATAATCCAGCGGCAGATCATAAAAACCAATCACTGATAAGTATTCTACAATTTTCTTGTTGCTATCAATGCGCAGAGGAAAACCACCGGTAATATTTTTTAAACTGTCCTGCAACTCATCCTGCTCCGGACCTTCATTTACATATTTTTTTAACTCTAAATTAATAATACCCATCGCCTGTTCAAGTTGGTCGTTACGTGTTTTCAAACCAATCATGAATGGGCCCTGTGCATGCATGGGTGAATAATAACTATACACACTGTAAGCCAGACCACGCTCTTCTCGCACTTCCTGCATTAAACGTGAACCAAAACCGCTACCACCGAACGCATGATTAGCCAGATACAATGCATAGTAATCCACATCCCCCCTGGCCATGCCTACCTGCCCCATCATCACACTACTTTGTCTTGATGGAAAATCTATGTGAATAGTTTTTGCTTCTGTTAACGCTTTCACTTCAGGTAATTTTTTAGCATGTTCTCCCGCAGGTAAATCTGCAACCAGATCAGCTGCTATTTTTTTAGCCTCTTCTGTTGTCAGCTGACCAACAATGCCAATTACCGCATTTTTTGCGACATAGTATTTTTTATAAAACGCTTTCAGATGATTCAGTTTTATTTTTTTCAAACTTTCATCTGTACCTTCACTGGGTTGTGCATAAGGATGATCGCCATACAACTCAGCATAAAAACGTAATGATGCAATTGTTGCGGGGGATTGTTTTCCTGCTTTCACTGAAATTTTTAATCGTTCAATTTCACGTTTAAAAGACGCTTTTGAAAAATCAGGTAAACTTAAAATATTTTTCAGATTAATTAATGCAGGCTGCAAATATCGATCATCACGCAAACTACGCACACTTAACCACGCCATATCTTTTAAAGAACCATTACTAAAAGAAGCGCCAACCGCTTCAAACTTTTCGGCTAGCACTTGCGCATCATCACCCGCGGCACCCTCAGATAACAAACCATTAGTCATGATTGCAGTGCCAGCCAGGTTGTTACCTACTTCCGAATCACGTGCACTACCCGCATCAAAAACAATACGAACATCAACCATCGGAATATCATTTGATGGTACAAAATAAACATCCGCACCGTTTTCTGTCTGCCAATGCTGAATATCAGGTGATGCAAATACCAGGCCCTGAACAAACAGAAGGCCTAATGTAACTAAACTTTTATTAATGACCATGACGACCTCCTGCAGCAGCTTTTCTTCTCTTCTGTTTTGCAGTATCTGTCGATTGCGGATCTAATACAGCCACTGTCAAACTATCATCCTGTAAATATTTTTTTGCCACTGCCTGAACCTGCTCTGCAGTTACCTGCTGAATGTTTTTCAGGTATTCATCTTTTTTCTGCCAGCCAACACCCACAGTTTCTAAAGTACCCAACTGCATCGCCTGATAAAAAACAGAATCTTTTTCATAAACTGATGAGGCCATTACCTGTGCTTTCACACGATTAAGTTCCTGCACGGAGGGTGCTTTATTTTGAATTTCACTGATCTGTTTTTTAATCGCGACTTCCAGCTCTTCAACACTGTGACCTGCTCGTGGCATACCATCAAATAAAAATAATGTTTGCTGTCTTGCATAAGGGTCATAACCCGCACCGGCAGACGTTGCAATTTCTGTTTCACGCACCAGTCGCTGACTTAAGCGACTACTGTCACCACCATCAAGTACACCCGCAAGCACTTCTAATGCATAAATATCTTTTTCATCTTTTGCAGTATTCATTACGGGTGCTTTATAACCCATTAATAAATAAGGAACCTTTGCCGGCACTTTAACCGTTATACGCCGCTCACCCATTTGTTTAACTTCACGACGCGGTTTAGGTGGCGTAATGTCCGAAATTTCTAATACACCGAAATATTTTTCAGCCCATGTTTTTATCTGTGCTGGGTCAACATCACCTGCCACCACCAGGGTTGCATTATTCGGTGCATACCAGGTTTTATACCACTGACTTAAATCTTTTAATTCCATACTATCCAGATCTTCCATCCAGCCAATGATTGGCTGCTGGTAACTGGAATTAATAAAAGCGGCTGCATTGAATCGCTCATAAGTTAAAGAAGTTGGTTTGTCTTCTGTGCGAGAGCGACGTTCTTCTTTAATAACTTCAATTTCTTTTTTAAATTCTGCTTCATTTAACTGAAGGTTACGCATGCGATCAGCTTCATGTTCAAAACATAACTCCAGACGATCACTGGATATGCGTTGAAAGTAAGCCGTGTAATCCTGCCCGGTGAAGGCATTTTCACTGCCGCCATTAGCCGCAATAATTTCCGAGAATTCACCGGGTTCCAGTTTTTTAGTTCCCTTAAACATCATATGCTCAAGCGCATGAGAAACACCGGTTACCCCGTCATACTCATAAGAACTGCCCACCTTGTACCACACCTGTGAAACCGCAACCGGTGAACGGTGATCAGGCTTAACCAGCACTTTCATGCCGTTATTCAGCATAAAACTATGCACACCCGACTCACTCACACTGATTTTCGACTCAGTTTGTGTCGTTTTACCCGGATTCGTCTGACAGGCAGACAAACCTAACATCAAGCCCGAACACACGAGCAATGCACTGTATTTCTTTAAAATCATTCAATTTACCCTGTAAGTAAAAATAGGTGGTTAAAGTAACTATTCCAACTATAAATGGCTATATCCCGGAGATATTCACCCGTTTACGCTTAACTTATCAATCCGATCTGAAGAATAATGACCGGAATACTTAACCTGAGTTCCACGCGATGATAGGATAAGCCCCTCCTTATACACAAGCACTTTAATAAATTATGTTTGGTTTTTTACGCCGCGACAAAGAAAATTCTGAAGTTACCTCTGAAACTGATAATGAGAACTCGACAGAACTCAGCAATGAAAGCAGCACACCTGCAATAAAATCAGGTGCATCTTTCACACCTGCAGGGGCACGCAAGCAGGTTAGCAGCCCAGCGCCAGCACAAGCTGAAGAAGCATCACCTGCTGTTATAGAAGTCACACAGGAAGAGATAAAAGAAGATGCAGCAAAAGAAACCCGTGCAGACATTCAGCAAGACAACACTGAAATAGAAAAACCAGAAGAGAAACCAACAGAGGTAAAAGGCGGCTCTTCATTTACACCGCCAACCGCTGAAGAATGGGCAAAAGCAAAAGAAGAAAGCTCGTTTGTATACCTTAAAGATAGCCTGGATAAAACACGTGCAGGATTAACCGATGGCATGGCTGACCTGCTACTGGGCAAAAAGGTCATCGATGAAGAGTTACTCGAAGAACTGGAAATGCGCCTGCTGACAGCAGATGTAGGAGTAGAAGCCACCGATCGCATTATAACCGACCTGACTAAACGTATTTCACGTAATGAGCTTAAAGATCCGATTGCCCTGTTTAATGCTCTTTGTGATGATATGGTTGAAATTTTACAGCCCGTAGATCAGCCACTTGTTATTGATGAAACAAAATCACCTTTCGTTATTCTTGTTATCGGCATTAATGGTGCGGGTAAAACAACCACCATAGGTAAACTGGCAAAACGTTATCAGGCACAGGGAAAATCTGTTTTACTTGCAGCCGGTGATACCTTCCGTGCAGCGGCAGTTGAGCAACTACAAACCTGGGGCGAGCGCAATGAAATTGCGGTTGTAGCACAGGGAACCGGTGCAGATTCCGCATCGGTTATTTATGATGCCATTGAATCAGCCAAATCAAAAAATATCGATATCGTTATCGCTGATACCGCAGGACGTTTACATACTCAAATGAATCTAATGGATGAGTTAATTAAAATTAAACGCGTCATGGGTAAACTGGATGATTCAGCTCCTCATGAAACCCTGCTCGTTATGGATGCGGGTTTTGGCCAGAATGGTTTAATACAGGCTCAACAGTTTAATGAAGCGATGGGTATTACCGGTTTAATTCTGACTAAACTCGATGGCACAGCCAAGGGTGGCATTTTATTCGCTATCGCAGAAAAACTGGGCTTACCCATTCGTTTTATCGGTGTGGGTGAAAGCATTGATGATCTGCGTGAATTTCATGCAACTGAATTTGTTGATGCACTATTAGATAAAATACCGGATTAGAAGATAGTCGTAAGTCTTAAGTCGTTAGTCAAAAGCTTAAACAAAGGAGTTGTTATGCGTTTTGAAGATATGGATGTTTGGAAACGGTCTTCTCGGTTATCGGTTGAAATTTATCGTTACCTTGTTGATTTGAAAGACTTTGGGTTTAAGGATCAGATTACCCGTTCCGGATTATCTGTTCCTGGCAACATTGCTGAAGCCTTTGGGCGGGATACTGATAAAGATAAGCGTAATTTTTTGAATTACGCCAAAGGCTCATGTGCCGAGTTAAGAACTCAAATATATAGGCATAGAAATTGGCTACATTTCCAGCGCGACTGGTAACATCTGGATAAAAGAAACCAAAGAGCTATCAGCCATGTTGACAGGGCTTATGAAGTATCTAAAATTTTGACTTACGAC